>CAUVLQ010000005.1:0-70037 GCA_963552955.1 uncultured bacterium
CTTAGGCCTACAAATCCAAAATATTTGCTCGCTACAGCAGAGCTTTATGAACAAATTGGAGATCTTGATAATGCAAAGAAGTTCTATTTCAATACCCTAGAATATGAACCAGCAAACGAGAAGGCAAAAAATAAGATTAGAGAACTCAGTAGAGAATAAAAAAAGAAGAACTCTGACTCCCCTTTGCTGTTAAAAACTTGTAAAAAAGTTAAAAGAAATACCAAAGATGAACTAAAGTTTCCCTTGATTTTAGTTCATTTTTTATTATTATAAATTCTAGTTATTTATCTTTCAATAGTATCCTCAAATGCCTGAAAATATCAATCTTCCTCCACATAATATAGAGGCTGAAAAGTGAGTTATTAGTTGAGCTCTCCTTGATAGCGAAGTAATGTGGATTTATGATTCAGATAAACTAGGGTACAAAGATTTTTATCAAAAAGAGCATAGCTACATTTACGAAGCGATTCAGCAACTGCGAATGGCGAGAAAAACCATCGATGTAGTAACTGTTTCTGATCAGCTTTCTAAAAATTGAAATCTAGATGTAATTGGAGGAGTGGATTACCTTTATGATCTTTCTTCTTTCCTTTTCTCTACACAACCATGTTCCGAATACAGTAAAATTGTAAGAGAAAAATCTCTCCTCAGGCAGGTTTTAAAAGTTTGTCAGTGAATCAGTGGTGAAGTCTATGAACAGAAAGACACACTTCAGATTTTTGATGCTATTGAAAAGAAAATTTTTGATCTCACTCAAAATCAAGTAGGGGAGAGCATTATTGCAATCTGAGACATCTTGGAAAAGAGGGTGATGGAGTATATTGAATATGCAGATAATCCAGAAAAACTAAACGAATCGAAAGTGTTTTCTGGATATGAAGGTATAGATAAGATGCTGACTTGATTTAAGCCTGGAGAATTGATTATTCTTGCGGCTAGACCGAGTATGGGAAAAACAGCTTTTGCACTAAATGTACTCAATAACGTCGCACTAAAACAACAAAAAACAGTAGTTTTCATCTCGCTTGAAATGAGCTCAGAATCAATTGTTGATAGAATTCTCTCAGAAGTTGCTGGAGTTCCTATGTATAAACTTAATGGTTCAGAGCAGATGAATGAGGAAGATTTCTCAAAAATCTGAGAAGCAAATAGTACGCTCTGAGTTGCGAAAATATTTATTGATGATAGAGGAGCATTAACAGTTCCAGAACTTAAGTCAAAACTGAGAAAACTAAAAATTGAAAAAGGCTGACTCGATATTGTGATTATTGATTACCTTCAGCTTATGCATGGGACAAGTTATGCGGGAAATAGAGTTCAAGAGATTTCAGATATTTCTAGAAGTCTGAAGGAACTAGCTAGAGAGTTAGAAGTTCCAATTATGGCACTTTCTCAGCTTTCTCGTGCTGTAGAACAAAGAGTTGATAAAAAGCCTCAACTCTCAGATTTGAGAGAATCAGGGGCGATTGAACAAGATGCTGATGCTGTTCTTATGCTACATAGAGAAGACTATTACGACCCAGATACCGATAAAAAAGGAGCTACAGATGTCTGCATCAGAAAAAATAGAAATGGTGCAGTTGGTGAGGTTGAGCTTCATTTTCAAAAAGAAATCATGAGATTCACTGAAAAACCAGGAGCTGTTCGTGATGCAAGCTATTAAAATCAATAAAATACCGAAAAATCTGATTCATCCAGTTAGAATCAGGTTTTTTATTATTATAAAATAATAAACATGATAAGGAAAATTAAAAGAGTCAATAATCTTACTTAAAAGAATAACAAAAAGTGCAAACTAATGATTAGAGGAAAATTAGATTTTGTCCTTGTTTTTTATAAAAATAAAGCTATGCTCATTAACGTAAAACAAAATAAAAAACAAATAAAAAAAACTAACTGAATTTAATGCGTTATTAAATTTCACTTAGCACTTCAACCGAGTAGTTTACCCAAATGAAAGTTGAAATAACGACTTAGAACCGATTTTGTTAAATTGTTGTCTGCAGAAGGTATAAGGCTCTCTACTCTTGGCAGTATGTATTGCTGAGACTAAAAAGCCTTCTGTATTCTAAGGGCTTGCTATCGGTTCTGAGTCTCATCTGAGACCAGAAGTATCCTTCTAGGTCTTTTTTTATACTTGAATTTTTTGGAGAATATCATACAATAAAAATCTGATTTTTTATTCTTTTTATTTTCTATTCTTCCTATGGCAAACACTCCTAATCCATGATCTGAAAAGGCTCAAGAAGTGATCAAAGAAAACAGCAACTCACTCCTTGATCTAGTGAAAAATGCACCGAACACGCAGGAAGCGACAACACAAACACTTGCTCCGAACCAGATCAGCCCCGCGCTTGAAAAATTTGAAAATAATCTTATCAAAAAAAGAGAGCCTCAAATCTAGCATTTATTATTTATACACAAACATATGGAAAAACTCATCTGAATTATTAGACAAAAAACCTGAATGGAAAGCTCAGTAATCTCAAATATTATTCAGCTTTTAGATGAATGAAATACTGTCCCTTTTATTGCTCGTTATCGTAAAGAGATGACAAAAGGAGCTACAGACGAGCAACTTCGTGATTTTTTTGAACTCTATAGTTATACTAAAAATCTCGAAGCAAGAAAAGAGGATATTCTTCGTCTTATAGATGAGAAAGGACTTTTAACACCAGAACTTAAACAGCAAATTCTTGAAGCTGAGACGCTTGCAAGACTTGAGGATCTTTATAGACCATTTAAGGAGAAAAAGAATACAAAAGCCACAATTGCAAAGGCGAAAGGACTTGAGCCATTAGCCAATATTCTTGCAAAAGCACAGCTCTCAAAGGAAGAATTTGAAGCAGAGGCAGAGAAATATATTAAAGACACTGGAGATGAGAAAACCTCAGTAAAGTCAGTTCAGGAAGCAATTCAATGAGCAAAAGATATCGTTGCCGAGGAAGTCTCTGATCATGCTGATTTGAGAGCCAAGATTAAGGAATTTGAAGAGCTTAACGCGATACTTTTTACTAAGGCAACAAAAACATTTGAGGAGAACTGAGTTTATAAAATTTATAAAGAATATCAAAAAAAACTCTCAGAAATCCCTTCATATGCTTACTTAGCAGTAAATAGAGCAGAAAAAGAAAAACAACTCTCAATCAAATTGCAATTTTCAGCAGAAAAGATCTCAGAATTTTCATCTCATTTTTTCATTCCCCAAAATTCAAACTCAAGCCTAGAATACCTCAAGGAAGCAATAGATGACGGACTAGAAAGACTCTTACTACCTTCAATCGAAAGAGAGCTTAGAGCAGATAAAAAGAGACGATCTGATGAATCAGCGATCAAAGTCTTCTGAGACAACCTAAAAAATCTTTTGCTAACCCCTCCAGTAAAAGGGCTTACAGTTCTTGGATTTGATCCAGCATTTAGAACAGGATGTAAACTTGCAGTTGTAGATCAAACGGGGAAATTCCTTGCAAAAGAAGTAATTTATCCAACAGAACCTCAGAAAAAAATTACTGAAGCAGAGAAAACACTATTAGAATTAGTAAAAAAATTCTGAATTCAACTGATTGTAATTGGAAACTGAACTGCTAGTAGAGAATCAGAGAAAGTAGTCGCTGATTTTATCAAAAAGAATGATCTAAAAACCCAATATATCATTACTTCAGAAGCTTGAGCTTCAGTATATTCTGCTTCTAAATTAGCTCAAGATGAGTATCCAGATCTTGATGTAACAATTAGAGGTGCAATCAGTATTGCTCATAGAGTACAGGATCCATTAGCTGAACTCACAAAAATAGATCCTAAAGCTATTGGAGTAGGGCAGTATCAGCATGATGTTGATCAAAAGTTTCTCAAAGAAAAACTAGAAGAAAAGGTCGAAGATGTTGTAAATGCAGTTGGTGTAGACGTAAATACCGCAAGTTATACGCTTTTGCAGTATATCGCTGGACTTTCAACAACGGTTGCGAAAAATCTTGTTGCTTATAGAGATGAAAATTGACTTTTTGAAGATAAAAAACAAATTAAGAAAGTAAAGGGACTCTGACCAAAGGCATATGAACAGGCAATCTGATTCCTTAGAATCAAATGAGGTAAAGAAATCCTTGATAGTACAGGGATCCATCCAGATAATCATAAACAAACCTACGCATTTCTAGAAGAAATGCTTGGAATGAAAAAGAAAAATCTGACTTTACCATTACAAGATTTGCCCCAATATTCAGAAAATGATATAGAAAATTTCGCTCAGAAATATGAACTTTGATATGAAACAATGCAAGATATTCTCAAAGAACTCCAAAGACCTGGTCTCGACCCAAGAGAAGAGATTGAAGCTCCTTGCTTCAAGTCTGATATTTTAGATATCAAAGATGTAGAAATCTGAATGAAGTTGCAAGGAGTAGTGAGAAATGTGACAGATTTTTGAGCCTTTGTAGATGTTGGTTTGCATAATGATGGTCTCGTGCACAAATCACAGCTTGCGAATTACTTCGTACAAAATCCGAATGATATAGTGAAAGTAGGGCAGCAAGTAGAAGTAAGAGTCCTTGATATTGATAGAGAAAGAGAAAAGCTCTCCCTCTCTATGAAAGACGAGTCTGTACAAGCTAATCAACCTAGAAAATATTCTAATCCAATGCCACAGAAACAAAAAGAGACAAAAAATCAGACTTTTTGAGCTTCTTTATCAGGGAATATTAACTTTTCTTAATTTATCTCTTCCCGTCTTAATGAAAAAAATACTCTTATTAACAGTTCATCCAGATGAAAACTCACTTTCTCATCAATTTGCGAATATTGCACTTGATGAATTAAAAAACAAATATGATGTTGAACAAATCAATCTTTACCAAGATAAAGAAGGCGATTTCTGATATTTAACATTCTGATCAGATAAAATCCCGACGAATGATCCAGAACTCAGGACTTGGCGAGAGGGGAAAGTCAAAGAAACAGATAAATTTGTAGTATTTTTCCCTATTTGGTTCAACGATGCTCCATCAAAGTTCAAAAGCTGGTATGAGAACATCTTTACAGCAAAATTCGCTTATCGTTATACAAAAAAAGGGCCAGAACCATTATTAAAAGGGAAAAAGTTTGAATTTATAGCTACTTGTGATGGACCAGGTTTTCTCTATAGACGATTACCAACTCCAATCAGAGTTTCTCGATGGATCAGATTTTACCTTCCTGGTATCAAACTGGAGAAAGTAACTATCTTTGACCACATTCGTAAAAGAAGAAAACAGAAAAAATTGATGGATGCTCTTTTTGATCAGGTAAAGAAAGTCGTTAAGAAAATCTAAAATGAAGGGAAGTAAAATAAATAATTAAAAAAAATCCAATAAAAAAACCTGAACCTAATGTTCAGATTTTTTGTTTCATTTTTAATAATTTTTTTAGTGTATTTTTGGAAAAAATCAAATAACAAAGATCAGAATCTAGAAAAATTTCATATAGCTCTTTAGAATCTCAACAGCTTCTTGATCGTCGATTTTCATTCCAGTTAATTTTTTGATCTCAGACTTAAACTTGTCAATCATCGCTTTTCAGAAAATTACTTTCTTCACATTATCTTCACAAAGAGCCATTCTCTGTTCTCTAAGAGCCTCAAGCATCTGTTTTTGAAATGCTTCTTTATGTATATACTCACAGTCAGAAGTTAGCTTATTATTCTTCTCACTAAAGAAATCTATCTCAAGAATCAGCTCCTTTTCAATTTTGTCTCCAAAAGTCAAATAGTAAACTTTCCACTCTCTGAGATTAGTTAACATTACTCGCTTTACTCCTTCATTTCCAGCATAGCTGATTGCTTGGAAAACATGATTATCATTAAGATCTATTCAGATTGCTTTCACTTCTATGAGCATCCTAAGCTTATTATCTATCTTAACCCCATAATCACAAAACTGACCTTTAATCTTATATTCTGTAGTGATATCAAAATACTTATCATATCACCAAACTTCTCCTAGCATATCATTGATGATATTACTTGTATCCGATTCATTCAGATTTTTTTGTTTTGCAAGTTCAATAATTTTCTTAAATTTCTTTACTCCTTTTATAAGCGCTTCTTGCGATTTCTTTGAAATTCCAACTACCTTTCTGTTTGTTTTTTGAGGAGTTTTTTTAAGGATACTTTTTTTCTGTGTGCTTACCTCAACTTGTTTTTTTCCCATTGTATAATTATTGTAATTAAAATAAAAATTAATTTCAATATAGTATTTTTAGTATCAATATCAATATTTTATAGCTTTTTTGTTAAAAAAGCTTTTAAAAACTTATATTAACAAAAGAAATCATCACAAGAGTGAATATCTCCATTGTAAAACAGCAGTAAATTTCGAAACAATATAAAAACAGAATAAAAAGGTTTGACAAACCAGCTTTTTTATAACATTTCAGAAGAAATCTCAGTAATCTTAGCTCCCCGCAATTCGCTCATCTTTTCAAGGACAGTTCATACCTTATATCTAGGATCCTGTTGACTCGCATAGTACCACTTTTGTGGCTCAACAAAGAAAATATCACTTAGATTCTGAAAATCTTGAAAAATTTCCGATCCAGTCACAATGATAATACCAGACAAAGACTGCTTTATCTTTCGTCGGTTGGTCTGCTTTTTAGCTAGAGTATCTAAACTATTAAGCAGTAAAGCCTCTTTATCTGCCTGAAGATAGTTCTCACGAGTCCAAAGATCAGGAAAGACAACCAAAATCTGATTATTTTCAGCGACTATCTGCTGTTTTCCGATGGAAACCTCAGTTTTTTTTGTTTTTTTATTTATTTTCGCTTTCCTTTGAAGTAAACTAGGAGTATCTCACTCAAAAAACAGCTTTATAACTGTCTTATAATTTGAGTACCAATAATAGACCATCCAATGCAAAAGTTCAACATACTTTTCAGAAAAAAACGATTTTTCAACTAGAGAAAAACTACTAACCTGAACAAAGAGAGTAGTATAAAGCTCAGGAAAAACAATCTTTTCTCACAGGACCAAAAAGAGGTTATCACCAAAAGAAACTAAATCTCAGATGGCAAGCTTCTCATCTCATTGATAAGCAAAAACTCTATCAAACCCTGCAAACTGATCAAAGCTATAAAGGTAAAGCATCAAGAAAAAATTATCTAAACATCTCTTAGTCTAGTCTTCTCGAGCTATAAAGTCAAGTAAAAATAAAAACTCAGGAGTTCTGAGTCTTTATTAGTAACTTACTCTGTGGACTTCTTCTAGTGTTGTTGCTCAAGATATTACCTTTAATATTCCATCATCTTGCAATGGTAGAAAATCAGATTCTTTTAGCATTTCTGTTAAATCTTGACCATAGGGATTTTTAAGGATTTTTGCCCTTAAATCATCAGTAATTTCAAGAAGTTCAAGAATTGCGATTCTTCAGTTATATCCTGAATGATTACAGTGCTCACATCATTTTGTGCGAAGAACTTTCCCTTGATACGAAGATCAAAAATCTGGATGAAACTTTTGAATATGCTCCAAATGAGCAAGGATTTCAGCATTTTCTTCTGGTGTCGCATCTTCTCGAGTACTACAATGAGGACAAGCTTTACGAACCAGCCTCTGACCTATCACAAGCTGCAATGCAGGAGTCAAAAGATAAGGCTCAACTCACATATTCATCAGTCTAGAAAGAGAATCTAACACTGAGTTTGTATGTAGGGTCGTAAAGACCAGATGTCAGGTAAGAGCAGCATTAATTGCTATTTGAGCCGTTTCCTTTGTCCTTGTTTCTCAAACCAAGATAATATCTGGATCCTGCCTCAATATTGCCTTGAGACCAGTTTCATAATCATATCATTTATCATAATTAATCTGAGATTGCTGAATTCCGCTAATCTTGTATTCAATCGGATCTTCTAGCGTAATTATTTTCTTGGTTCAATCATTAAGTTGTTTAAGGATAGTATAGAGTGTAGTTGTCTTTCCAGATCCAGTCGGACCTGTAATAATAATGATTCCTGTTGTTTTCTGCATATATTTTTTCAAAAGTGCGATATGATAAGCAGAAAATCCAATCTCCTCAAAATGATCAATAGTTTTTGAAGCATCAAGAAATCTGATCACAACATTCTCACTCTTTATTCCAGGCATAAAGTTAATTCTGGCATCAACTTTCTTTTGAATTCAGTTTCTATCTGATGCCTCAAATGAAAACCTTCCATCTTGTGGTAAGTATTCAATATTCATCTTAACCCCAGAGATAAACTTGATTTTCTGCATATATTTCCAAAACTCCTGATGAGAAAACAAAACTAAACTATGCAAAACTCCATCAAGTCTAATTTTCATTTGAATACCCTCATCTTCGGACTGAAAGTGGAGATCTGAAGCTCAGCTTTGAAAAGCTAATCTAATCATTTCCTTAATAAAATCTCATGGATCTTTATCCTCTCTCTGTTCAAAAAACTCTTGAATCAGATCAATAGCAGACTTTCATTCAGCTTTTTGCTGTTCTAAATGCTTCTGTGCAATTTGTTCAGCTTGATTCTGCATTTGTGAATATCGTTCCATTGCAAAATCAAATCCCTCAACCGTTGTATAAAAAACCTGAGTCATAAGTCCCTTATTTTCAAGCTGATGAAGGATCCTTCTTACCTCTTCTGGATGATTATTGGTAGTTAAAGCCTTGAGATGTTTCCTCTTAGGAGTAGAAAAAATAAGGATTTGAGCAGACTTTGCCAAGTCTTTAGGAATAATTTTTAAAACAGAAAAATCTGGCTGTATTTCTTTTACGGCTTGCAAGTCGAGAATTGATTTTATCAAATCTGCCATCCAATTTTCAAAATCAAAGGTAAAAACCTTAATAATTATATTCAAAACTGTTTTTTTTGCAAATTTTTTCCGCTTTTCGCTCAAAACTGATTGAAACCCTTTCCCAAAAAAATATACTCAAGCATTTATTTTAAGAAGAGCAATGGTTGCATTCAGTATTTTTTGATTTTCTATCTATCGATACGGTATTTTCTACGCAATCGCGTTTCTTCTAGGATATATTTGACTCGCCTGGTTAGGGAAACAAGCATTTATGGCTCCCTATCCAAGAGTGAAAAAAATTCTAACAGAAAATCTTGAAGACCTGATTTTAGTCATCGCACTATGAGTTATTCTCTGAGGGAGAGGAGGGCATGTGCTGATTTACGGAAATGGCTACTATTTCACACATCTTAGTGAAATTTTCAAAGTTCGAGAAGGAGGAATGTCTTTTATTTGAGGGATTATCGGGGTAGTAATTGCTATCACAATCTTTTCACGATTTCAAAAACTTAAAAAATCTGATTTCTTACTTCTTTTTGACATGATTCTTATCTTTGTCCCGCTCTGAATTCTCCTATGAAGATGCGGAAACTTCCTAAACCAAGAGCTTTATGGAATCCCAATCTCAGAGCTCCCAAGCCAGCTTGCACAGCTCTTTCAAAACCTAGGATTTACATATGTCTATACCAAAATAGATGCGCTACCAAGAGTAAATACCAACTTCCTATCAATGCTTCTAGAATGAACAACCATATTCATTATACAGCTACTGACACTAAGAACCTACCTTAAAACAAAAAAAATAAAAATCTGAATATTAAGTACGAACTTTTTGCTTTATTACTCAATTATCAGATTCTTACTAGAATATCTTAGGGCAGATAGTCAGTTAGAATTCATATGATTTTTCACAAAAAGCCAGTGGTTCTTCATCTTATTTATTCTTACTACAATAGTTATAAAGCTCTTTTTAAGAACACAAAAAGAAAAAAATCTGAATTAAATCTTTTATTTTCTCTTTAGTCTCAAAATGTTTGAAATCACGCTAAAATTTCTCGCTGCGGTAGAAAAAAACAATACTACAGAATGGCTTCATACAAACTATGATCTCTATCAACAAGAGAGGAAAAGGTTCCAACGTTTTCTTGAGCCTCTTCTACAAAGTGCAAAGGCCTTATTTCCCTTTCGATCTGAGTTAAAAGTATCTCAAACGATGTTTAGATTTAATAAAGATCTTCGTTACAGTAGAGAAAAAACACCATATAAAAATCACTTTTGAGCTGAGTTTTCCTATGAAAAGAGGAGGAGTGGATACCCATGTTTTTACTTCCATTTAGCAAATAAGAACAGCTTTATTGGTGTTTGAGCCTTCAGAGCTGGACCAATATTAGAGCCAAAGATGAGAAAATATGCAATTCTCAACTTTGAAGAGCGGAAAAAAATCCAGACTTCTAAACCTTTTCAAGAATATTTCTGAAAGTTAGAAATGAGGGCAGAGGAGTGAGAGTATGAAATACTTTACTATAAGTCGCTTTATACAGTAAAAAAACTCTTTGCGAATGATGAAAAAAGCATAAAAAAGCTGACTCCAGAATGGCAAAAAATCCTAAAAATGACATATAAAGAAGCAAATGAATTTATTGAATCAATGCCTAAAAATCAGAAACATTTTTTCTATCAGCTTTGCTTTATGAAAAACCGAATCCGAGATAGAAAGCTAAGTGATGAACTTGTTATATCATGAGATATTTTCTGAGAAGCCAAGAAGGGACTAGCAATCGCAGCTCCATTGATCAACTTCCTTCAAAAAGCCTGTGAATAAGGTTCTCGAAATACAAAAAACTCCTCAACAGAGGAGTTTTCTTATATAGCTTTTATTGTAAATTATTAAGAGCATTTTTCTCTATTCTGATCAGATTTTTTCAGAAAGGAGAATCAACAAGCTTAGCTTCAATCCACTTAAAACCTCAAGAAAGAATGAGAACACCTGTGAGGATCAAGAGTACTCAAATCACCTTCTTAAAGATACCATTTGGATTTGCATATCGGTTGAGCTTTTTTACAGCCTCCTTTCCAAAATAAATAACAATCGCTAAAACCAATCAGAAACCTAAAATATAGGCAAAAATACTGAATATTCCCATTGTAAGATTCTGAGGCAAGATTGTCGAAATAATCAATGCATACGTTGGAGAACAGCTAGCAAAAATTGGTCACAACGAAGCACCCAACAAAACATCAGCCCAAAATCCAGACTTTTTTTCTTGTTTTTTTACACTAACTGTTGATTTAGAGCTCGAAAAAAGGAGTTTTAACTTATCCCATAACTGAGGGAAGAGCATAAAAACACCATAAATTAAGATAATAACGGCAGAAATCCAAGTCCAAATGTAATTTGGAACAGCAATAAACAGGGTAGAAACCTTTAATAAAAGCGTAAACAAAAAGATAAAAACAAGAGAAGAAATCAAAATAATATAAGGAGACTTTGAGTTTTGCTTAGCAATACCTCCTCAAAGCAAAACTGGAAGCACAGGTAAAACACAAGGAGCTAAAACAGAAAGCACTCCTGCAAAAAATGCGAAAAACAAAATCATAATATGAAAATAGAATACTAAAAATTACTGAAGAAGTCCGATGATAGTATCATATTCACCAGAACTATCCTTATGGATCATATTCATATCCTTATCAATAACTACCAAAGTGTGAAGGTTATTTACGGTATATTGTTTTCTAAGTTCAAAAGCCTGGTCAAAATCAACACTCAAAACAGTTGATCCAGCTGGGATCCCTTTTTGAATAAGATCCTCCTCAAGAACCTTACAGTTCCCACACCAATTTGCCTTAAAATAAAGCCCAACACGATCATTCCTATCAAAGGCAGCCTGTAAGTTTTCCTCAGAATATTCCTGAATAATTCAGGTTCACTGAGCAAAATCAGACTTTTTACAATTCAAATCATCACAATGCCCCTGATTACTGAAGAAAAAAAATCCTCAAGCCAAAAGGATCACTCAAATCCCTAGAGCAGCCATAGTTAATTTTTTCATATATGTTATAGTATTTATAGAGTTAAATATGCAAAGCTAGAGTATAAGAAAAAAACATATAAAAGCAAGAAAATCAAACTATTCTTGCATACATACTGCCCCTCCACTTCTCATCTCGGATTCCCCTTCCATACCTCTCTTTACTGATTGAAATAATACAATTATAAACTAACATATTTATTTATTACAAAATAAGATTATTTTAGACTCCATAGTTTACCTTTATTTTTCACTCTAACCTTGCACAAGGTATATTGTGCAAAGTTAAAATATAGCATAAAGAGTACCTAGAAACTTTTAGAGAAATAAATACTTATAAAAATAAGAATTGTTTTTATTATTTATTAATCATATTTTACATAAATGAAAAAAATTATAAAAGACTTGAAATCAGATTTTTTTTCATTAAAAATATAGCACCACAAATAAATAAGTGCTATTTATCTTTTAATAAAACAATAATGAACTTCAATAAACTAACAATAAAGGCTAGCGAAGCCATTCAAGAAGCAAACAACATCTGTATCAATCAAAAAAATCCACAAATAACAACGCCACATCTTCTTTATGCGATGTTAGAACAAGCAGATGGCTACCTTCCAGCAATTCTCAAAAATCTAAAAGCAAATGAAGGACAAATTAAGGCTGAGACCATCATGCTTATTGATAAGTTACCAAAAACGACTGGGAATATCGAAAGCAGTATCAGCAAGGAGCTAGAAGAAATCCTAGCAACTTCCGAGCAACAAATGCAAAAAATGTGAGATAGTTATATCACAACAGAGCATTTCTTTCTGGCTTTACTCAAGGTTTCAAGCGACACTAAATCAATGCTTGAAAAGCTCTGAATATCATATGAGTCAACATATACTACAATTCTCAATATGAGAAACGGAGAAAAAATTCAGGATAATAATCCTGAAGTCAGCCTTGAAGCCTTATCTAAATATGGAAAAGATATTACTCAGCTCGCTCAAGAAGGCAAGCTTGATCCTGTTATTGGAAGAGATGAAGAACTTCGCAGACTTATGCAGATTCTCTCTCGTAGGACAAAAAATAATCCTGTACTTGTGTGAGAGCCTGGAGTTTGAAAAACAGCAATTATCGAGCTCTTAGCGCAGCAAATCATCAAGGATGATGTCCCAGATATGCTTAAACACAAAAAAATTATCGAGCTGGATATCTGAGCGCTCATGGCTGGAAGTAAATACAGATGAGATTTTGAAGAAAGGATGAAAGCCATTTTAAAAGAAGTAGAAAAATCTGACTGAAATATCATTCTCTTTATTGATGAAATCCATATGGTCGTTTGAGCATGAAAAACCGAATGAGCAATGGATATGGCGAACATGATCAAACCAGCGCTTGCAAGATGAAAAATCAAAGTCATAGGTGCTACAACCCTTAATGAATATCGTCAATATATTGAAAAGGATGGAGCCCTAGAGAGAAGATTCCAGCCAATTCTAGTCAATGAGCCAACCAAAGAAGATGCTATCGCAATCCTCCGCTGAATCAAACCTGTATACGAAACTCACCATTGAATTAAAATTACAGATGATGCAGTACTTTCCGCAGTAGATCTTTCTTCTAGATATATCACCGATAGGAAGCTTCCTGATAAGGCGATTGATCTCCTTGATGAGGCCGCAGCAAGAGTGAAAATGAGAGTTACGACAATGCCTGAAGAGATTCTACAACTAGAAAAACAAATTCACACATTAGAAATAGAAAAACAAGCAATTTTAAAAGATCAAGAAAACATAAAAAACTCCTAATATTAGGAGTTTTTTTCATTATTAAATAGTGCCTTATAAGAGGGAACCAGTAGAAGTAAGAGCCCCAGAAAACTGATCTCCTGAAAGAGCATACGTCTGAGATAAAAATCTAACTGCCTGTGAAAAAGAAGAGTTATCCTTAACATTCCCTGACAAAAGAAGATAAAAATCTGCTTTTTCTTCCTTTGTTTTATACTTCTCACCTACAATCCCGTCAATCTGAAGACTTAACCTTTTTATCTCTGGACTCACAAAAGCCTTTTTCCCAGCAAAATTCACCTCTTCAAGTCAAAATAACTCTAGTATTGAAGCAAGATCATGCTTCCCATATTGATAAATATCCCAGAAACCCTCATAAAACTTACCATTTGTAAGATTGATTAGAGCCCAATCAAGCTCACCTATAATCTGATGCTGCAATCAATTCGTCAAATCTACATTAAAGTAAATAGCTCCGACAATCTTACTTTCTCTCTGCAAAAATTCTCTCAGTTGAACAAGCCAAGCATTTTTTAACTCTTTATTTGACTGATACATCTCCAACGATCTCTGATAATCATAAGGTTCTGGATATTCTACGGCAGAAGTTCAGACTTCATCAATAAAAATCGGTTTTCAAATTTTCTTTATTCTCTCAAGAGTCTGCCAAGTTGCATTATTCACGATCTTATCTGGAGATCATCGTCGCCTATTACTATTCCCTTTCCCCCAGTTATAAAAAGTAAATCCTATCAGATCCACATACTCATCTCCTGGATAATAGTCTTCAAAACTTGGACATTTAAGTTTTGCTTTATCCTTTGGTGTACAATGAACAAAAACTGATTTTTGTCAGGTTTTTCAATCTTTTGCTGGAAGATCCCATGCATTCACAGACATATCAAAAAGGAGATGACTACGATCCAAACCAACTTGTCTTGAAAGCTGCCAAACATGGATCCAAGCTTTTTTGAAAGTTTCTGGATTTGAACTTCGAGGATACCAACCTCAGTTCATCTCGTGCATTGTCCTAAAGATTACCTTCAAATTATACTGCTTTATATACTCAAAAAAAGTCAAATACTCAGTATCAAACTTCCCATCAGCAACCTCTTGCGCTGTAAAAGTATTAGGAGAAATACTGATATGATAAATCCTATTTTCTCCAAGCTGCTCTTTTATCTTTTTTAGTTCTCAAGGGACATTCCACTGATACCAAGGATCATAGATAAAAGACACAACAGGCAAAAAAACTCAGAATTCTTTCTCTATTTGCACAATATTTTCAACTGAATTATCAAAAGATTTCAGTCAAAATAAATATCCATGAGAAATTCAAAAAAGCCCTGAACAAATCAAGGGCAAAAGAATCAAAAATTTTGTTAGTAATTTCATGAAAAGAGAAATTTAGGAAATAATATTATATCTGAAAAGCAAGAATACCGCAATTCCAATAAAAATTAGAGCCAAAACCACAAGAATAAAACTCTTCATTTTCTCGGTTTTGATAGCATCTTTAAGTACAGTAACCTTCTCCTCTAGCTTCTGCTTCTCTAAAATCATAGCTTGCTTTTCCTTATTGTAATCTGGCAACGCAATCATTGACTGGATTTTAGTTTCAAGCTCTCAAATCCTCTGCTGAAGCATAAAGATAATCTTGTTTTTCTCCTCAATCATTTTATCCTTCTCCTTAAAGATCAAGAAAAACTTCTCAATCTTTTCATCAATTGCTTGATCAAGGTCAGCTCTGACCGCAACTGGATTCGTTGTAGTTGGCTGGTTTGATGGCGTTGCCTCATGAATAAGCTCACTGGTTACCTCAGTACGAAGACTTGAAAATTCCTCTTGCAAAGCCTCAATTTCATCCCTAGCAAGCAACACCTTATTCGCAATCTTCTTATAAGAGAGCTTTCCGCTTTTAACATATCTATCAATAGTTCTTGTAGAAACTCAAAGCGTAATTGCAGCTTTTTCTCTAGTAATACTGTAATTTTTCATAATAACTTAACACAAATATAAACAAAATATAAATCTGATTTTTTCTCCTATTTTAATTAGATTTTTACTTAAGAAGCTTATAAAGGAATGAATATACAAAGGTAATAACAAATGAAAGAATCAATACCTTAAAGTAACTTTCTGATAAGGTAATCGTAGCCAAATCATGATAGTAAGTATTCACAAACCGACCAAAAAAGTAAATAACTCAAATATTAATCACAAACGAAATCAGTCCAAAAGTCAAAACTCTAAGAGGAAGCGCCAACATATGAAGAATCTTCCTCAAGACAAAGTTGACAATCCAGAGTATAAAACCAAGGACCAAAAATGTCTTTAATCCCCCAGTTTGAACATTAATCTCTAATGCAAAGTGATAATAATTAAGCCCATAAAGGATCCCAGCGTTAATCACAACCGCCAAGATAAGCTCTTTTAGAAGTCTAAACATTATTTTAAAAGAAAATAAAATCAGTAGACATCTTTCACTACTTGTACACAACTACTACCCTTTTTCAAGACTTTTTTTAGGTTTAATCTATTAAATCATCAAATTCATCTTCTTGTCCATCTTCAAGATAGGCATGAATAGCATTTCTAGTTCACAAGAGAGCTATCATTGCTGCCCTCTTTCTTCTTGGAGAAACTTCAAATCACTTTTCAATAAAAGTTTCATAATTCCAAGTCAAAACCTCCTCTAGAGTGGCTCAAACCAAAAATTCTGATAGAAAACTCGCCGCCGCCAAACTAACTGTGCTAGGATTCCCATCATAACTATATTCTAGAATTTGATTATCCTTGATTTTGAGATAAACGGTAATATCATCTCAACAGATAAAATTTCCCTCGTGTCTAGTTATATCAGGATCTTTCATTTCATAATAACAAAGAGGATTCTTAGAATATTCTTTAATCATAATCTCCATCTGTGGATTTTCAACCATCATTCAATTTTAAGCATTAAAAAAGCTCTTATTTTCGGAGGAATAAAAGCTCTTATATTTTTTTATCTAGTCTAATCTACAAAGCAAATGTCAAACCAATCTTTTAATTGTCTGAATAAACGATGTTGAAAGCTCAATAAATCCTCTCACCGCAATAATTTCAAATTGTTCAATATAATCAAGAGCTCCTTGCATCGCGATCAACATTTTATTTGAATTAATCTCGAGAAGCACCTCATATTTACCCTGATCATTTTGCATAACAGATGCTCTAATTCCCTCAACTGCAATTGTTCTAGTATCTGTAGCTCAAAAGTCAATGAGTGGCATCTGAAACATCGCAAGAGTATTGTGAGATAAATAAATTTCATGTCATTTATGACAGTTCAATTTCTATGATTTTCTAAGCCAAATACAATAGAAAAATTAAAAGAATTTTTTAGGAAAAATCAACTTGTTTTTTTTGGATAAATCGCTATAAATTTTTTATCATTTTAATAGTATAGAACTAATAAATGGCAAAAAGCAATCTAGAATTCATTGCAGAACAACTCCAAAAATACCAAGGGAAAATCATCACAAATATAATGATAAAAAATCAACTTCAGACGCTCTTGGAAGCGGAATATTCTGAAAGCAAAATGTACAAAGTTATCTACTATCTAAAACTTAGAGGGCATCTCATAAATCTCAAAAAAAATCTTTTCCTCGTAGCCAATACAAAAGAGACACTAGATAATGAAACGATTTCTCAAAAGTATTATTGGGAAATATTAAACAAACACTGTAAAGATTTCATTCCTTGAAAACGATATATTTGATGACTTAAAGCACTTGAGATTGCACTAATTTCATACGCAATCCCAGAGGAAATTCTCTTAGTCACACCAAGTAAGCAGTCCACAGAAACAATTCTTTTTGAAAAACAAGCACTCTTAAAGACATATACTAATAAGAAGAAAAATCTGTTTCCGTTCTTTTATAAACTTACCCACAAGATCTCAATTGGAACGCAAAAGTTTAATATTGCAATACCAGAACTAGCTATTCTTGAGACACTTTATAACACTTCCCCCTTACAGCAATCTTATGCAGAAGAACTTATAAAAAAATGGTTGAGAAAAAACAAAAAACATGTAAACATCTCAGTACTAGAGCAGATTTTAAAAGAAAATAAACACAATACTAGCCTCAATAGACTAGCACTCCTCTGCTCCTCTATCGACCAATCTCTCACAGAAAATATAAAATCGATCATCAAAAAATATGGATATCTCCTCTACTAAAGAAGAGAACACACACTATCCTACTCTGAAAATCACTATTGCATATCTGCAAAAAATAACTATAGTAAACAAAGTTTTTATTCACTCCTTATAGCATGGAGAAAAAGGCACTTTTTGCCATATCAACACTAGGGCTTGGTCACGCAACAAGAACCCTTCCAATCATCAAGCATTATCTAAAACAAGATTACCACCTTGATATTGTTTGCTTTGGAAATGCTCTCAACTACCTCAAGACTGAACTCCATGGAGAAAAAGTCAGATTTTTTGAACTCATTGATTATCCAGCACTAGAAAGAGGGAGCTGACGATCATTCTATGTGATGTTAATTTCAGATCTTCTAACCACCTACATCAGAATAAGAAGAGAACAAAAACTCCTTAAAAAACTAGAAAAGGAAACTGATTATAGTTTCATTTTTTCTGATGGGAAGTATGGTTTTTTTAGCAAGAAAACCAAATCTTTCCTTTTAACCCATCAACTTTCTTTTCATATCCCAAAAATCTTTTCTTTCTCACAAAAATTCATGGATTATTTCAATAAAAAATACTTCCAAAAATTCACAAGAATCTTTATTCCCGACTACGAAGATAGTGAATATAATTTAGCAGGAAAACTTTCTCATCCTGGGCGAATCCATGAAGTTAAGCATAATTACGTGGGCGTTATTTCAAGTTTTTGATGAGAAGAAAATAAAGAAAAATCTGAAGCAATTCATTATCTTTTCACGATTAGCTGATATCTAGCACAACATAGAGGCGCTTTCATCCAAAAACTTCTAAACGAAGCCAAAGCTTTACCATGAAAGAAAGTGTTCATTCTTTGAGACACCACTCAAAAAGAATATTATCAATATGATACACAACATAATATTGAAATTTACTGATTTTTGGCTGGAGAAGAAAAGATCAAAAGATTTTTAAACGCAAAAACAATCATTTCTAGAGCTGGCTATACAACAATCATGGATCTTGTTGAACTAGAAAAACCGGCCATTCTCTTCCCTACTCCAAATCAAACTGAACAACTCTATCTATCAGAGTATCTGTGAGCAAAAAAATACTTCGTTAGTGGGAATGATAATGATCAGCTTTCAAGCCTTATTTCAAAGCTCTCAGAAATTCAGCCATTCAAAACCAAAATCAAAAGCGAGCAAGCCTTAGAAACTATTTACAAATACCTCGATCAATAATTTATGTTAGAATACGCACTCTCCTTTTATCAAGAATATACTCGAATTTTCTATATTCTTATCGCAATAGTTGTTCTCTTAGAAGGTCCAATAGTAATTTTAACCTTGACTATTTTATCTCCACAATTATGAATCTGAATTCCCTTTTTATTTTTCCTTTCATTGTTTTGAGATTTCTGAGGCGATCTATTGCATTTCCTCTTGGGAAAATATTGAGAAAAACTTTTCCCTAGCAAACGGCGCTCTTGAGCAAAATCTCCAACATTTCAAAAACTAACAAAAACCATAGATAATTACCCGCTTCTTGAAAAACTTATCATTATTAAATATACCCCTCCAATCACAAGTATTGGACTCATCTACCTGTGAGTAAGCAAAGTAAAAATGTTTGATTTTATAAAAAAAGATCTCCCACTCTGCCTTCTTTCAACGATAGTTGTTATTTATATTGGATTTTATTTTGGTCAATACTTTAATACAAAAACGAATTTTTGATGGCTTATCTTCTGAATCTGACTCGGAATATTGACCACCATAACACTATCTAGACTAATCTGAAAATTCCTTCTCAAAAAAATTTATAAACAACACAGTAACTCATAATGATCCCAAAAAAACTACATTACATCTGGTTTTGAACAAAAGAAAAACCTGAATATTTCCGGACTTTTCTTTCTTCTTGGAAAAAATATTGTCCTGATTATGAGATTATTGAACGAAATGAGAAAAACTATGACATCAAGAAGAACCCCTACCTCTATGAACAATATCTTAAAAAAAACTATGCTTTCGCCTCAGATTATGCACGTTTTGATATTATCTATCAGGAAGGAGGGATCTATTTGGATACGGATGTTGAGATCTTACAATCATTAGATCCTCTACTTGATCAGAAGTGATTTACAGGTTTTCAGGATATATTTTACGTATGAGGATCCATCTTTTGAGCTCAAAAATGAAATCCGATACTAAAAGACATTCTTAATTTCTACGAAACAAGAAAATCCAGAATCATTATTACCTACTCTTTTGAAAAGATTCTCAAAAAATACTGACTCAAGAAAAATAACAATGAGATTCAAAAACTCTGAAATTTTACGGTTTACCCCTCAGAATATTTTTATCCTTATGCCTTTTTTCACTCTCCCAAAGAGATGAAAATCACAAAAAATACCTATGCAATACATCATTTTAATCTCAATACGACACGATGTCCAAAACGACTTCTTATACCAACTAACTGGTGTTTTAAGATCCTAGAAAAATGTTACCAGTTCTTTAATAAAAAACCTCACTGTTAGTGAGGTTTTTTTAATATCATGATTTTTCTTCCTACCTTATGTTGCTCTCTCTTATAGAGTTCCTGTAAAGATTCAGCCTCAAATCAGACTTCTTTTGCAGTTTTCAAAATCTCCTGTTCTAAGTAGTTTTCATATCCAAGATACCAAGGCACCGTAAAAACCATCACTGGCAAGTCCAAAAAAGCTTTTGCCATTTGTTCTATCCACTGCACATACACATTTTTCACCCGCCTTTGATACTCTTTCACTTCCTCTGCTGTAGTACTCTGCTTAATAACTGGTCAAAGCCACCCCTCAGTAATGATAAGCGGCACCTGCTGATTAAATAGCTCCTTCTGCACCAAGGCTTGAGTCGCATCTTGAACAAAAAACTTAAAAATCAGATCCGGTTTCGCCCATTTTGAATTAAGCCATCGATCAATATTTTTTTGAGCAAATGTAAGCTTTAGATCTCAACCTAAGAAATCATATCAAAAATAATTAGCCAAAAATCCTGTCGTCCCACTTCAAACAAAAGGATCATAAATCAGTATTTTATCTTGCTCTTTTAGATAAGAAAGTCCAATATTCAACAAGGTATGAGTTAACTTTGCAGGCATCATACCCATTTGCATACTACGACCTGGCTTTTCAAAATCAATCACCTCGTAAAGTCTAATATTCTGATACCCCAGCACTTGAGCCCACTTTCAACCAATCCTCACAAGCTCAATTCCCTTCATCTTAACCTCCAGATCCGTGTGCAAAAGATCTACCTGCTTAAATCTCTTGAGACCATACTGTTTTTTCAAATTAATACCTTGATTTTTATCAGCAACTCAGAGGATCCTTTTCTCAGGGGAAGCAGAAAAAACCTGATCCAAATCTCAATCTATGAGCCTCCCCCATTTGATGATTCCTGCAAGATCAGCTAATTTCGCCTCATCACAACGAGCAAAAGTCAGAATTTTCTGATTCTGCACATATTCAATTTGCTCAACCTGAGCATATTCAAGCTCTTTCAAGCTAAGTTCTCTATTTTTACCAAGAATTACAAAATACATAATATTCAATCGCAAATAAACTTTCCTGACTATAAAGAAAAAGACCAGTTTTTCAAATGTAAAATTGAAAAAATATCAAAAAAACCTGACCTTTCAGTCAGATTTTTCTTTATGTTCTAAATATCATTCCTAATAAGTCGCTTGAGCAAGTCTAATATCAGCCTTTATCTTCTCTAACTCGAGAATCAATGATGAAATATCTTCAATATTTCCCTCAGATTTCATCTTTTGCAATTTCAATTCCAACAGATACTGATTGCTACGAAGCTCAGTCAGTTTCTTAAGTGGAGTCTGAGTAACCATAGAAGAAGTAATCCTGATTCCATAAGTATCAATAAGAGCAATCCCCTTAGAAATACTCAAAGTATGTGTCCCAGAACCATTTTGATAACTAATCAATCCAGGCACAAGCTTAATCACCATAGGAAGTGGAGTTTCAGTCAGACTTTTCTCCCCCTGTTCAGTCGGAAGAGAAATCTTTTGAATATCTCCCTCATAAGCAAGCATATTTTCAGTAGTAGTAATTTTTAAGTACATATTTACTAGGTCTTAACAAAACTAAACATACCTAAGTATAAAGATATTCAACAAAAGATGCAAAAAATCTGACTTTTCTCCTCTTTTACCTGTTGACATTTTCATATTTCAACTATGATTTCATCTTTCTTCTCAAAAATGCTGGAACCTCTAAATCCTCTTGAGGAGTTTCTGGTTGCTCTTCTACCGCCTTTGGAGCTTCTTGAGATCTAAGTCCTCTCATAATATAGTTTTCAGATTCTCTTCTTGGAGCATCAATCTTTTGTCCAAGGAAATTTCTTTGAACAGGCTTCAAGATAGGTTCTTTACTTTGTTCTTCAAATCCAGTTGCAATAATAGTTACCTTTACTTCATCTTCAAATGATTCATCAAAACTCATTCCCCAAATCATATTCACATCATCATCAAGAATTTCTTCTACAATAGCAGCAGCTTCCTGTACCTCAACCGGTGTAAGATCCATACCTCCAGACACCGCAAAAATTACCTTCTTTGCCCCATCCAAGTTTGTCTCAAGAAGTGGGTTTTCAATGGCCTTTCTAGCAGCATCAACTGCTCTCTTCTCTCCAGCTCCGTATCCAATTCCAAGCAACGCATTTCCAGAGTTAAGCATTACTTCTCTAATATCTGCAAAGTCGATATTAATATCTCCTGGCTTAGTAATCAAATCAGAAATACCCTGAACTCCAAGGTAAAGTACCTTATCAATCATAGTAAACGCCTGCTTAAATGTTGTCTTTTTATCAACTAGTGTATAAATTTTATCATTTGGGATAACAATCAGAGTGTCTACAACCTCTTTCATCTTTTTCAATCCTTCTTCTGCATTAGTTGCTCTCTTTTTCCCCTCAAAACTAAAAGGCTTAGTTACGATTCCAACTGTCAAGATTCCCATTTCCTTAGCAATACTTGCTACAACAGGAGCGGCACCTGTTCCAGTACCTCATCCCATACCAGCAGTAATAAATACCATATCAGCATCTTGTAAAACTGACTTAATATTCATCTCATCCTCCTCTGCTGACTTTCTACCAATTTCTGGATTTGCACCAGCTCCGAGTCCCTTAGTAATATTAAGACCAATATTTACCTTTTTCTGAGCAAGGTTTGTTGCCAAATCCTGAGCATCAGTATTTACTGCTACAAACTCAACTCCTTGAAGCCCTTCTTGAATCATTCTATTAAGTGCCTTATTTCCACATCCTCAAACACCGAATACTTTAATTTTTGCTCCTGGGATAAATTCAGGAATAATTTCATTGATAACCATTAGTTAGATAGTAAGAATATAAATAAAGAAATATAAGATAGTAATTAGGATTAAATCAAATCCCTAAAGAAGTTTCAGATTTTGTTTAATATTTTTCCTGTTTTAAAGCTAGTTTTTCTAGAGTCTATATCCATATACTTATTAGACCAGAAGTACACTCACAAAAGATTAATAAACAGAACATTTAACGAAAGATCACCTACATTCACCATTAAATCTTTTCCATAAAATGTTGCAAGTTTAAAGGTCTGTTTAGCCAAATAATCAACATTTTGCATTTTACTTCCACCTCCAATCAATAAGATTCCACCAGGAAGCCTTCCATCTTTCTCAATCCTCTCCAAATGCTGGTTTACCTTTAGGAAAATCTCCTCATATCTTGCATTAATAATCTCTGAAAGGAAGATTAAATCCAATTGGTTATCAGATTTAAGACCTTCGGTAATAACTGCCATTCAACTTGTTCTTTTAATCTCCTCAGCCTCCTTGATATCAACCTGCATTCCAATCGAAATATCTTTAGTCACATCCTCTGCTCCCATAGGAATCGTTCCATATCCAAGAGGATATCCATCTTCATAAATAACATAAGAAGTCTGATTTTTCCCAATATCTACAAGCACTGTTCCTAGATCCTTATGATCATAGTCAATACAAATAGAAGTTGCAGCTATAATATTTGGAATCATATCTGAAATACCAAGCCCCACCTTATCAAATGCATCAATCAATCCTGTATAAAAATTCTTTGGAATCATGAAGACATCTGCCATCAATTCTAGTTTCTTACACCTAAGACCAACAGGATCCTTCTCTCTCTTATCCTCATCAATAATCCAACATACAGGAACAATCTTAATCGTCTCGTAGTTATTTTTATTAGCAATCTCTGCAACAATTCTAGAGAGATGATCAACATCATCATTTCAAACCTCAGCTTGCATAATTCTTTTTCCCTCAATGATTCTATTTACGAGCATCTCTGGATGAGAAACACCAACAACAACCTCCTCAATAAAATCACCACCAAGTTTCTTACTAAAATTCTCTACAATCTTATTGATAGTTGTAGTAAATGCCTCAGCATCCAAAATCTTACCTTTTTTCAATCCGAGAGCAGGTTCCATCTGTCTCGCTAGGATGATATCTTTATCATTATCCTTTCCAAAGACAATAGCCTTTATGCTATCATTTCCAATATCAAATACTGCCTTAATGTCCCTCATATACCGAAGCTATAAATAAAATAAAGATCTTTTAACAATCCCTACTCTACTAATATCAACAGAAAAGACAATAGCATTTTTTACTATTGTGCTATATAATAGTTATCAGACAAATTTTAATTAAAAAATTAAGAGATAACCAATAGTTATCTCTTAAAAAAAACAAGTTCAGAATAGTGATTTCTTTTATCATTATGAAATTTTAAAATACTTTCTGTATATAAAACACCACGATGTAATTCAGGTTTTTTCGCAATCAAATAACGAATACGCAGCGACCAGATTTTTTGGATACAATACTCAAAAAAATCTCCAATCCATCAATAGAAACAGATTTCTATTATTTTTCTAAAGAATCCAATTCCCAAAGACGGATGAATTCCTAGAGAAATATGCTGCTGAGGAGTCCAATTAGCAAGATAGTTCTGAACCCAGAGATTCTGAGAATATACCAAAGCTCAAGCATGAAGATATACAGGGACAAGATGAGCAATCCAATAGGGTAAATAAATATCTTTCTTGTGTAAAAGAAGTGATCCTAAATTCTGGTTATTCCTATCAACAAAAAAACTCAGACAAAACCTTTTCCTTGTGGTCTTACGACTCCTCTTAATAGAATATACTCACATCATCAGCGTCATAAAAAATCTAGCTAACCAAACTCTCCTCTCCTGCGTAACAACAAAAAGATCTATATCTGAATCAGCATGAAGTCCATTAAAGCTCATACTATTAGCCAAATATATCGCATCTACAAAGGGGAATTGCTTATAAAGCCAACTCCACTTTTTAATAAAAGTAAGATACTCTTTATGGTAAGGATTTTCTTTTTCTCGAGAAAAGTCAATTCAATGAGATCAAAAATCTGAGTTTTCTCCGCTTTTTTCTGGGGTTATTTTTTGCAGATAAGCAAAAACGCTAGAATTCAAAGGAATAGGATATCCAAGCGCTTCATAAAAGCAAAAAGGCGAAAGAGTTCTCCTCTCTGCCCTAACGTTACTCTGCAATTTCTGCGCTCCATTCTTTACATTTCCTATCTTCTTCTTGATCATCACTTATCTTATAAAATTTACAAAACGCTTTTTTAATAATTCCTGTTCTCGCATCAAATAAAATCCTTGCAAAATCATAGCACTTAGGATCATTAGCCGGAGAACAAAACTGAAAATCTATACTTCACTTAAAGATTACAGCCCCTTGATCATTGTTCATCTCAATACCATTTCTATTTCCTACTGGCTTGAATCTTGGATGCATTTTGAATGTAGTGAAACTTGAAGTAGATTTTACCTTGAAAGCGGTTCAACTTTTACAAGATTCCTTCTCTGAAAGAACAATGTGTCCCCCTGTGAAAGAAAATTCTCATCTATTAGTTATCGCATACTTCAGATCAATAACTCAATCATTCTCACCACTGGTAGAAAGTTGATAATAAACTGGTATATTACCATCTATCATCTTACTTGTAGAGGCATAATATACGAAACTTGAAACACTACCATAAATTTCATTCACACAAACCTCAGCACGAAACCTATTAGTATCTAAATTTCAAAGCCTATAAATCCCAGCAGCCATCAAAATACCCAAGACAACAACAACAATGATCATTTCTAGAACAGTAAAACCTTTTTTATTTTGAAACAATATCTTCATCTTTTATACACAAAAGAAGAATAAATCTGATTTTTAGTTATTTATCAAAGGTCTCACAACATACCTATTATTTTCTTCATCCTTATCCATCAATACAACTGGCTTTTGGCTATTAATAATATTGAATACCAAAGTATCTGATTCCATATTTTTAATAAAATCGCTAATATATCTTCCATTTACAGCGAAAGTTAATGGCTCACCATCAATAATCGCAGCAAGCTCAGTTATTCCAGCTCCCTTATCAGTTTTCCCAGAAGAAATAATAACCTTTGAATCCTTAGTTTCAATCTGGATAAAATTATTAATATCCCTCGTCAAAATTCAGATTTTTCTAATAGCCTTTTCACACTCATTTTTATCTAACATCACCTTGGTTACAAATTGCGTAGGAAGTACTTCTTCTCTCTCATATTCTGGGAAATTCCCCTGAATCAAAAGTGAAGTTGCAATAATCTTAATATCCTCAATTACAAACGAAAATGCAATCAAATTTTCAGAGTAATTTACCTTCATATCAGCAACTTCCTTTCCAATTGCAAAATTAACAACAGTTCTCATATCATTTACTAAAGCCTTTGGCATAATAAGAGAAAAATCTGAAGCATTCGTATGATTGACTCTATACTCAGAAAGCCTAAAACTATCTGTACCAACGAAAATCAACTTATTACTAGCATCTCACTTTCCAGTCTTCATCAGAACTCCAGTCAATACAGGAGAGAAACTCTTTTCGGTAACTGCATATTCTACGTGATCAATTCCCTTTGAGAAAGCCAAAGTATCAAGAACAAAACTATTCTCTTGAGGAACTTCAGGAAGGGCCACATATTCACTTGCTGCAATTCCATTAATATCAAAAGTATCCTTTGATGTTTTTATCGTCATAATATTTGTCTTTTGATCTACAGAAAGCTCAATATTCTCGCTCTCAATAGTTTTCAAAATATCCAAAAAAGTTTTTGCATTAATGGTAATTGCTCCTTCAATTTGCACTTCACAAGGGATTTCAATCTCAACATACTTTTCCATATCAGTCGCTCTGATCAAAAGCGAATCAATAGACGCCTTAAGATAAATATTCTGCAAAATTGGGAGAGTTGAGTTTTTAGAAACAAATTTTGCTGCAATATCAAGCATATTAAGTGCTTTCTGCTGTTGAACAAGAATTTTCATCGCCAAAATATTAAAAGTAAAAAGATTTCTTTTAGATTAGCTTTTTCCTACAGCTTTTCAATTCATTTTTTAAAGAAAAAATCTGACCTCAAACGAACGATCAGATTTTTTTATTTTCATTAACAAGATAATTATCTCACAGTAATAATTCTCACTTGTTGTTGAGGGTTGTTTACTCCAACATTTCTCACCCCAGCAGCAACAACACGATCACCAGCCTTCAAAACTCCTTTTTCTTTCAAAATATTGATAGCTTTTTCCTGATCCTCAGACATAGTCCAAGTAATCTCATCAATCAACTCAGAAAAGATCGCATAATTTACACCAAATGAGAAATGAGTATTATAATCAGTCGTAAACGAATATACAGGCTGATTAGGCTTTAAAGCTGAGAGATACTGTGCGAGTTTTCCAGTGCTAGAGAACACAATCACGGCTTTAGCTTTAGCTTCATCAGCAAGCATCAAAGCATGCTTTGCAAGTGCTTTCTTAAGAAACTCATTTTCATCATCACTCTGAAGTTCAAAGTCATGATGAGGATCTACGATTTCATTTTCTCCCTCTTTTACAGTTTTAGCCATATATTCAACAGTCCTCACTGGATAGAGACCAACTGCCGTTTCATCAGAAAGCATAGTCGCATCTACTCTAGCCATCACAGAATTGAAAACATCACTCACTTCTGCTCTAGTTGGATATGGACTTTTCACCATACTCTTCATAAGCTCTGTAGCCATAATAACAGGTTTTCCGTATTTATGAGCCATCTCAGCGATTCTTCTCTGATATACAGGCAACTGATAAATTGGCAACTCAACTCCTAGATCCCCCCTAGCAATCATAATTCCATCTGAATATCTGCAGATATCCTCAATGTTTTCTACTCCTTCTTGATTCTCAATTTTTGAGATAATTTTTACATGAGATCAACCATTATCATCCAAAAACTGTCTGATTTCTTTTACATTTTCTCCAGTTCTAATGAATGAAGCAGCTACATAAGCAATTCCTGCCTTAATCCCAAACAAAATATCAGTCTTATCCTTTTCAATAAGCGATGGAAGTTTAATCTTCATTCCTGGAAGATTGAGATGCCTCCTTGAACCAATCTCTACATCTGCACTAATCTCAACAGCAATATGATCATCAAAAACCTGAACTACCTTAGCCATTGCAGCACCCGAATCTACGATAATTTCGTATCCAACAGGTAAATCAGTAATAATATTTGGATAATCACAATAAATATCAGAATTCTGACTCAATTTAGTCTGATCAACATAAATATTGAAGATATCTCCTTTTTTAAGTTGAAGTGGAGTTTCTCTAATCCCTGTTCTAATATCTGGTCCTTTAGTATCAAGCAAAATACTTACCTGAGTTCTTCAAGTTCTATTGAGTTCTGCGACTCCAGCAATCAAATCCTTTGAGGTTTCAGGAGTTGCATGTGTAAAGTTAATTCTCACAACATCCACACCTGCATCATTGAGTTCAATCACTCTTTCAAGTTCATAATTATCTCTAACTGTTGCGATAATTTTTGTTAATTGCATTTCTCTCATTACACACAAAAATATACAAAATAAAAATCCGAATTGAAACTATACTAAATTACCCAAAAATAGCAAGTAGAAATCAGATTCTTCTTTTCTTATAAAAGAAAAACCTCGCTTGATACGAGGTCTTAA
This sequence comes from uncultured bacterium, assembly GCA_963552955.1. Lineage (GTDB taxonomy): Bacteria > Patescibacteriota > Gracilibacteria > Absconditabacterales > Absconditicoccaceae > HOT-345. Next base: position 28,902 of record CAUVLQ010000005.1, read on the forward strand.
TATTTTTTGAAAAACTTAGAATTCAACTTCTTCGTCTTCCTCATTAGATCTTGTTGAGTTATACTCAGCTCTAGCAGCAAGTCTAGCTGGATCTTCCTTTGCGAAGTCTACTTTAATAGCTCTTCCCCAAAGTTCTTGCCCATCCATTTCTTCCTTAGCCTTTGCAGCATCAGCTGGATTCTGGAATTCTACGAAACCGAATCCCTTACTCTTCTTGGTTTCTCTGTCAAGATTTACTCTTGCAAATACCACTTCTCCATACTTAGAGAATTCAGTCTTGAGGTCATTTCCCCTCATCTTCCAGTTTAATCAACCCACGAACAATTTTGTTTGGCTGATAATCATTTCTTCAGTCATTTAACCAAAAAATAATAAATTAAAGAATTGTCTTAATAAAAGACGATGACGAGTATACAAGTTATCAAAATTTTTGCAAGTCTTTTTGCTTTTTTCTCAGAAAAATCAATAAAATTTGCTTTACATTTTAGAATAAATATAATAAATATGTTTTACTCTTTATTGAAAGATGATGGAAGATACAACTGTAACAACAAACTCAACAGCAAATCAGGCTACATGAACTCCTGCTCCTAGACAACAAATTTTCTGAGGGAATCAAGAAGCATTTGCGAATCTTGAGAAGTTTGAACAAATTTCGAATCCAACGCTAGATCAAGACTTCAATTTTGATCTAGAAGACAGTTTTACAACAGAAGAAAATACTGAATCAGACCAGACTAAATCAACTGAAAATTCCATCTTAGATGTTGAGAATATTTTTGAATCTGTAGCAAAAGCAGAACCTATTGAAATTTCAAAACCAGAAGTAAGAGTTTCAGAATCGGTTTCAGAGCCAGAATCAGTATTAGAAACAGAAACTCCTGAAGTAAGAGAAGAAGTTTCAGAATTTAAGGCTCCAGAAAATGTAATTCAATCACAGAATGAACCTGTTACAATGGCTGAAGTATCTGAGCCTAAAACCTCTACACCTCAAGAAATCTCAAGAAAAGAAATCCCATCTCAAGATAGCTGATCATTCAATGAAGATAAGATCGAAATCAAAAAAGAAGCGACAATAAAACCAGAAGCAACTTCAAATAGTTTCTCTGAGCAAAAACAAGAACAAGAAAAACAGATCAATAACAATAAAGATCAAAGAATCACAGAAACTAAAGTAGAAATAAAACACGAAAATAAAATTTCAGAAAATCCAAAAATTAACAATAAAGAAGAAAAAGTGGAGAATAAAGAAGAGAAAGTAGTTCAAAACGAAGAACTCTCTGCTCATCAGGAACTCGAGTTCGAGCCAGCTCCTGAATCAACGCAAATTATAAAAAAATATTTTCACTTACTCAATAATATCTCAAAAATCCTGAGCACTCAGGAAAACCTCACTGGAAAGAAAACAAACGAATTCAGCATTGCAACTCCTACAGAAAATGAAACAATAACTTATATTACCTCTCTTGAAGAGAATACAGCATCACTCAATATTAGAAAAATCATACAAAAGTCAGGACAAGAAGATGAGAAACATCATCTGAACTTTAACCTAAAATCACCAAAGAAAAATCTGATTGTAACAATTGATGATTTCAAATTATACGAAGAAGAGATTGATCTTACTGATGCATCAAAAGCACTTAATGTAACTAATAAATTCAGCAAATTCGAATTTCTTTATAGAGAAGAGCTTTCAAAGCTTGAAGACGAGCTTGAAGAAAAAGAAAAGAAAAAGCAGACCAAAGTCTTCTCTACAATATTTCATCAATTTTAACTAATCTTTAAGAAATTTGAAAAAACAAAAAAACTCCCTATTCTAGGGAGCTTTTTTATTCGATAATTTGAAGAATATCTCACGTTTGAATTCAGATTTTTCTACTTACTCATTGATTCAGCTCAATCACCCTAAACACTCACTCTGCTCCCTCATAGGTAGGACAATTATCTATTTTACAGGGTTCTGCCTCGATAATCTGTAATACCTTTCCCGAATCATCAATTCGCAAAATATCTAACGGAATAAAAGTATCCTGCATAAAGAAATTATACTTTCCAGGCTCATCAAAGACAAAAAGCATTCCACTCCTCTCTCCTAGCTTTTCCCTTCCAGAAAGCCCAATCCTCCTCTCTAAAGGCGTTTTTGCCACCTCTAAGGAAAAACAGTGCTGATGAAAGCACATCTGAGCCCCATTAGAGAGAATCTCTGGTCATACCTTATTAGAAAAATAAATAAAAAATCAGAAAATAATCAGAATTTTTATCCCTATAAAAAGTATCAAAAAGCTGAAAAAAGACTGCTGTTTCTGAGTATTCATTTCCTTCCTTTTGAGTAAAATATAAATCTACTTCACCTACTGACTCAGGAACCATGCTCAAACAATACTCGCAGTCTCCATCCTCAAAACAGAATCCCCAAGTTGCAAGACTTGGACTTCTTTTCAAAAGCTATCATAATCCCTTTGTGTCAATCCTCACTCTGGTCAGACAATTCAAAGCAAAGATCCATCTAAAGGAGAGTTTCCCAGCTGCAATTTGCTACCTCAAAGATCGAATGAAATAAAAGTATATTCATTTTTAATTTCATCAAAATTTTCAATAAATCTGAGTTGAGGTAATTTTCGACCATAAGACTGCTCTAAAGCCTCTTGAACTATCTTTTGTAGTCTCTCAAATTTCTGAGGAGAAACAGCCTTAACAACAGATCTTTCTGCAGCCCAAAAATAAATATCTGAGATTCAGATTTCTGTCAATTTTTGGACAATCAACTCAAGTTTTTCCTGTTTATTTGGTAAGGCAATAGCCATTGCAAGTTTTTTATCTCAAGAAGGAGCCTGAATTTTTTGTATTATCGTAGAAAAAATCTGAGTATCAGTCCATCTTTCTAATTCAACCTCATATCTCAAATCAGCATCTGCCCTCTGTATCCAAAAATGATATCCAGGAGCAGCTCTAAGCACTTTTCTGAGCTGACGAACAAGTTCTGGCTGTTCCCTAATAATTAGCTTCTCGCCTTGTATTACAAAATCATCACAAATAAATAGCTGCATTTAAGTAGGAGAAATAAATCAGTTTTCTACTTTTTAAAGTATATAGGACTTTTCTGAAGTTTTTCAATACCAAAAGAGCCAAAGGAAAAACCTCTGGCTCAGATAGATAGAATGAAAATTAGGGCATCGTTTTAGACTTCTCCTAAGAGAATTGAATCAACCTTTATTTCGGACTCTTGTCCGCGGTCAAGGTCTCTTTGTGAATCAAAGAAACTTACTTTTAGTTGGTAGTGACTTTGAATCTGCTCAGATACCTGAGGTTCTTTCTTCTTGACGAAGATCTTATTGATAATAAATCTCCCTCCTAGCTTATCCCAGATGTGCCATGTCCCTGCTAGTTCGAATTCTTTAGAATTTCCGGAGATACCTAAAGCTTCGTTATGCTTGTAGATATCTTTACAGAAGAGCTCGAAAGCTGATCTAGAGACATCGAATTCTTTTCGAATCGGGGCTAAAAGCCTATGGATAAACCTTTCATCCTCAGATATTTCTTCCACTTTGTAGTTTGATTTTTGGGCGAAGAGCTGGAAGAATTTGCTCAAAATGCCTGCGACGATCTTTGCCATATAGTATGTTTTTTTGTTTTTGGTAAAAGAGTATAGTCTTTTGTTCTCTAATTGCAATAGAAAATTAAAAAAAATCTGAGATAATGCTCAGATTTTTCTCGTCTTTTTTAAAAAATTCTCTTTCTAACTATAAAGTTTGATTACATTTTCATCTCTTCCTTGGACTTGGACATCATTTCCTCATCATTTAAGAGCGACTTGCTGAGCAAGCTGCTTTGCAGAAACTCCCGCTTTTCAGAGAATAATAAAATTTCATAAATCATTATACAACAAAGCACTTTTCTCCAAAAATAAGCTCTTTGCCTCAGCTCATACCATCTTAAAGTTCAAATCTGAAGCCACCTTTAGAATGACCTCAAAATACTGATCTGATCTTTTTTCTCCTGACAACAATTCAGCTTTGATAACCTTACTCTCCATAGCTTGAAGTTGAGATTGACATTCTTCAAGTGTTTTCGTTAATTTTTGAGCCTTTTCCGAAAGCTGAGCAAAAGACTTCACCTCCAATATATTGACCAAGTCTCAGAGCATACTTGTCTGTTTCTCTAGTTTTTCCAAAACCCTAGGCCCAGTCAACGCAGTAAGTCTCTTAATTCCAGAAGCAACTGCCTCTTGAGAAACAATACTAAATGCACCAATATCTTTCGTATTAGCTACATGAGTTCCTCAACAAAGTTCCTGAGAAAGCATTGCTCCATAACCATCAAAATAAGCTTGAACTTCTGGAGCTACCTCATCACTATAAATATTTTTTACCTGTACAACACGCACAATATCTCCATATTTCTCCTCAAAAAACATCTTTGCACCAAGCTTCTGAGCCTCCTCAAGTGAAAGTTCCAAAGTAGAAACCTCACAGGCATAATAGATCATTTGATTGATAACTCTCTCAAGCTGAGCTAATTCCTGCTCATTTAAGAGCCTATCAGCATAAAAATCAAACCTCAAAAGATCACTATCTACAAGAGAACCTGCCTGTTTTGTTGTTGGGAAAATTTTACCAAGTGCAGCATGAAGGAGATGAGTCGCAGTATGAGCTCTCATTTTTGCATATCTTTGTGCAGAATCTACAATTAATTTCATTACCAAGAAAAAACAATAAAAAATCAGACTTCTTTGTATCTTTTATCACTCATTTTTCAAGTAAAAAATAGGATTCTTTTGACAAATAAAATAAAATCGAATATAATTAAAGAGAACCTTTTTATATCAGAATCATCTCACTATGGAGGGAACATTTGACTCAAAAGCCTATCTTGAGAAACTCCAAGCTGAAATTACAGCAAGAGCAACCCAAACCAAGGGGAAATTTTACATAAAAATCAATGGCAAGTTGCTAAAAGACGACTATGCAAGCAGAACCTTGAATTGATATGAGAGCGATATCAGAAAAAAGCTGATCTCACATTTCAAATCAGAAGCAGAGATCCTTGTGTGTATCAATGCTCAAGAAATTATCAATAATTCTCCAATGACAAAAAAACAGCTCTGATGCTGCGAATATACTGAGCTTACTCTTAAAAAGATTGAAACATCAACAGGGATAAAGCCTCAGCTCGTAATCACTAATATCAACATGAGTGAGATGTATGATATGATTTTCACATTTGAGTCAAAATTTCAAAAAAAGGGATATAAGGTTCGAGAGCAATACACAAAAAAAGGATATCCAGAGCTTATAAATACAAGATTCTTGCTAAGTGAAAATGGCTTCTGAGATGATGATCATATTCCAATCACTAAGAAAATCGTTTTTATCACTGGACTCTGAGAACATAGTTGAAAACTGACAACAGCACTTGGTCAAATTTATCGTGATCATGAAATAGGACTTGAATCAAGCTTCAGTATTTTAGAAACATTCCCGATCAAAGACCTTCCTATAGAAAACGAAATCAACCAAGCCCGGGCAGAAAAAAAACAAAAAAATCTGATTCAAGAACCAGATTGAAAAACAATAGATGAAACCCTAGAAAAAAACTACGAACTTCTTAAAAAAATTCTCAAAACAGTAGTAAATAAGGACAATCTTATCTCCTGATTCAAAAATCCAAGTGATATGTGCCTCTAAGGCTACTACTCTATCTCATTAAACCTTGGGAAGAAGAGATATACCAAATTATAAAAGGACTCAACGACTTTTTCGAGTCCTTTTTCTTGTTGAAGCATTTTCTCAGTCAATATTCCCTCAAGCTTAAACATTTCAATCTCTACTTGTTTCCCAACTGACTGAAAATCTGGATCAGTATTATTTTTATCATTCATCTCACGAAACCTCCAAAAAAGCTCAGGTTGAGATTCCTCAAACCTCTTAAAAAGCTGACCACCTTTGGTTTTAGTGATTAAATCAAGTTTCTGAAGAATGTAGTCATGAATAACATTTTCCACCTCCTTTTTCTCATCAATAGAAAGAGAAGAAAAAACTGCTCCATACACAGGATGTTGAACTAAATCAGAAAAATAAGGGATAACCTTGTGAGTAGTTTCCCAGTTTATCAAAATATTTGTAATTTGTTCAACTTCTTGCTGCTTCATCGTCCTTAAATACAAATGAGAATTTAAAAAATCTCTCAAAAGCGAGAGACATTCGTCCAAAAACCAAGTATGATGATTTGCTTATAAAAATCAAGAAAATTTACTCAATCTTTTTTGATAGAACAAAAAAAGAGAAAAATCTGATTTTCCTCCTTCTTGTATACCTTCTAAAAAATCTTAGGATCCACCTTTTGCAATAAACTGCACAAGTCTAATAATAACCATAGACGCCATCACAATTACCAATCCAATCAGTGAATACCTAATTCCCTTCATAGCTTTCGCTCTATTTCCACTATCGATCGGACTCATCAAATAATAGATTCCAGAGACGATCAATGCCAGCGTTACAACTGTTCCGATAAATCCAGTCAACGCCATAATAATATCCTGAACAAAGCTCATTACCGAAGTTTTTTCTCCAGCTCCTCTAGCATCCTTACGAATATCTAATGCATCATAGATTGAGAAACTACAACCTCCATTGATCAGACAATCTGGAGTGAGGTTAATTCAAACATCTTCTTTAACTCAAGTTTGATTAGTTTTTGTAGCGGAACTTTCCTTGTTCGATACACTATCTTTCTTCTCTCCTCCTTCAGAAGAAGATTGTTCTGAAGAAGAAGGACAAGTATCACAGCGCTCATCCGCAAACACTCCTCCAACAAAAAACACTCAACATAGCAACAGCAAAGATAAGATCAGCTTTTTCATTTTTATTTTACAAAAGGTAAAGAATCTGAATTTAGATCACTATTTTGTCCCCAATAGTGCCAAAAATCCTCCTCCTACAAGAGAAATCAATGCAATAACCAAAATCACAATGGTAATGATCTTAAAAGTTTTACTACTTTTCATATTTCTTATATAATAAGATAAAATATACCGTTTAGACTAGTGTTTTCATCTCAAAAATCAAGCTTTTTCTCTCAACCTTTGAGTGATATATTAAAAGATTAAATACTGATCTATCACGTTTGCATCACTTGAAGAGATCAATCCCAAGATATCTTCATCAGGACTTCCCGTCTCAGTAATAAAGATAATATCTAATCTCTCATTATTCATTTTCTTTTTAGTAAAGAGCTCATCTGCCTCATAAATATTCATCGTCTTAGGCACAAAAAGATAATCATTCCCATGTTTTTCTGAGAGAATATGTTCAACTTTCAAAAGTCCAAGATTCATATAATCTTCGTTCATCAAAAGTCCTGCAATCCAATACAAAAGCCTCTTTTCACTGAGAACTCCAGAAAATTTTCACTGTGCATTATAAATAGGCACAGCAGTATAGTTTTTCTCCTTCATCTGTGGAATAATACTTTTCACTAGATCCGTTGTCTTCGCAGTAAAGACCTCCTTTTTAAAAAGATCAATAACTCTGACTGGAGCCGTGATCACCTCCACATAGTGAGAAATTCTCTCAACTGCAGCAGCAGTTGGAACAGCGTAAGTCTCTCCATTAGTTTTGATTCCATGGGTAATAAAGTTCCTTAACTCTCAAAAATTTCTCAACTGATAAATATGTTTCCTCACAAATCCTGAAATCGGATATCTCCCCTCGGAAATTTTCTTCAATTTTTCATTATACGGAGAAAAACCTTCTTCTCAAAGCACCTTATCAAAATGCTTATCAATTTGATTGAATAAAGCTAAGAAACTGATAATGGTATCTTCACTAGAATTTGGAACTGTAGAGGTCATATTCAATCAATGAAGTAAAAGATTAAAAATCAGAATTCAGTACTTTTTTCATTTCTAACGCCACTGGCTGAGTAAGAGTATTCCCATACTCTGGCTCCGGAATAAACTCAGTCTGGAGCATTCTCAAAAGTCTACGAGGTGACGGCTGGTCCTGATTCATATATCCATCTAAGAAATCCTCATACGAAGTCTCCCAAGGCTGACAAGTAGGATTTTGATAAGTTCATTCCAATTCACCATCAACACAAAGCCTTAGCTGAACCTGACAAGGGATATCTGAAAATCCATTCCTAAATCTATAAGCCTTCACAAATTGTCCAGATTTAACTTTTTCTCACCAAGGCGTTGTACAATACTTCTTCCCATCAGGAGACAGCGGAACCTCTCTGACATCATCCTTAGTTGGTTGATTTGGAGCAAGAGCTTGTGTAGTTGGTGCTGGATTAGGTGCTCTTTTCCCATTGAGGTTAAATTGAGCATTTTTATAATAAGGAGCATCAGGCTGAATATATCAGTTTTCTTCAAGATATTCTCTACGCTTTTCTTGCGCTAAGATATCTCACTGTAGCTCCTTTTTAGGATTTGGATCAGCATTATAGGTTGAAAAAGCGGTTTCTTTCATTTTACCTTGCTTAGATTCATTACAAGAGGACTGAGTAAACTGCCCAGAAAGCTTTCCATTTTTACAGGTTCTTCTCTGGATATTACAAATCGAAGGCGTATCTGATCTCTGTTGATAAGCTAATACCGACGCTCAATCATCAATGCTATATCCCCACGGTGTCATACAAGAAGCACCATCAAGCACTTTATGTCTTGCTTCATCTCAAAATTCATACATTGCGACCACATATCTTACACTTCATTCGGGAAGCTCAACAATATCCCCTCTCAGTAAAAACTCAAATACCTTATTGATAAAATGACTACGATCTTCTAACGTACTTAAAAGCGTTGTATAGGCGTTTTTATAGGATTTAGCAACATTTGTATTTTGTGCACCAGTCAAAAAACCAAAATCAGCTTTCTGTTCATTCTTTTGTTCACTTCCAGAAAGGAGAGATCCAGTACCTGGGAGCATATATTCATACGTTTCAGGGGCACCATGTTCTCAAAAAGGATTCTCCCCTAAAGTGTATTTCTGCCCATTATCTGCCAAAAATACCCATTGCATTGGCTGCTGATGAGTCTTTTCCCAGTCTTTACGATATTCACTATTCGCATCAGGATTGATATTAGAGATAATAACCGCTCATAAAAAAAGAATCAAAGTATATGCTACAAAAGAGAGAAACTTTGGTTTAGTCAGTCTATGAGGTTTCAGCTTTCTAATTCTTCTTATCGCCATCTACGCACAAAAGGTAATATAAGTAAAAAACACTTTGCTTAATTATAACAACAATCATCAAAAAAAGCAAAAAAATCTGACTTTTTCTGCCTATAGCAAAAATCATTTGAAACTAATCTCCGCAGAGCAATTTCTATGGAATCAAAATAAAAACAAAAAACTCCCATTTAGGAGTTTTTTTATAATACAAACAACTATTTCCCATAAAAAGTGTAAAAATCTGGCTTTGCTTGTAATTTTTCTAGAATCCTCTGCTGAGAGATTTTGAGATCCTGTTCTGAAGGGCTAAAGTCCTGACAATAGTCTTTTGGGAAAAACTTCAGACTAATCTTTTCAGTAAGAGTAATCTTAAAGCCTCTTTTCTGAGCTTCTTTGACCAGAGCTTGATGCCTTTTTTGAAGAAAGAGCAATTTATCATAAAAGAAACGTACATGTCCGGTTCCCATAGTATAGTTTTCAGACATGATAATAGGCTTTCTCTCATCAAGTTTTTTCTTCACCAATCAAAAAACTCTTGGAAGTTCTCTCCACTCAGCAATCAAATGCTGATCAGCTAATTCTGAGACTGGAACAAGATTGATTCTCGTCATTAAATACAAAACAAAAGCAAAACTAGAATCATGAGCTAGAAAAAAATTACTGCGTCTTGATCTCATGGAAACTATAATCTATTGAAATTATTCCTCTGAACTCTTATCAGATTCGGTCTCAGCAATTTCGTCCACTTCAAACAAACCACTCTCCATTTTTTCAACCTTTTTCTTTTCTTCCTTATACTTCATATTTTCAGTTTTTTCTTCTCGAGGACGATAGACGATATCAATCTTTTTATCTACCATCTTGTAGAGTGGAGTCTCTGGTTCATCTAGTGAAATATCATTTGAATGGAGTGTTTTTAAGCTTCAGTCTTCAAATCTGATCCTGATCGCTCACTCAACAATTCCAATACCACCGACCAAAACATCATTACTTGTTGAGACAATCTGCCCCTTCTTAGCTCTCTTCCATATCTTCAAATCCTCGAGCGAAAGCAATTTTCAGTTCTTATCTCAGTAGATAAGAATAAATGGCTCTCCATTATGCAAAAACATATTCGCAACTTGATCTCCTTCCTGCAGCTCAATTGCCTTTACTCCTCCAGCGGTCTTACCCATAGGTCTAATATCATCAGATTTGAAAAGCAGCATTGAACCTTGCTGAGAAAGTACACCAATATTTTCTCAATCATTCACTGGCAAGACTTTCAGAATCTTTTCTCCTGGTTGAAGTCCCATAATAGTAGTTGGAAACTTTTTAAAGCTCAATACCAACTCTTTTTTAGCCTTCTTAATACTATTTTGGTTAGTCAAGAACACTAGATAGTCATAGTGGAAATGTAATGTTTTTGCGAAGACAATCTTTCACTTCAAACCAAAATGTTCATTCAGATTTAAAGCTGGTTTCGCCATAGTAAAACTTCCAAGATCTTTAATTCTCTGAACTACAAGTTCTCCTCTATCAGTAATAATCACAAGTTGATCCTGATTATGAGTATAGATGAGATCTAAAGTTTCCTCTGGGATATTCTGAATTCTTGTCTGATACAAAATTCTAAGAGAATAATCATTTCCAAGCCAACAAATCACATCTTCTTTTACTTTGTCAGCTGCCTTTTGAAGTTCTTTCAAACTTCCACTGATATTATAAACGCTCAAGTCATTTGAAAGTTCAGTCCTTCTTTCATCTCCATATTTCTCCTTCATATATTCAAATTCCTGAGCCAAAACTTCATCAAGCTTCTGAGGATCAGAGATAATACCTTCTAAATATTCAATAAGTCTGATTTTTGCATCAATTTCTTCTGCAATCTTCTGAATCTCCAGTCCAACCAAAGATTGAAGCCTCATAAGAAGGATATACTCAGCCTGTTTCTCAGTAAATCAAAACTTCTCCATCAAATTTGTTCTCGCATCAGCTTTAGATTCAGATTTCTTGATGGTATCAATTACTTCATCAATAATATCTATAGCCTTTTTGAGTCCTTCCAAGATATGAAGCCTATCTTTTGCTTTATTGAGTTGAAAAACTGACCTACGATATACAACATTTCTACGGAACTCTACAAATTCCATCAAAAGGTCCTTAATATTCAAGAGTCTAGGCTGACTTCCACCTTCAACGAGTGAAACATTGTTGAGATTAAAATTAGTCTGAAGGTCAGTGAATTTATAAATTTGCATCAAAATTGCATCAGGATCTACTCATTTTTTTAGATAAATAGCAATCCTAATCCTATCTCTATTTGATTCATCACGAATATCATTAATTCCCTCCACCTTTTTATCAACAACCAATTCTCCAATCTTTGCAACAAGGCTCGCTTTATTCACAAGATATGGAATTTCGTCTATCACAATTACATGTGCTCATTCATACACTTCATCGTGCGTTTTTCCACGAACAACAATTCATCACTTTCATTTTTTATAAACCTCAAGGATATTATTACTATCAAAAATCATACCACCAGTTGGGAAATCTGGACCTTTTACGATCTGCATAATTTCATCAATGCTTACCTGAGTTTTTTCTATAATTTCTTTCCCATCTTGATCAAATCAAATCGTCTGTGACTTTCCTTCTTTGTGGAGAAGAAGAAGTGAAGCATCTAAAATTTCAGTCAAATTATGAGGGGCCATATTTGTTGCCATACCTACTGCGATTCCCATCGTTCCATTACAAAGATGATTCGGAAATTTTGTCGGTAGCATGACAGGCTCCTTTAGAGAACCATCAAAGTTATCTCTCCAATCAACAGTATCCTGATCAATATCTTCAAGCATTTCCTCAGCAATCTTAGTCAATCTTGCCTCAGTATACCTCATAGCCGCTGCTCCATCTCCATCAATAGACCCAAAGTTTCCCTGTCCATCAACAAGCGGATATCTGAGTGACCAAGGCTGAGCAAGTCTCACCATTGCCTCATAGATTGAAAAATCTCCATGTGGATGGTACTTTCACATTACGTCTCAGACGATTCTCGCAGATTTCTTATGTTTTTGATTATAAAAATTATTCATCTGATACATTCCAAAAAGGATCCTCCTCAAAACCGGCTTAAATCCATCTCTTGTATCAGGCAAAGCACGAGAAACAATAACAGACATCGCATAATCAATATATGACTGGGTAATCTCCTTTTCTATAGGATGTTGCTGTACTCTCTCATGTTTTTCTTCTTGTTGGAAAAGATCCTGACTCATAACTATACTTTTCAAAAAAATAAAAAATCTGATTTTTCTTTCTTTTTACTCTAAAATCACCTAAATATTAGAAATCCCGCATTTGAATGCAAGCCAAAATCAAAATCACAATCTTGACATTTCAGAATTAATGATATTATATTTTTAATATTCATAAAAATCAGAGAAAAGTAAGTTAGTACGGAAAAATATATAAAAAAAGGGAGGGGAAATTATTCTACCTATAAAGGATTGACTTTAAAATAAAAATGTATAAAGTGAAAGTACCCGTCAAATAAAAAAATATGAAAACACTAAAAATTAATCTCCTAGCAGATAATACTATATTTGTAGGAGAAGTAACAAAAAAAGCTGATCTTTTGCATACCTTTTATGTAAAAAAGATAGAAAAACTTGATGAATTCATCTCTACAAACAAAGTACCATACAAGTATTTCTATAAAGCATTCGGCTACTGGATACTCTGCAGTCTTCAGCGATGCAAAGAGAATAAGAATCGCTTCGGCATTCTTACGAGAAAACTCATTAACTTTTCGAAAAAACTCTGGAAAAGGATCCGATCTCTCGCACGAAGAATTGCAAAAGAGATTCAACTTTTCCAACAAGATCAGGAATTCATTCACATGCAAAAAGAACTCTATGAGTTCCGAAAAGTAAAAAATACCCAATAATGGGTAACAACTATCTCATAATTTTCTGTATTCATACGTCTGTAAAGGTCCCCTTAGTATTCTAAGGGGCCTTTTTTGATCACTTCAATAAAAAAACAAAATAAATCTGATTTTTCTCCCTTTTTTGAGCAAAAATATTAAAAATCTCTTGCATATTAAGGTAAAAACTATAAAAGAAAGTGTATTTTATCTTTCTAAAAAAGAAACAATGACAAAAAAAGAACAAACTGCAGCTGAAAAATTTGATCAAGCAACTCATACCATCTCAGAAAAACTTTGAGCAGCTGGTGAGTGAACTAAGAAAATGGCTGGAGGATTTATGCACTGGTGGAATAACTCAAGTCTAGAAGAAAAAATCACTATGATCATAGGAGTGATTCTTGTACTTTGCGCATTATGGCAGCTTAGATCTTTCATCTGGGGAATTCTACTTCTTTTAGTTGGTATCCTCGCAATCTCTGGAACATTCAATACTTACATCAGATGCGGAATTGATGCAATCAATTCAAAAGCTAAAAAAAGCACAAAAAAGGCTGAAAAAGATGAAAAAACTGAATCTGAAAACGAATAATCAGTTTCAAAACTTTTTATACTAAACTACTAAATAAAGCCAACCTATCACTTAATCAGGGATAGGAAGGCTTTTGTTTTTTGAAGAGATAAATTTTAATTTGCTAGCTTGAAACCAACTATGACTAAAGAAGAGAAGAATACACTCACCAGTAATATTTTTAAGCTTATTATTGGGCTTATCCTGCTCACAACGTGTTTTTGCTATCTTCACCAAAATCCAGCTGAAAAAATCGCGTTATATTCAGGTTTCAAGATGGTATTTCAAAAATCTGAAATCATCTTCTATAAACTTATAGGGAGAGATTGACAACTTCTAGAACAAAAATACAAACTAGAAGATGATTTCCAAGAGTTAATCAATTTTGCAGAAGAAAAGGGATGTTCTGATAGAGACTTTCTTAATGATCTCCACACTACCTCTGAAAATTTTCTTTTAGAAAAAAAGGATAACATTGCAAATTACATTGCAGCTTATAGAATCCAATATAGAGATTTCAGTATTAAAATTGAACAAGAAAATTGCCACTAAAACAGTCAATATACAAAAACAACTTTATCCATTGCGTCTAGATCCTAATGATTATTTGAGTTGATATTGATGAAGTCATCGCTGAAACCCTAGACTTTGTACTAAAATTTCATAATTATCAAATCGCCTGAAAACCTCTAAAAAGAGAACAGTTTAGCTCCTACTATATTCCGAATATTCCTGGATATGAAGATATCAGGAAAGAACAAGCCGTAAGCTTCTTCACAGATGGGATGAGATATTCAGCTGAGCATTGAGGTATTCAGCCTGTTCTTTGAGCAAAAGAAGTACTAGAACAAGCAAAAAAACAAGGGCACACACTCTACGCCATTACAGCAAGAGGTCCACTCGTTCAACCTGCAACAGAAAAACGAATCAAGGACTACTATCCAGAAATCTTTGAAAAAATTATCTTTTGTAACTATCATGATACTACGAAGCCTCAATTTACCAAGGAAGAGATGTGTCAAAAATACTGAATCCAACTCATGATTGATGATAATTTAGAATATGCAAGAGCAATTGCTAAGAGCAATATCCGTGTCCTTCTGATAGATAATCCTCGAAATCAAGATTACTCTCCAGAAAAAGATCCACTTATCACAAAAGTTAAAAATCGATCAGAGATCCATTTTGACGAATAGAAAGAAAAATCTAATAAAATCAAACTATCAATTAAACTAATCTCTTCTTTAAAGAAAAAAGCCTGATTCACATCAGACTTTTTTTGATAATCATATCATTCAAAATTATTTTCCATATTTAGCATTAGCTCAAAGATATTCTTCAATTCTAAGGAGTTGATTGTATTTTGCGATTCTATCTGTTCTAGATGCAGAACCAGTTTTGATAAGTCCAGTATTCATCGCAACAGCCAAATCAGCAATAAAAGTATCCTCAGTTTCTCCTGATCTATGAGATGAGATAGATCTCATTCCATGCTCATGAGCCATATTGATAGCATCAAGTGTCTCAGATACCGTTCCAATCTGATTTAGCTTAATCAAAATAGAATTAGCAATTCCTTTCTCAATTCCCATCTGAAGTCTAGAAATATTTGTAACGAAAAGATCATCTCCAACAAGCATAATCTTCTCTCCCAAAGCATCAGTTAATTTCTTCCATCCATCAAAATCATCTTCAGCCATACCATCCTCAATCGAAATAATTGGGTATTTTTGGCACCAATCCTGATACAATGCAATGAGCTCATCAGCATTCAGCTTTTTACCTTCTCCTGCTAGATCATAGACTCCATCTTTAAAGAACTCACTAGAAGCCACATCAAGTGCAAGAGAAATCTTACCAGCATATCCTGCTTTTTCAATTGCTTCCATAATCACTTGCAGAGCCTCCTCATTTGATCCAAGATTTGGTGCAAAACCTCACTCATCACCAACTGAAGTCACAAGCCCCTTAGCTTTCAAAATTGATTTTAACGTATGGAACACCTCTGCCCCCCATCTAAGTCCCTCACGGAAACTAGGTGCCTTATTTGGAACAATCATAAACTCCTGAATATCTACATTATTATCTGCATGAGAACCTCCATTAAGGATATTCATCATAGGAAATGGTAAAGTATTTCCTTTCCCTTCACCAAGATATTCATAAATGTATTTCTTTTCAGCATTTGCACAAGCTACTACAAACGCCATACTCACACCAAGCAAAGCATTAGCACCAAGATTTGACTTATTTGCAGTCCCATCAAGCGCAATCAACTTTTCATCTAAACTTCTAAAAGATTCAAAAGTCTGACCTTCAATAGCATGAGCAATACTTGTATTTACATTTTCAACTGCCTTCAATGTCCCTTTTCCAAGGTATCTTGATTTGTCTCCGTCTCTAAGTTCAAGTGCTTCATGAACTCCTGTTGAAGCTCCAGATGGCACTAAAGCTCTACCAAAACTTCCATCAGCAAGCGTAATTTCTACCTCTACAGTAGGATTTCCTCTAGAGTCAAGAACCTCTCTAGCATAAACTTTACTAATTGTGTATCACATATATCTTTTTATACAAAATAAAACCAAATTTCAGACTATGATTTTGTACATAAAATGCAAGAAGAAATCAGATTTTTTATCTTCTCTTTCAAAAATCATAGGATATAATTTTTCACATAACAAAGCTTTCAATCAAGAATATCTATAACTTTTTTTCCAAAAAAAAGTTAAAACACACATCCATAATTTGTACCACTCTGAGTATAATGATTTTTTACCTCTTGAAAAGTATCATTTTTAACTACCGCTTCACAAGCCTCACGAAGCTGAGTATCAGCCATAAGTTTCCAAGGTTGTAAGGTTTGTTCTAGAGATTTCTCCATTGCAGACTGATTTTCTAACGGAGCATTTTTTATCACGCAAGAGTAAAAATCAACAATACGATTACAAACTTGAATAGAAAAAAAATGATTTTTCTCTTCTTCCTGAGCTAATGCAACAACTCAAGACGAAACTCAAGATCAATTAGAAACACTAGTCGAACTCTCAGTTATTCAATTTCATGAAAGCATACTCACCTGCTGAGCTCAACTCAAATCAAACTGCTCTTTTCCACTCAGAAGTTGACTTCAGCTCAATAAATTTTCACCAGTCAAAGTAAAAGAAATATCAGACTTCCCTCTTTTTAAAAGGAAAATTATAAGAAGTAGAACCAACAAAAAAAGAGAAAAAACAATCAAAAACTGACTTCTCCTCTTCTTTTTTAGTTGAGATCTCCTCCTAAGCATCATATGGACATAAAATAAATACTGATTTTACTTTTTTATGAGTTCAAATCCATCTTTAGAATCTTTAACTTCCCATCACTTTTCCAAAATCTGAGCCCTAAGCTGATCTGCTAATGCATAATTCTTATCAGTTTTAGCCTGTTTTCTTGCCTCAGCAAGGTGTAAAACCTCTTCTGGGACTTCCAGACTTTCCTCTATAACAGGATCAAAAAGTCAGACTTTAAGGACCTTATCCTCGAGTTCTTTAAGAACAGATAATGTTTGCTCAGTAGGATATGATAGAGCTAAATGAATATCAGACAGCAACTTTGGAGTATTAAAATTATCTCAAAGAGCAACATAAATTTTCTCCTGAAAATCGTCATCTCATTCAGTCGGAGTCAGATTTCTTATCTTTTTAATTAGTCCCTGCCTTTCATTTTTTGCCTGTTCTAAGGCATCTCGAGTAAAGTTCAAAAAATTAGAATACTGAGCCTTAAAATAGAAATATCTTAAATCCAATGGAGAATAACCTTTTGCTTTGATATCATCAAGAGAATAAATATTTCAAAGAGATTTGCTCATCTTTCCCCCATCAACCTGAAGAAACTCGTTATGAAGCCAGTATTTTACCCATGGCTTATGTCAAAAACTGCATTCTGACTGAGTGATTTCATTTGAATGATGCACAGTAATATGATCAGTTCCTCCGTGATGAATATCAAATTGCTCACCAAGATATTTACTCGCCATAGCACTACACTCTATATGCCAACCAGGAAATCAAATCCCCCATGGAGAATCTCGCTCCATCTGCCTTTTTTCATCTCTAGGAGAAAATTTCCAAAGCGCAAAATCTGTCGGATTTCTTTTACCTCAAATATCAACTCTCTCTCCAGCATTAAGATCTGCTAACCTCTTTTTATAATTAGCTCACATCAGCTTTCCATAATCTTCTACTAGGCTCGTATCCATATAGATTCCATCATCAGGAATAGTATAAGTATATCCTTTCTCTTCTAATCTCTCAACCATCTGAATCTGTTCCTGAATATGCTCAGTAGCCCTCGGCATCACGTCAAAACGGTCAATTCTAAGCTCCTGCATTGCCTTCAAAAAGATATCTTCATATTTTTTTGCAACATCCCAAGCTGAGATTCCATCAATTCTAGATCCCTTCTCCAGCTTATCCTCACCATCATCTGCATCCGAAACCAAATGCCCAACATCAGTAATATTCATCACGGCCTTTACCGGATACCCAAAATATTTGAGCGTATTTCTAATCAAATCCGCGGTAAAAGTCGCTCTAAAGTTCCCAATATGTGGCGTAGAATATACTGTCGGTCAGCACGAATACATCCCAACATATTTTTTTGAGTTTGCAGATTCATTCATCAATGGCTCAAAAACTTCTTTTTCACGAGTAAGTGTATTATAGAGTTTTAGTTCTGGCATCAAAATATCAAAAAAGTCTAAAAACAACTATGCGTTTAACCTTAGGAATAGGCAGAGAAAATGCAAGAAGAAATCAGACTTTTTTCTCTTTCTATCCTCAATATTTTTTAATCGCTTGCTGAAAAAGTTCCCCCTTCTCCTCAAAATTTTTCCAATTACTATAGCTTGGAGATGCAGTGGACAGAAGACACACTTTTCAAGGAGCAGTATGCTGATAAGCAAACCTTACTGCTTCATCCATATCTCTAGTCGAAAGCATATTTCAGTCAAAATCAGAAAGCAATTCACGGATTTTCTCACCAGACGGAGGGAAAAAGACCAAATTCTGAATTCAGAGTTCTTTTATCTTTTCTACAAGAATTTTAAAATCATATCCTCTATCTGTTCCTCAGAGAAACAGAGTTCATACCTTATTTCCAAAAGTTTTTAAAGCCTCTAAAGTAGAATCAGGAGTCGTTGAAATGGCATCATCATAGAAAGTTATCCCCTTAAAAGTTCCAACAAGCTGTAGTCTATGAGGAAGTCCATGGAAATGAGCTATCGTCTGATGGATTGAATCATTATTGATTCAAAGATACTTTGCAACAGCGATTCCAAGCGAAATATTTTGAAGATTATGTTCTCCAAGAAGCAAACGATCCTCTGTAGAAAAGAGCTTCTCACCTTGATAAATGAAAACTCCATCAGCCCATGTAGACTCCCCTCCTTGTCCATAAGTATGGAGATTAGAATAAAGCTCAGAAAGCTGAAATTCTTGAGCAGTTCTCGCCAGAACAAAGTTCTGCTCTGATCACTTTAAGATATTGAGTTTTGCCTGAGTATAGTGCTCAAATCCGCCATGCCAATCTAAATGCTCAGGGAAAATCGCTCACAAAACCGAAATAAAATTCTGCTTTTTAAGCTTCTCAAGCATATAACTTGAAAGCTCACAAACAACATAATCTCGCTCCTCCTCAAAATCAATCTCATCCAAAACAGGCTTCCCAATATTTCAAACAAGTTTCACACGGAAACCAGCATCTTTTAAAAGCTCATAAATCAGAGATGTCATCGTAGATTTTCACTTACTGGCAGTAATTGCAATTACCTTACCCTTATAGTGATCAAAGAAAAACTGCATTTGCGTTAAAACCTTATCTTGATAAGGCTTTAACTCAGCTGAATACGGCACACCTGCTGACTTAAAAATAATGTCAAAATCCTCCAAATGCGAGAGATACTGCTCTCCTGTCCTCAAAGCAATTCCCTGTTCCTCTAGTTCTGGCTGATCTTTTACATCCAAAACGGTCAATTTCTCAAAAACAAAGCCATTATGTAATAGAAAGTTCAAAGTCGATTTTCCCTCAAGTCAAAATCAAAGAAGTGCAATCTTTTTCCCAGCAAATAAGTTTTTATCTAGCATTGCCTTATCCAAAAGATATAAAATACTGATCTCTAAATCTTAAAACATTTTCCACTTATCAAAACAAAGAAAAAACCAGCTCCTCAGCTGGATTTTTCAGTTATTATAATTCCTCATCTTCAAAAAGATGCTGAAGCACTCTCTTGTTTTCAGTCCTTTTTGGAGCATCATCATCCACGATATTCAGGATTTTTGTCTTTTGTGAATTTTGATTTGCAGACTTCCAAACCTCAATAACGCTCATAATCAATCAAACAACAAGGACGATCAACTGAACACTCAATCCCCAAGCAATACCGATCGTACCAGTATTTTGAGAAACAAGTCCTAGAGTATCCAAAATACCCATATATGCGGCAACAATAATCCACAAAAACATAAAATTCAATACTGGTTCAGTCTCTCTAAATCCAAGATATTTAATGATAAATCTCTTAAAATTGGTATGCATATTCCATCCAAAGAGGAAGCCAAGCGAGAGCACAATAACAATAGCAGACTTAAAGTAAGTTTTCCCAAGCAACCAGATAGAATAACTAGATTGTCCCTGAGTAATCGGCGTGATCTTTGCGATTGGAAGCAAAATCAAAACCGCTGCTAAGACAAACAAAAAGAGCACAAAAGTCTTTTGGTGTTTTGTATAGTTGCTAAACTTGCGAAAAGTCCTCTCCAAATACCTTTGGATATCAGTAAGTTTGAGTTTTTTTGCCATTATGTTCTCTACTTAGAAAAGATAAAATTCAGATTTCACCCTCTGATATATGGATTTTTGATAAAGTATCAAGTCTTATTTCACAAAATACTGTCAAAGGATTGTATCTGATTTTTCTTACTTTTTTATTATTATGATTACGCTTCACATCCAGAACAGCTGATAATTTTTTTACTAAACTGCTGTGCAGCATTCATACTGTGTTGATAATAAAGTGTCTTGATTCCCAGTTTCCAAGCCTGAATATAAAGATAATTTACCTCTTTTGCTGGCGTCTTTGGGCTAATCATCACATTAAGCGACTGAGATTGATCAGTAAACTGCTGTCTATCAGCCGCCTGATAGATAATCGCCATCTGATCTATCTCACAGAAAGTCTTGAAGACATCCTTCTCTTCCTGAGTCAAAAAGTCTAAATGCTGAACTGAACCATCATGATCTCTAATACTGAGCCAGATTTCTCTAGTATTTTGCCCCTTCTCTTCCAAGAGCTTTTCAAGATAAGGATTTTTGATTGTTACTTTAAGTTTCGCAACATCTTTCACATAACAATTTGACATATATGGCTCTATACTTTGAGAAACTTGTCCCAAGATAAAAGCAGATGAAGTCGTTGGAGCGATTGCATTGAGCGTAGTATTTCTTCTTCCATATCCTTTGAGCATGTCAGGTTCTCCATATTCCTGAGCTAGTGCTTCAGAAGCAGCATAAGATCTCTTTTGAATAAGTTCAAAAATCTCTTTATTCAGCTTTCTTGCCTGGAAACCTTCAAATGAAAACATCTTTGACTGCAAAAGTGAATGCCATCAAAGCACTCAGAGTCCAATAGCTCTATTTGACTTTGCAAAAGCATAAGCCTTTTTCATAAAATCAAAAGCAAGCTGATCATCTCTCTGATCTGAATCTCTAAGTTTCTCAAGCTTTTGAATAAACTCAGTCATTACTGCATCAAGGAAATAGACAAGTGTTTCAACTGCATCAGTATCCTTCCACTCATCATAATGAGCCAAATTAATCGAAGAAAGACAACAAACAAACGACCAATCCTCATTTGCTGGCAACATAATCTCACTACAAAGATTACTCGCATAGATTTTCAGATTTTTATCCTTGTATACATCAACAGTATTATTATTTACCGTGTCTGAGAAAAAAATATAAGGATATCCCATTTCACCCCTTCTCTGAAGTAATTTTGCCCAAATAGCCCTTTTCTCTTGGTCTCCATCAATCATCTCCTGAAGCCACTGATCACCAACAGTTACTCAATGTGTGAGTTTCTGAATTGGATTTCCTTCACTTCAAATATCCAAAAATTCTGAAATATCTGGATGTTCAATCGGCAAATATGGAGCAAAACTTCCTCTCCTCACATTTCATTGACTTACCACATCAATAATGGTCTCAAAAAGCTCCATAAAATGAACCGCTCCTGAACTGACTCCATTATTTTTGATAGGAGTTCCCCTTGATCTCAAAGCTCCAAAATACCCAGAAGTTCCACCTCCATACTTACTCATCATTCCTGCCTCAGCCTGAGCATAGAGAATATCTCACATATCATCAGCAATATATGATCCAAAACAGCTGATTGGCAGCCCTCTTTCAAGCCCAAAGTTTGACCATACTGGAGAAGCTAACGAATAAAAACCTCTCGCCATATAATCATAAAACTTCTCAGCGAAACCAGGCTTCTTTAGGATTTCTTCAGCATTTTTTGCAATTGCCAAGATTCTCTCTTCCGGACTCACCCCTTCCTGGAGGTATCCATTTGCAAGGAACTTTCTACTATTTTCATTTAATCGTTTCATCAATACTTTATACGGTAAAAAAGATAAAAAATCAGATTTCTTTTATTTCCTCTTCCATATTTCATCATATACAGCACTATAGAAATCCGAAAAAGAACAACCTAAAACAAATCATCGCTCGTGATACTGTGGCTTCTTTTATTATAATTGATTGATCTTTTATTAAAAAAGTCCACATGCTTAGTTGCAATTACCTCATCATCAAACCAATCTGTCTGCTGTACTAAGCTTTCATCTATTTCAAATAACGGCTCTAAACCGATACTTTTTAGCGAGTTATTAAGCCTATTCTTTATAAACTCTTTGATTACTGCCTTTGGCAAGAAATCAAGTTCTCCCTGCTCACAGATCCAATCAACAATTGCACTCTCTGCTTCAAAAGCTTCTAAACAGTGTTTTTTAATCCTTTCATTATACTTTTCATCAAACCATTCAGGATGTTCTTTTTTGATGATATTGATAATATCAATACCAAACAGCCCATGAATCTGCTCCTCTTTTGATGTTGCCTCAACCGCATTTGACATTCCCTTAAAGAGATTCCTATATTTATTAAACGCCATAATAATAAGGAACTGAGAAAATAACGAAACATGCTCTATAAAAAGAGAAAAAAGCAGAACCGCCATCGCATATTCCTTTTCTTCATCATTACTAGAAGTTTTGATTGACCTCTCAAGGTAATTCAC
Organism: uncultured bacterium; assembly: GCA_963552955.1. GTDB lineage: Bacteria > Patescibacteriota > Gracilibacteria > Absconditabacterales > Absconditicoccaceae > HOT-345. The sequence continues at coordinate 51,905 of CAUVLQ010000005.1, forward strand.
TCTATCAATGATACAAGGCACAGATTTAATCTGATTAAAATCATTATTTAATCCAAGAATCTCGAGCAAATGAGAATAAGCATCATGATGACGAACCTCAGATTCTGCAAACGTATACCCAACAGAACCAATTTCAGGTTTTGGAAGTCTTTTATAAATATCTCCCCAAAAAGTTTTCACACTTACTTCGATCTGCGCAATGGCAAGCATAGTATTTTTGAGTGCATTTCTCTCAGCATCAGTCACATTAACTTTGAAATCCTGTACATCTGAGGTAAAATTAAACTCAGTATGGATCCAATAAGAATGCCTAATCGCATCTACATATTCCAATAATTCTGGATATTCATAAGGCTTCAATGTGATCCTTTTTTTGAAGATATCTCTCTTTCTTTCTTGCGTTCTTTTTTCTCTATAAAGGATATAGTCCTTAGCAACCTGATGAAGTCAGGCTTCCATCAATTTTTGCTCAACCACATCCTGAATATCCTCAACATTAGGTACATAAGACTGATCCTGTCCCCACTTTTCCAAAAGTGCGTTATGAACCTGCTCAGCAATTGCCTCTGCCTCTTCTGGATGCTCATATTGAGAGTCGAGCATACCCTTTTTGATAGCATTAACAATCTTTGCTATATCAAAATCTACCATCATTCCATTTCTCTTTCTGATTTGCTTGATTACCATTCTCTGATAGCGTAAATAAAATAAAAAATCTGACTTTCTAAGCACCTTTTATCTTTCGAAAAACAACCATATATAGTCATCTTAGAAGATCAGTAACACAAGATATAGTATTGCAGGAATTAATTGCAAGTGTTTTTTGCTTCAGTTTTTTTTATCCCTTGACATTTATATTAGGATAATTATAGTAGTATCGTAAACAAAAAAAGCACATTTTTATGACAAAAAATCACAAACAAAAAAAAGTAACTTCGATTTCATTGAAGTTCAAAACTCCTCAATGTATCAATTTCTACCGTAGAGAGATGTGTCCAGACCACTGGTCTCTCGTATTTTCTTGCTATCTACCATCTCTTGAACTTAAAGTTGATAGCCAGAAGATGTATTTTCAGTCCAGTGAACCCAAACAAGGTACTGAACTAGAATTTAATATCATTATTGAAAATAAAATTTCTAGTAATGATAAACAAAGAGCTAGTACACCTAGATATGAGGATACTTCCTATGCCGTTAGGGTAAGCGACAATCAGATCTCTGAAATAAAAATTAATGGTGAAGAGTATTGGAACCCAGAAACACAAACATTTATAAAAGTGTTTAAAGGAGAAAAATATCATTTCAAGCATTAATGTACAAAGAGTTGTAACATTTAAAAACAAAAAACTAGAAACAAAATTAAAAAAATTTGAAGCGTTATGGAACACGAAAAAAACAATTCAAAACTAACTTTAGTATATCTGAAGTTTAGAGACAGACAAAAGGTTGATTTCTACCACTGGATGCCTGAACTAGAAAAATGGATACATGACCATCAGGCACTAGTTTCCGGACTCTGTGTCAGCAATGAAGATGGAATAGAATTTAATCTTAAAGACCTCCCCACCAGTCATAATGAAGCAGAAATTTATATTACTAGTGGAGATTATCACTATGTAGTGATAATTGAAAAAGCCGATATTAATACAGTTGAGCTCAATGATATTCCTTCTTGGGATAGAAAGGAGAAAAAACTTATTTAAGATCAGCCATTCTCAAACCTTTCTATGGAGTAAAATCTATAGAAAATAAAAAACCTGAAGCATAATTCAGGTTTTTCTTTTTTCTGTATTAATTATTCTCCGTTGGTTCTGTAAGTTTCTCCTCATGATGAGCTGGCGTCATACATAGAGACACAATCACTGAAAGAACAAGTACAGAAAGCAGCACAATCAACGAAATTTTTGCAGGGATATGAAATAGCGGTGAAATCAGCATTTTTGTTCCTATAAAGGTCAATATAATTGCAATTCCATAACTCAGATACTTAAACCTATCAATAAAGTTTGCTAGAAGGAAATATAAACTTCTTAGTCCTAAAATAGCAAAGATATTTGAAGAGTACAGAATAAACGGATCATTAGGAGCTATTGCAAAGATTGCTGGAATACTATCCACAGCAAAGAGCAAATCTGTAAATTCTATCACTCAAACAACAATCAAAAGTGGTGTCGCGTATCTTAATCCATTTTGAAAAACAAAGAATTTCCCTCATTCAAAAGTATCAGTTACTCTTGGGAAAAAGTATTTTACCACCCTAGCTCCAGCCGAATCAGAGAAGTTTTTATTTTCTTCGTGTTCATGCTTAGCAAAAAATGACTTAATCCCAGCATAAATAAGGAAACCTCAAAAAATCGTGAGAAGTAAATTAATCTTAACTGGATGATCAAAGAGCAAGAATTCAGGAAGATAGGTCAGTTCTATAAGCTTTACTCCTGCAAAGATAAATATCGCTCTAAAAATCAATGCTCATATAATTCCCCAGAAGAGTACTTTATGCTGCAGCTTCTTTGGGACTTTGAAAAAGCCAAAAACCATAATGAATACAAACAAATTATCCACAGATAAGAGCTTTTCCACCCAATATGCAGACTGGAAGTATGAAAATCTCTCAAATCCAAGTTCCCAATATATATATCCACTAAAGAGCATCGCAAGTCCGATCCATACAAGCGATCGAGCTAACGCCTCTTTACTCTTGATCTCATGATTTTTCTTGTTAAATACTCAGAGATCTAAGAGCAACATAACTACGACCAGTACGGCAAAAACAATTTCAAGTTTTAGCATCTTTGTTTAACAGAATAAAAAATCTGATTTTTCTGACTTTTCAAGTCTTCAACCGAACCACTATACACATCTACTCAACCATTTCCAGTGAAAATATCCTATTTTCCATTGAAAAAACATCTGACATATCTATACATTAAAGCTAGTATTTATCCTTTTATGTTTGTGATACGATGTCAAACCTTGAGATGATGGAATCCATCTTAGCATACCGAAAATCAGACAATACCTTTGAAAAAAGCATCAAAGAGAGAAACGAAGCAATGACATACAAGTTTTTTGATGGTCCTCCATTTGCCAGTGGTAATCCACATTATGGTCATCTTTTAGCATGAAGTATCAAAGATACCATCCCAAGATATATGACGATGAGAGGCTACCAAGTTAAAAGAAAACGAGGTTGGGACTGTCATGGTTTACCAGTAGAAAAAGCAGTTGAGAAGGCACTTGGTATTGATGGGAAAAAAGATATTGAAGAAAAAATCTGAATTCAAACTTTTGTAGAAAAGTGCCGTGAATATGTAAATCAGACAAATACTGAGTGGAAACGATTCGTAGATCATACTGGAAGATGGGTTGATATTACCAATCCTTATTTTACGATGGATCTAGATTTTATGGAAAGCGTAATGCGATGCTTTTCTAATATCTACAATCAGAATAAGGTATACAAAGGATTCAAAGTACAAGGATACTGTCCAAGCTGTGCAACACCACTTGCAAACAACGAAATTGCAGAAGGATATGAAGATAGGCAAGATACTGCTCTTACTGTAAAATTTCCGCACCTTGCACCTGAAAGTGAGAAGTATTCTTGCTCTGAGGATGGCTTTATTGATGTTGTAGCTGGAGTACTCCGTGATGAGAAAGGTCGCTATGCGATGATTCATCATACCAAGGAAAATCTCTGGTTTTTCCCTGGAGGAAAGGTAGAAAAAGGAGAAGACCTCATCACAGCACTCAAAAGAGAACTCAAAGAAGAAATCTGAACAGAGCTCACTGCGAGCAAGTATCTCTGAGCAGTAAAAATCATTCATCTCTCAAAGCCTCGAAGAGTTCACCGATTTGAGGTAGAGTCAAACGATATCCCAACTCTCCAGGAACCAGAAAAACACAAAGATATCCAATGGGTAACCGAAGAACTATATGAAAACAGCCTTGGTTTTGCAATCAATATCAATGGAACAATCATCAATGATGAAAGGGAACTTCTGCATGATTTTATCGATTTTTATCTTTTCAAAAAAGTTCTCAATCCACAAGAAAAAGGACTTATTGAAGGAAAATTCAACTTCCTCGCTTGGACCACAACACCTTGGACACTCCCAAGTAATATGTTTTTGACTGTTGGGGAAAATATCGACTATGTAACCGTCTATGATCAAAAATCACAAGAATACTATGTGCTCGCTGAGGCTTTACTCAAAAAATACTATAAATCACCAGAAGACTATACTTTCATTTACAAGCAGAAAGGGAAAGAACTAAAAAATCTGACCTATCAGCCACTTTTTGATTACATCAAAAAATCAAATATCGCAGATGAATATAAAAGTCAGTTTTTTCAAATTTTAACGTGAGAATTCGTAAGTACTGAGGATGGAACTGGTATTGTACATACTGCTCCAAGCTTTGGAGAGGACGATTTTAACGCTGTTGCAAGCCTTCTAGGAGGAGAAACCTCAAAAGAATGGCTCTTTATGCCTGTTGATGAATATGGATGCTTTACAAATGAAGTCCCAGATTATCAAGGGATGAAAGTCATGGAAAGTAATAAACCTATCACTGAGCATCTAAAAGCTAACCAGAAAATCGTAAAAACTGAAAGTCTTGTTCACTCATATCCTCACTGCCGAAGATGTAAAACTCCACTCATTTACAAAGCTATGTCGAGCCGATTCATCAAGGAAAAAGAGATGAATGCTCAAACCGCTAGCCAAGCTGGAGAGATCAAATTTATCCCAGAAACCGTAAAAAATAGATTTGTAAATGGATTACAGCAGGCTCCAGATTGGAATGTTGCCAGGAATAGATATCGAGGTTCTCCACTACCTATCTGGCAGAATGTAGAAAATCCAGAAGATCGTTTTGTAATCAATACACTTGATGAGCTCTATCATCTCACCACCTCAGGATCAAAAAATCTAACCAAAAATGTCTTTATCCGCCATGGAAGGACTGATTTCAATGAAGAGAAAAAATTTGACTCACTAGGAGACGCAAGACTTAATGAACTCTGAGAACAGCAAGCTCAAGGACTCGTTAGTAAACTTGCTCCTCATATAGAAAAAAAATCTGATGTTGTGTTCATTTTGTCTCCTCTTCCAAGAGTTTGGCAAACTATCAAGCCAACCTTGATCAGATTTTTCTGAGCTGATGAGGTGGCAAGATGTGAAAAGCTCTATTTTGAGCATCATGAGAGCCACAAAGATCGTTTTGAAAAAAAGAAAACCTTTGATCATGTGCATAATGGAGCGGCCGAAGAAATCGTTGTAAAACTCAATGATCAGCTTTTTATTGATTCTCGTATTACAGACTTAATCAACTATACTGATCAAGGAGAAAAGATTTCTTGTGATATGTTTAATCGATTTGATGAGGAAAGAAGCATTGGAACTGATGGAGAAAAGCTTGAGGATTATAGAAAAAGAACTGAAAGTGCAATCCACTACTGGAATAGCAATCATCAGACAAAAACTCTGGTTTATGTTTCTCATGATGATACTATTGCAATGCTAAGAAGAGCATTCCGCAAGTTTGAATATGGACTCCATAGAAAAAATTATAAACTTGGTAATGCTGAAGTCAGATTTCACTACCGAGATAGTGATAAACAGTGAGAAGTTGATCTTCACAAGCCATATGTAGATACTTATCGAGGAATTAGAGAAGGTAAAACCTATAAAAGAACACCTGAAGTTTTGGATTGTTGGTTTGAATCAGGAGCAATGCCGTTTGGGCAGGATCACTACCTTGGAGAAGAGGGAAGAAATATTAGTTATCCAGCGGATTTTATCGCGGAAGGACTTGATCAGACAAGAGGTCGATTCCGTTCTCTTCATGTGGTTGGGCATGCAATCAAAGGAGAAAACGCCTACAAAAATGTGATCGTAAACGGACTCGTACTCGCAGAAGATGGTAAAAAAATGTCTAAAAGTCTGAAAAACTATCCAGATCCAAAGGAACTTATTGAAAAATGGGGTGCTGATGCGTTTAGGCTTTATACTTTGAGTAGTCCAGTTGTGAGATCTGAACCTATGAGGTTCTCTGAAAAAGGTGTTGAACAGCTCTTTAAGGACTTCAATATCCCACTAGAAAATGTCTTTAAGTTCTTTGAGACGTATGCAAAAATCGATAATTGGAAGGCCAATAGTAAGGAACTCTATGTGATGAATAAACTCTCATCTGATGAAAAAACTCTCCAAGAAAATTTGATCAGAATTCAGCCTGATATCATTTATATTGAATCTCACCTCAGTGAGTATGAACAGAAACTCTCAGAGCTCGTATCAGCTTTTCTTAGCAAGAAAGCTGAAATCAAAATCTTAGACAAAAACCTAGAAAACTACCTTGAATTGATATCTTCTTTAGAAGACGAGAGAACACTGATCATCGCTGATGAAACTCAAATTAAAACACTTTGGTCACAAGTATCCTCTAAGCAGATCACTGAAGAGATCTTGGAGGGAGAAGTCCTCAAGCTTCCAAACTATGCAATTTGCAATGAACTAGATAGATGGATTCTAGCAGAACTTCATCAAACGCTAGATAATCTTGACCAAGGACTGAGAAATTATAATCTTGACGGAGCCATCAAGTCAGGAATCGATTTTATTGAAAAGCTCAGCAACCGATACCTTAGAAGAAGCAGAAGAAGATTCCGGGGACATGATATGACAGCGGACAAACATTCAGCTTATTCAACACTTTTTGAGGTATTGACTATGTATCTTCAAATAATGGCACCATTTACTCCATTCATTACTGAGGACTTACGAAAAAGATTACAAGCATTCAGAGGAGAAGAAAATCAAAAAACTGAATCAATTCATCTTTCATTCTGGCCGTTCACAAATAAACTGTATATCGATCGCGACCTTATGGATGAGATCACAACAGTCAGAAAGGCTATTAAGCTCGCACTCTTCATTAGATCGAAGAACAAGATCGCAGTTAAGCAACCACTTAAATCATTGAGTATTAGAATTGAATAAATTCATAAAAAGAGAAAAACCTGAAATCAATTTCAGGTTTTTTATTTTGAAATTTAAAAAAATGACCTGACTTGTTGAGCCAGGTCGGTTAATCCAGACTTTTAATCTGGTAGGTGTGTCAAAGTAAGTTCTCCTTCATCTCCATCCCAGCAATTCTTGTCGTTGATATTAAATTCTAACAGCTCTTGTCTTTTGACTAGCATTTCAGATTTAAAATCTTCGCAAGAGAGATTGATATAAAGATAGTCAACATAACCTTGTTCAGAGGCAATATTAGAGTATCCTCTTACTGTTGCTCCAAACACCTTGTCGAAATCTCTAAATTCAATCTTGACTACAGGAGGGAATGTGATAGAATCTTTTTCCACTCTACCGAGTTCAGATCTCACTCCTTCACCGTTTTGGAAATAGGAGATAATGCCCTTCGGAGTTGTAAACTTAAGAGATACAGATACTCCATCGGGATTTTGGTAAATAACAACGCCATTCTTCTCTGTTGTTATTCCCCTTGTCTTACTTGATGATCTACGTGCCATAATTTCAGTATTTTAGTTGGCCTCTACCTTGAACGGAAAGTATTGTAGTATATAATTTTTTAAGATGAGACCGTTCTCTTCATCTCTAGAGTTATGAGTTACAAAGCTACTCTAGAAAGCTTCGGAAGCATCAATATTCATTACTAAATACTTTACTTCATTTTTATATTCTTCTCATGTTTTTTATATTATACAGCATATATACATATTTAATCTTAATTGTCAATACTTTTTTAAAAAATCTGATCTTTTCATTCGTTTAGATCAGATTTCTCATCTTTTTCTTAATAACAATACCTCACCTCTGGCTCAAGCTGAATTCAGAACTTAGCGAATACGCTCTCCTCTACCCTTCTCGCATAATCTAAGACTGCTGATCAGCTCTCTCCTTCATTTACCAAAATGAGGGCATGTTTTTCATACATTTTAACTCAGTTTTCTTCTTTCCCTTTCCATCAGCAGAGCTCTATGAGCTGCCCAGCTGAGAGTTTCATGGTCTCTTGCTCAGTCAAATGTGCCTTGAGCTCTGGAAACTGAATGGAAAGCTTTTCTCGCTCAGGCAATCAAATTTCTGGATTTTTTCGATAACTTCCAGCCGTTCAAATTGTATGATAATCAGGCAGTTTACTCGCTCTAATATCAGAGATAATCTGAGATATCTCACGCAATTTATCAAAAGGAGAAAACTGATCAAATTCAGATTTTTTTTCTAATAAAATTTTCTGAATATCAGCATATTCGGCAGCAAATTGATAATCATCATTGACTTTCTTGAGTTCAAAAATGATATGCGTGATAATAAACTGATCCTGAAGCTCATGCTTAAAAATACTCTCACGATAGGCAAACTGACATTCCTCTTTTGTTAATTTTTGAATTGTTTTCGTCTCTAGATTTACACCGATAACCTCAGAAATACTAGCGCTCGCCTCCTGTCCATACGCTCAAATATTTGAAACCGCACTCGTACCTACAGTCCCAGGGATATCAATCAAATTCTCAACCCCACCAAGCCCTCTCTCAGCTGCCCAATATACAAAATTATTCCACGGTTCACCAGCTCAAACCTGGACTTTTAGACGTGTTTCATCTTCAGAAAGGACCTTAAATCAAGGGATCTCCATCTTTACAATAATCCCGTCAAATGCCTCAGCACAAAAAAGCGTGTTTGCACCTCATCAAAGTATCCAATGTTTACACTCGTCCCAAAGTGGAGTTTCAATAAGATTCAAAAGCTGATAGGTCGTAGTAATTGGCATAAAATAACGAGCAATACAATTCGTTTTAAGGGTTGTAAAGGGTTTTAGGTTGATATTTTCTTGCATCTAGATAGGAAAAGAAAATAAAAGTCAGATTTTTTCTTTTTTTATTATTAGATAAATTACAGAATAAGTCTACAATCTACTATAAGTTTTATCAGTATAGTTATTCAGAATATCTAAAGCTCTATGTACATCCTGAGCTGTTGCAGCAGGCGTTCACTCCAAAGGATATTCCCGTCAGAGTTTTTTCCGCTTCTCCTTCCCTAAATTATGATACGGCAAGATTTCAAGTCTTTCCATACTTTTTAGTCTTTGGACATATTTTCCGTATTGATGAAGATCTTCCTCATCATCAGTCAATCCAGGCACCAATACATATCTAAGCCAATAAGGTTTTTGAAGTTTCTCAAGATACTCAAGCGTTGCTAAAGTATTGGTATTTTCCTGTCAAACAAGCAAAAGATGCTTTTTAGGATTAATCTGCTTAAGATCTGGGAGAATCAAATCAGAAAGCGCAATAACTTCTAACGCTTCAGGCGTTCTTACAAAACCATTCGTATCAATACAAATATGGTATCCTTCAGCTTTTAATCTTTTTACAATTGGTAAAAGGGCAGCAGCTTGTAAAAGCGGCTCTCCTCCAGAGAACGTAATCCCTCCACCATTAGCAAAATAAGGACGATTTCTCTCAGCTAAATCCAGAATTTGTTCCTCATTCATTCGCTTCGCTTCCTCATTTTCCATTGGGATTGTATCTGGATTATGGCAATATAAGCACTTAAACATACAGCCTTGCAAAAAGATCACCACTCTAATCCCAGGTCAATCCTGTGTTGCAAAAGTTTCTACAGTATTTACACGGAGCATCTTTGCAATAAAAATAAAAAAATCTGACTTTTCTCCCTTTTTTTCATACTATATTGATAGAAAAGGGAATATTTATCTAAAAAAAATCTCCGCACTTCCTGAAAAGGCGGAGACCAAGACATTTTCTACTAGATAACCTCAATCTGATATCCACTGAGCTGAGAAGCAAGTTTGATATTGCTAGCTGCTTTTCCGATAGCAAGCGGTTTTTGAGATTCATCAATCTTTACAACAACCTTTCCATTAGGCTTAAATTCAACATTTTTTTCCTCAACCTGAGCCGGTTTTAGAAGTCCAATGATGAGCTGAGTTGGATCTTCAGTATTTTGAACGAAATCAACCTTTTCTCCATCAAGAAGTGAAAGAACAGTATTGATACGATCTCATTTATGTCCAACCATCACTCCAACTGCATCTACTCAATCCTGTGTACTTGAAACCAGAATTTTAGTCTTTTTACCAGCAATTCTAGCAATATTATCAATCTGCACAGCTCCAGATTCAAATTCAGGAACGATCTTTTTGAGGATTGCCTCTACATAATCAGGGCTTGATTGTGTGATATCAAGGACAATACCTCCAGTATCTCTACTAATCTTCTTGAGATAGACAAAGACTTCCTCTCCAATTTCATAAACCCTATTTGGAATCTGACTCTCAGGTGGCAAAACAACAGTTGTCCCATCAATATCAAGAATGATACTATCTGAATGTACTCTCAATACCTTTGCCTTCAAAAGTTCTTCTTCTTTGTCCTGAAACTTTTCGTAGAATCTCTCTCTTTCAATATTTTTGATCCCTTGCTTGATCGTCTGAGCCGCAGCCTGAGCTGCAATTCTTGAAAGTTCAAGTTTTGCTGGAGTAATATTGATCAAAAGCTGCTCTCAAACTGAGATATCTTTTCTCTCTTCCTTTGCTTCAGCAAGCAAAATCTGAGTATCTTCATTTTCAATCTCTTCTACTACTTCAAGTGCCTTATAGATACTGATCGTACCATCATTTTCAATATTTACCAGCACCTCAGCCTTTCTATATTCAGGAAAATCCTTTTTGAATCCTGACTTAATTCAGTTTCTAATCACTTCTAGGACTTGATACGGATCAAGTTTATATTCTTCTACGAGCTGCATCATCGCAGCCTGGATACTTTTTCCATCGAGTTTCATGCTCGTATTTTTATTAGTAAGATAAAAAGTTCTCTTCAGAATTGACTATAGTTATTCTGATTGTTTTTGCAAGAAGAAAGTGATTTCTAATTGTCTAGATTTGATTAGTAAGCCAAGTAAAAAAAGAGATTCGTTTATTGAGGAAATATATATTGGTTTCTATAATCGTAGACTTTATGGTGCATAAGAGAGGATGATAAAAAATTAGAAGTGATTATCAAGGAAAACAATATTCAAATAAAAGGAGGGAAAAGAAAATTTAAAGCTGACTCTCCTTGAAAAGAAAACTTAAAAAAATATATTCAGCTTTAGTTTACTTTTTTATGTAGGAATGATGACTTTTTCTCAAAGAACGTGAATTGAACCAGAACCTTTTTTACAAAAAGACAGTGTAAGTGAAAAACTTAGAAATAAAATTTGGAACCTTTTTATAGATTATGTATTTGATCCCGCATCTACTCAAAAAGGGTTTATTCTATATTTAGATGATGAATTTTTAATGCCTTATGCCTATCACTTTTGATTAAATAGGGATATGCTTCCTTATAAAACCGAAGAGTTTAAAAAAGATTTGTATTGAAAATTAACAAGGGAGCGATATTTAATCTATGATCATATAGAATTTTTTTATAGCACCTATAAAAACAATTCCTTTATAAAGAAACTCAATCAGGCACTAATAGAAGAAAATAGTGCGTATCGCATATCTCAAGATGGTTTGGTTCTTCCAATAAGCAATGAAGAAGAGTTAGAAACTGTGAATGAAGCAAACAAAACCCCCTATTCTCCTGTAAATGAACATATTCAAAAAGCGATTTCACTCTTAAAAAAAGAACCCTCTGATTATGCAAATTCTGTCAAAGAATCTATCTCATCAGTTGAAGCACTTTGTCAAATTATTATAGGTGATAAAAGTGCAACTTTAGGAAAAGCAATAAAAAAGCTCAAAGAAAAAGGAGTAATAATCCCTCCAGCACTTGAGTGAGCTTTTGACAAACTTTATGGCTATACAAGTAGCGAAGGAGGTATTAGACATGCTCTTTCAGAAGGAGATACACCACCTACTTTTGATGATGCTAAATATATGCTCGTGAGTTGTTCTGCTTTTGTAAATTATCTCATTAGTAAAATGAATTAGTTTTTATTTCTTATTTAAACAAAAATGCCACAAATAAATCTTTCTTTTTGATACGCAATTTCTTTTTTCCTTATAATTTTGTCAATTGGATATATTACTGTTGAAATCATTTTAGGGGAAAGCTATCGATTTAGGGATCGCATAGATAGATCTAAAAATCCATTATTTGACAGAATCATGCATTATATTATTCGGGGTTTTTTAATAAATGGGATGGTCCTTTTCCTCTTCCCATATATTCCTTTTATAGAAGCTATAATATCAAAAATTATTTCCTGAGGACTTGAAATTGGCCAAAAGCTGAATCCAGATAATTACACTGAAATTAGTATCACCATAAGTTCTTTCCTATATTTTTTCATTTTCATTCTTTTGGTTAGTGTTGAATATGTTATTATAACCGCGATAATTCTTCTTCTACTTCTTGGGAAAAAAGCGATAAATAATCCGGACACAATTAAAAGTATACGAAACTGTTTTATACAATGTATAAAAGAGAAGATAAAGAATCAATAAAAGAAAATGCTGACTCAAAAAAAGTCAGCTTTTTGATATTTTCAAGCATTTTGATGATTACGCTAGCTATTCTCTTAGTTTTTTTGGGTTTTTTAGTATTTGCTTAGTTAGAGTATAGGGAGCGGGGGGGAAAATTTGCAAGGAGAAGTTGAGGGGAATTAGGGAAGTTTGAAGCGATTAATCTATGGATTTACAAAGATTCATTTTCTCCATAAAAGAATTCCAAATCTCTTTTGTAATCTCACTCTTTAATAAATTAATAATATCATCATTACTAGATTTCCAAAGTATTTCTTCTCTCAATTCATTTAATTCAATACATAACTGACCTTCTTCAGGTCAGAGAATATTTTCTCCCTCCTTCTTCATTTTAAAATATTGTTCATGATTTTTTAAATATGCTTCATTTAAAAGTATAACTTCTTTTATAACTTTCTTAACTTCTGTATTTCTATCATATTTTTGCAACAATAAACCTAAAGAGACTAGATTTATAATAATTCTTGGTTGTTCATATCCGTATGCATCCTTACACTTTTCAAAATGTTGTTTTATTAAGCTTATATAAATTTTCATAATTTCATCTAAAGAATCTCTTTTATTATTACAAGCAGCATTTATTTCATCTAATAAAATATACATTACCTTTTCAAAATTAATTAAGAAACTATTTTCTACAGCATCCACTTTTTCAAAATACCAACTCAGTATATAAAATTGTAATAGATAAATCTCTTGTAAATTTACATGTAAATTATGAGAATCAAAAGGATAGAGGATCTCCAAATTATTTTCGATTGACTGAATAATAGGTAATCCAATTTTATTATCATTTAGTCCAATTCTTTTCGCAAAATTTAATAAAAACTCACTCCATCTCTTTAATAATTTAAAGAATTTTTCTGTTAGTTCAGGGGTTTCAAATGAAGTATTAGCAGTCTTTATTTTTCGTTCTTCAAAAGAAATAAATATTCGATTAGAAGAAAGGCTTAAATCATTCGATGCGAGAACTAAAGATAAGACACTTTTTTCTAATTGCTCAAATAAATCATTCCAGAAAATATCATCATTTTCATACCTATTTCGAGAGATTCCTATCCAAATAAAATAGATTTTTGTAATTTCGTTCAAAAATACTTCTTTATTTAAGCAAGAAGAAAGTAATTGATCTAAGATTTTAATTATATTTTTATATAATAGATATTCATTTGTTTTTTGTAACAAAAAATTAGATATTTTTGATGTTGTTTGAATAGATTCTCGTATGAGATCATAATCTTTTGAAGCAATTATTTTATTAATAAAATTTGAGTAATATGCCACGGCTAAATTTAATAAGGGATTATGATCATCTAGATGATTTTCTGTCATCTCTATGTATTTTATCTTTGAAGTATAAACAATGATATTTTGATATATTTTAAATAAATATAACAGATTTTCTTTTCTCTTATCTAGAATAAGTCTATCTGAAATAGATTGTAGATATTCAAATATTGTTGTAGAAAAATTCTGATCATCAACTGTTGTAGTGCCAAAAATATCAATAGGTTCTTTAATAAAAGAACTATTTCTTAGTTCTAAATGTTTTCAATAAATTTCAACAATATGATTTAAAACCACATTAAAAGAAGTTATTTCATTTTTAGAGAGAAGCCTCAGTCCTATTTCATATAAATATTTTACATTACTTAATACCTCACTATTCCGTTTTGGACTATTCTTATATTGAACCTCTAGAAGCTTCTTTTGCTGTTCTGAGTCATACTGAAAAATACGATTTTGAGCATTAGATGTTTTTCTAAATTTTTTATGAATAATTGATAGTTGTTTCATCGCATCATCTTTAATTATTTTTAATGTTGTTTCTGGATTCATCCTCATTCTCATATCTTTATACAAAATGTATATAAGTCAAAAAGAATGTAATAAAATAAAACTTAATACCAATAATGGCAATATGCTATTTAAAAATAATGTAGAGTTTTGATTCTCAAAGACTCGGAAGGATCTGTTAAAAATATCCTCTTCTCCCTTTAAGTCACTATAAGGAGAACATATTGGAAGAGAAAAACATATTATAAGATATAATACCAACAAGAAAAAGAATCCTTTTTCTTTAGGATTATTTAAAAATTTATTTAAATATTGTGTGGAAAATAATTCTGAGGAGCTTTGCAACACAAAAGTAGAAAAAGAAAAAATAATAGTAATGGCAGCACCAATAATACCTGCCAAAGTAAAGCTTAATGTATAAAAATGATCTTGGGAAATAAAGATATTTTGAGAAGATAAAATATAAAATTCTAAACAACAAATAGCTAGAATAATAATAAATAGTGATTGATGAGAATCTAAAAAGTTTAATATTTTGCTTTTAAGAAGATTCCATTTCTCTTTTAATCGTTGTCATACTTGATAGAGGGATAGTTGAATCTTTTGCTTTTTAGTTAATTTTTTAACTTCTTGCATAATGCTCAGGATTAAATAATAAAAAATCAGGGATTCTAAATCAATCCCTGCTTCCTCGCAATTGTCCTCGCAGACTCAGTCAAATACTTCTTTCTGATTCTAATCGCTTTTGGCGTGATCTCAACCAGTTCATCAAGTCCAATATAGCCCATTGCCTGCTCCAAAGACAAATGCACGATTGGATCAATTCTCATCGCTTCATCATTTCCAGAGTTACGGACATTGTTCATTTGCTTGTTGATGGTGAGGTTTACGGTCATATCTCCTCCTTTCAAATGCTCCCCAACAATCATTCCCTCATAGATTGGCTGAGCTGGGTCTACGAAGATCGGTCCTCTCTCCTGGAGTTTGAAGATTCCATACATCATCGCTTGTCCGGTGGCAGACGAAATCATAGATCAAACTTGTCTTTTTACAATTTCTCATTTAAAAGGTTCATAGTGAGAAAAAGCTGAATACATAATTCATTCCCCCTTCGTCGCGAGGATAAATTCTCCACGGAATCCAAGGAGACCTCTGGTCGGGATGATAAATTCCATCGTAGTAAGTCCGTTTTCTGAACTCATATTTTGCATGAGTCCTTTACGAGGTGCGAGCATATCAATCACCGTTCCAGAGAGTCCATCTTCTACGCTAACGACAAGATTCTCCATTGGTTCAAGTTTTTGTCCGTTTTCTTCTCTGTAAATCACCTGAGGCGCTCAAACTTGGAGCTCCCATCCTTCTCTTCTGATCGCTTCAATCAATACTCCAAGATGCAACTCTCCCCTACCTGAAACGATGAATTTCCCTTCTACCATTTCAACTTTCAAACCAACATTGGTTTCAGCTTCTTTTTCTAGTCTTTCTGCCATGTTTCTGGTCGTCATATATTTTCCATCTTTCCCAGCAAACGGGCTATCATTTACCAAAAACTCCATACTCAAGGTCGGCTCATCAATTGCAATTGTCGGTAATGCCTCAAACTCCCCTACTCCGATCGTCTCTCCGACGAAAATATTTGGGATTCCGCTGATAGTCACGATATCTCCACATTCTGCCTGAGGAATCTCAATCCTCTGGAGTCCGAGCGTTCTAAAAATATGCGCAATCTTTCCGCTTCTCTTTATTCCATCATTTCCGATGATCGTTACCTGGCTTCCAGCGTTCAAAGTTCCCTGATACACACGACCAACTCCAAGTCTTCCCAAATAATCATCATATCCGAGGTTTGCAACCTGCATACAAAAAGGAAGATCAGATTTTTCAGCTGCTGGAGCCACATTTTCCAAGATCGCATCAAAAAGCGGAGTCAAATCCTTCGCCTCATCAGTCAGATTTTTCATCGCATACCCATTTTTTGCACTCGCATAGATAATCGGAAAATCCGCCTGTTCATCGCTCGCCCCAAGCAAAATAAACAGATCAAAAAGCTGATCAATCACTCGGTCAGGTCTTGCCGCTGGTTTATCAATTTTATTAAGCACGACCATCGGTTTAAGTCAGAGTTCTAGACTCTTTTTAAGCACAAATTTGGTCTGTGGCATCGGCCCTTCATACGCATCCACCACGAGAATCACAGAATCCACCATCCTCAATACTCTCTCTACTTCACTTCCAAAGTCAGCGTGTCCTGGGGTATCTACGATATTAATCCTCTCACCATGGTATTCAATCGCGGTATTTTTAGCATAAATGGTAATTCCTCTCTCCCTTTCCTGATCGTTATTGTCCATAACGAGGTCTTGCTCTTCCATTTTTTTGAGCGTTCAAGACTGCCTCAAGAGCTGGTCTACAAGTGAAGTCTTTCCATGATCTACATGGGCGATAATTGCGATATTTCTAATTGCCATTTGCTTTTTGGTATAAAAAAATAAAAAACCAGAATCAGATTTCTTGGTTTTTTCTCTAAAATCAAGCATTCTGAAATTGGTTTGAGTATAGCGAATTGAGGAGTTTTTTCAATAAAAAAAAGAAATCTGAATCAATGTTCAGGTTTCTTTCTTTTTTTAAGATTTTGTAGCCTCAGATTTCTTGGCATTCAGTAGTCCAAATGTCTCAGCATTTGCATTAAGATATTTTGCTAGATCATATGCAGTCATACCAATATCTTGAGATATGTTCTTTTTTAGAGTGGTAGCAAAAAAGCTTTTTATTGAATTCTTCTCTCGACCTATTATCAAAGAATCTCCATTCGATCAAAAGTGATCAAATTTTTTCCCCTCTTTTTTTGCTAGATCTTTAGTCATTTTGATAGCATAGTTAATAAGGTGAATCGCGCGCAATGCCTTATCGAAGTCATTGAGGGAGATTATGGTTGGAGGTTCAGTCTCTGGAAGTAAGTGCAAGTTCTTCGCGTCTTTCTTGAATGTGAGTGTATTTTCGTAGGAAGTTGCCTCTATGATTCAGTTTTCCTCCCAAGCAGATATTTTAATCACCAACGGTTCCTTACTATTGTAGATTTTCTTAGTACATTCTCGTATTGACGCACCCATATATTCCCACTCTCAGTAGATTTTCTCCCCAGTTGAGAAGATGTAGTCTCATTTTCATTTATTATCATTCTCATAATTGATCGTAAGTTTATCTCCGTTTGGATAAGTAGTAGTCCCTCGTCATTTTTCTTTCCCGCTTTCTCGGTGTCCTTCAAATTTCTCTCAATCTGAATATGTTTCTACCCCTCGACCATCATAAAAATCTTTCTTTCGTCCTCATTCATAGGTTCTTCAATCAGGTCGAGAATATTTTCCTTTTCAGTCTCTGAGCCACTCAACGAAATCTCATTGATATGCTTCTCAATCATCCCAAGCCATCATTCATTTCCCAGTAAATGCTCCATCTATACACTGTCCAACCCCAAGAAGCAATGATCAAGCTTTATTTTTAGCTACTCTATATCCTAGTCCTGTCATTCCTTTCTTCCATTTTTTGAACTTCAGTCCTCAGATCTCGATAACGTTTCTTTTTTCTTGGAATCCTTTCCAGTTCTCATCAATCGTCTCTCCATAGACTTTCTTAAGCACATCGACATTGACCTTTGTGAGGTCCATCTTCTCTGGAGTTTCTGTTCCTGTTTCTTTCTTTTTATCTCCTGATTCTTCTTTTCAGTTTCCTCATTCTTCTTTTCAGTTTCCTCACTCTTCTTTTCAGTTTCCTCACTCTTCTTTTCAGTTTCCTCATTCTTCTTTTCAGT
>CAUVLQ010000006.1:0-69966 GCA_963552955.1 uncultured bacterium
AAAGTTTCTATAAGCTCTCAGAAAGAATATTTTGAGCAGAATATAATACCGATATTCCAGGATATCAAGAGCCAACGACCGAGCTTGAGGAGTTAAGAAAAAGGGCTGAAAAAGATGTCAAGCGTAGGGCATTTGAGTCATTGCCATTAGAAAAGCAACGTACTATTATTAGGAAGAAACTTCAAGAACCAGAAAATATGAAAAAGTGGTTCGGAACTGTTACTATCACTAGATATAGAACTATAGCGGCTTTAGAGCTACGAAAGGAATTTAGTGGACTATACACTCTTTTTGAAGTCGATAAAGAAGAGTCAGGTTGAGCCACTACTGATGAAAGTTTCTATAAGCTCTCAGAAAGAATATTTTGAGCAGAATATAATACCGATATAGTAGGATATCAAGAACCAACGACCGAGCTTGAGGAGTTAAGAAAAAGGGCTGAAAAAGATGCCAAGCGTAGGGCATTTGAGTCATTGCCCTTAGAGGAGCAACAAACTATTATTAGAAGGAGACTCCAAGAACCAGAGAATATGAAAAAATGGTTTGGAACTACTAGTGGGAATAGAAATACTGGTGGAATTATTACAGAAATCTCGTGAGTAATGGGACTGGAATCATTGTGTTCTCTTTTCGATGTCGGTGGAGAGCAGCTAGATTGAGCTTACAGTGATGAAATCTTTTACGAACTTTCAAAAAAGATATTTTTGGCAGAATATAATACTAATATTGTGGGATATCAAGAACCGACAGCCGAGCTTGAAGAATTAAGGAGGAAGGCGGAAGAAGCTGCTAAGCGTAGAGTATTTGAGTCGTTGCCACTAGAGGAGCAACAAGCTAGCATTAGACATAAACTTCAAGATTCTGAGGTTAGAAAAAAATGGTTTGGAAGTATTACTAATACTAGATATAAAACTATAACGGATTTAGACTTAGGGAAAGGGCTTGTTGGTCTATATACTCTTTTTGAAGTTGATAAAGAACAGTTAGGTTGAGCCCATACTGACGAAAGTTTCTATGAGCTCTCAAAAAGAATATTCTGAGCAGAATATAATACCGATATTCCAGGATATCAAGAACCGACTGCAGAGCTTGAGGAGTTAAGAAAAAAGGCTGAAAAGGCTGCTAAACGTAGAATAAAAAAATAATCTAATAAAAGAGACTTATCATCAGATAATATCGCTCAATGATTGAGTGGGGTTATTTTGCACTCTTGAGTAGCTGGGATAAAGGGGAGAGAAATTCTCCCTTTTTTTACCATTTTTATCTCTTGCATTTTTAGAGCAAGAAACAATAATAACAGGCAGAAAAATCAGATTTTTATCTTTTTTTGAGAGATGGGAAGTCGTCAGTTATCTCAAGATACCTTGAATTTACAGAAGTTTATGACTGAGTATCCACATGCTCAGGAGCTGAATTTGGAACAGGCGAGAGCAAAATATCAGGAATTTATTGA
Source organism: uncultured bacterium (assembly GCA_963552955.1). Taxonomy (GTDB): domain Bacteria; phylum Patescibacteriota; class Gracilibacteria; order Absconditabacterales; family Absconditicoccaceae; genus HOT-345. The sequence continues at coordinate 1,454 of CAUVLQ010000006.1, forward strand.
TGTGATTAGTGATCATAATCATTTGTATTATATTGATGCGAAGCCGATTATCTCTGATGTCGAATACGATCAGCTTTTTTCGTATCTGAAGCAGATTGAGGAATATTTTCCTCAGCTGATTTCTTCAAATTCTCCTACACAAGCCTTGATAGGACAACTTTCTGAGGGATTTAAGAAAGCTGAACATCGTTTCCCTTTACTTTCTCTTGAAAATAGCTATTCTCTTGCGGATATTAAGGCGTGGGCGCAGAGAGGAATAAAAATAGCTGAAAAAGCTGGATGTAAGAATCGGAAATACCTTTTAGAACCTAAGTTTGACTGACTTTCTGTAGAGATTATTTACCAAAATGGCGAATTTGTGCAGGCGATTACAAGATGAGATGGGAAAATATGAGAAGATATCACGCAAAATGTGAAGACTATTAGAAGTCTGCCAAAGCAAATCCCTTATTCTGGAGTCTTGAGAGTAAGAGGGGAAATTATGATGGGGAAAAAACAGCTTTCTGAACTCAATCAACAGAGGGAGAAATCAGGATTATCTTCATTTGCAAATACAAGAAATGCAGCAGCTGGAAGTATTAAACTTTTGGATAGTGCTGAAGTTGCTAGGAGGAACCTCGTTTGTTTTGTGTATGATATTTTGGAGTGAGATCCGCATTTGATTTTGAAAGAGCTTTGACTGCCAGTATTTGATCTGCCTTTTAGAGTGAATGATCCACAGAATATTGATGAAATCTGAGCTTTAACGCAAGATTTTCAGCTTAAGCAATATTTGGATGAGCAGGACTATGATTTTGATGGGCTAGTGATAAAGATGACAGATGAGGAGCTGGTTTATAGAGAACAAACATCTGAGATGAGTCTTTTTTGATCAGATTTTTCTGATGCTTGAAAGGTGGCTTCGCAGTTTGGTATTCGTGAAGTATTGGGTGCTACGGAGCATCATCCGAGGCGAGCTATTGCCTATAAATTCCCAGCTCAGCAGGTGGCTAGTCAGATTCAGAGCGTAGATTTTCAGGTGGGAAGGACTGGGATTATCACGCCAGTTGCTAATATTCAGCCGGTTCAACTTTCTGGAGTCCAGATTTCTAGGGTAAGTCTGCATAATTTTGATTTTATTCAAAATAAGCAAATCAAAAAGTGAGATTTTGTCTGGGTGCAGAGGAGTTGAGAGGTTATCCCTTATATTGTATGAGTGATTAAAGAAAGGAGAGATGGGACAGAGGATTTTATCCGTCCTCCACTTTTTTGCCCAGCTTGTAATTGACCTATTAGTAATATTGATATTCATTACTATTGTACAAATCCAGCTTGTCCTGCTCAGATTAAGGAGAAAATTGTTCATTTTGTTTCTAGGGATGCAATGGATATCTGAGGAATCTGAGATTCTATGGTTGAGGTGCTTGTTCAACAGGGGATTTTATGTTCAGTTTCTGATATTTATGCTTTAGAAAAGATTGAAAATCAGATTTTGCTTCGTAAATTTCCAAATTTTTGAGGAAAGAAAATTGCTGAACTTGTTGGACAACTTGAGCTCTCGAAGAGAAAACCGTTGTGGAGACTTCTAAATGCACTGGGAATCCCTAATGTTGGGAAAAAGATTGCTCAAGATTTAGCAGAGTATTTGCTGAGTAAAAAGGTGCAGCGCTTGAGTGATATTCCAAATATTTTGTGAGATAAAGAGGGACTTTCTGAACTCTATGGTGTTTGAGGAAAGATCATTGAAGGGCTTCAGCTTTATTTTTCTAATCCTGAAAATCTAAAAGTTTTGTCTATTTTTGAGAATGTTGGTATTAAGCCGATTTCAGAAGAGAAAGTGATGGAATCTATGTGATGAAGCCATTTTTCATTGACTGGGAGCTTCCCAATGAGTAGAGGAGTGCTCATTAAACACTTGCAAGATAAAGGTTATCAGTATGACGAAAATCCACTTCAGACGACTAATTTTATGCTTATCGGAGAGAAGCCTGGCTCAAAGGCAGAAAAAGCAAAAAAACTCTGACTTGAAATATTTGATCGTTGGGAGGAAATTGTTTCTAAATTTGGACTTGAGTTTAGTGAATCTCAGCAACCAAAGAAAGTTATTCAACAGTGAGGACTTTTTTAGATTATTTTATGAGTTTGAAAAATGCTTGAGACAAGGATTAGAGAACTTTTTGAGTTTCAATCTAAGCAAAAACTCTCTTGGAGTATGAGATTTCCTTTGTTAAGACCTTTGTTTGTCTTTGCTAAGAGATTCCTGGCTTCTTTTCAATATTTAAAATTGAAACTAGCTAGAAAGTATTGATCATATTTGCCTTTTGTCGCAGTGAGGCATCAGTCGCTTCTGATGAGAAAACTCGGAGAGAGCGATCCTCTTTTGCAAAAAAATAAGATTAAAAATATCCAAATTGCGATTGGACATTTAGATGGATTGATTATTCAGCCTTGAGAGGTGTTTTCGTTTTGGGAGAGGATTTGAAAGCCTAGTTATAAAGAGTGATATTTAGATGGAATGCTGATTGCTGGGGGCGAGGTTATCCCTGGAGTTTGAGGAGGTTTATGTCAGCTTTCAAATCTTTTGTATTGGATGTTTATTCATCTAGATGTCGAGGTTTTAGAGAGGCATAGGCATTCTTTTGATGTATTCCCTGATTCATGAAGAGTTCTCCCTTTTGCTTCTGGAGCTACAGTTTTTTATAATTATGTGGATTTAAAAATTAAGAATACGCTTTCTGTACCTTTGCAGTTGAAGTTGCGAACAACTGATCAGCATTTGAAGGGCCAGATCTTGACTACTCAAGCTGGAATCAAAAAATATCATATTTGTGAGGAAAATCATACTTTTATCCTATATCAGGGGAGATATTGGAGGTATAATCAGATTTTTAAGGAAGAAAAAAATGGGGAATCTGATTTTAAGAGGATTTTTTTACTTGAAAATTTCTCTGAGGTTAAATACCCAATCACAGTTCAGAAAATCCAAGAACTTGGGTATAGCTGTATGGTGATTGATTAGAGATAAGTTCTATTTGTGATTGCTCGGTGGCTGAGTTGAATCTGAGCTTGATTTAGCTATGAGAATGGCTATATTCTCCTTGGTTAATAAAAATGATTTTCTATGAAAAAGTTTCTTATTTATGCTGCGAAAATCACTGTTTTACTAGTCGCAGTAGTGTTGATTACCCTTCCTTTGTTAGGAGAAGAGAGGTACGTCAATCTCGCTTTCTATCTTTCAATAGGATGTTTGATTTTTCTGATTGGTCTTGATAAGAAGTGAGTCAAGATTAAGGTCCTAATCCTTATAACAAAAGAAAAGAAGCTGGTTTAAGTCTCTTAAATCAGCTTTTTTATATCTTGACTTTTTTTTATAAATATGTATTCTTCCCCTTATTAAATAAAATAAATTATGTATAAAAGATTGAAAAAGTGCGCTTTTGAGCGTGCATTTGAAAAGAGTTTGGTCGTTATCATGACGCTATTCTTGTGGTGTGGTGTATGGATCACTGGAACATTACTCATAACCTCCGTATTTTGGTATTTTGGAGCTGGGGAGTTCTTGGATATTCTTTGGACTGGGGGAGCTTTGAGCTTTACTATTATGCTGCCCTTTGTAGTTGTTTCTACCTGTGGTTCAAAGGTCAGGAATGTAAAAACTCAAAATGAAGACTGATTTAAGTTTTTTAAATCAGTTTTTTTGATTTGAAAAATCTCTTGATAATTATTAGAAAATTCCTAGAGTAGAACCGTCTTTACTTTTTATTGTTATATACAATGAAACACAGAAAATGTAGTGCTATTCTTTTGATTCGTATTATCGTAGGTTCTATCTTTATTATTCATGGATTGCCAAAGCTTGTAAATGCAAATGAGGGGATGGCTGGATTTGTAGGTGGGGCTTTTCATGGCCTTGGACTAACATTTTTGGATCCTGCTCAGTGGCTTTTTGTGCTCGGACTTGGAGAAGTAGTGCTTGGAGTATTGCTTATTCTTGGGCTTTTCGTTTCTTTTGTAGCTCCAATTCTTGCTATTATTATGCTTGGAGCGATGAATATGAAAGGATGGGATTGGGATAAGATTGAGCTAGATGCAATTCTCTGCGGACTTGCAGTTGCACTTACAGTAAGTGGATCAGGAAGATTCGCTCTTCAGACCCTTTTCTGCAAAAAATGCTGCGAGAAGAATGCTGATGGAATGGCATGTTGTTCAAAAGAAAAGAAAGCTGAATAGTTTCAGGATTTTCTTTCTCTATAATTAAGATGATTAAGCTCTCATGTATCGAGAGCTTTTTTAAAAAAAATCCCAGTTATTCACTGGGATATTTGGTTAGGAGCTTCTCTAGCTGCAAACATGCTAACTGAGATCTCAGTAACCTTAGCACAACAATTCTCTGGGTTGTAAACTACTTTACAGAGACTCAATAAGTGAATAATCTCACCCTCAACTCTCCTTGTCCTAACATCAAAATCAATCCATAAGGTCATAAGATGGGCATTAAAATACCAGAGTCCGTCCTTGATCTTCTCTGTTTTGTAAATAGGAAGTAGTTCGAGAAGATTGATTTGTTTTGAGTTGTCTTGGAGGAGAAGCTCTTCAAGGAAGATAAGAGAGTCCTTGGCTTCTCTAAATTTACTGAGGAAATCTTCAGGTTCTCCACAGTAAAAAGCTACGATTGGTGGTTGGTCTTGTAATATCATATGATTCTTTTTTTGTTTATTGAGTAGATAATATGTATTTATCGGTAGAAGTCAAGAGATCTAGAATATGTTAAGAAAATAATAGCAGAGAATAAAGGCTATCCATCTATGTAGGGTAAAGTGCATTCCGATAGTTATAAAAAACATAAAAAGCCTGATCAAAAGTCAGGTTTTTTCTAATATCTTAAAAAATTTACTTTACTTTTTCTATCAACTTTCATCTCAATTCCTCAAAACCTTTTCCCTCCTTAACTGAGATAAACACACAATTAAAGTCCGAATATTTCTCCCTAAGCTGTGCAATTCTCTCCTCATCAGCTTTATCAATCTTATTGAAGACAAGAATCTTATCCTGATGAGCTCAAATATCGCTCAAAACCTTATGAACAACCTCTATTCTCTCATCAACAAACGGATCACTCGCATCAATAACATGAAGCAAAAAATCTGACTCAATACTATCTTCCAAAGTTGAAGAGAAAGACTTTACCAACTTTGGAGGCAAATCTCTGATAAATCCAATCGTATCATTAAGCAGAACCTCCTTCCCAAGTCAGGTTTCTGGATTTGTAATCAAATAACACCTTCAAACATTCGTCCCAAGCGTCGCAAAAAGCTTATTCTCAGCCAAAACGCCCTTATTGGTCAAAGCATTAAGCAGTGAGGACTTCCCAGCATTAGTATATCAAACGATCCCAATCGTTGGCATTCCCTTCTTTTTACGAGCATCACGCTGGAGTTTTCTCATTTGTTCGTATTCAACAAGCTTCTTCTCTATTTTCAAAACTTTCTCCTTCAAATGTCTCTTCATTTTTTCAGTATTCGTCTCTCAGGCTCCCCTCGTTGCTCAGCTTCCACTTCCAGAAGAACCTCCTTGCCTACTTAGTTCCATACCCATTCCATAAATCCTAGGTCCCATATGTTTAATCGCAGCGAGCTCAATCTGAAGTCTAGCTTCACCTCACTCTGCATGTTTCTCAAAAATCTTCAAAATCAGATCAATCCTATCTCGAGCAACCATCTTTTCTTTGAGATTTTGTTCCTCACTGACTAAACGTAACTTTTCATTGATCGCATAAATCTGAGCAGGTTTTAGCGCATTTCCGATTACAAGCAGATTTGCCTCCAAGCGAAGCATATCTTCTACAATTTCCTCAAGCTTCCCTTTTCAAACATAAGTTCTCAAGTCTGGTTGATCTTTTTTCTGATACTTTTGCAAGACTACAACTCCTCCATAAGTATTCACTAGATTTTCAAGTTCCCTCATTCTATCTTCTAGAACTTCTCTCGAAGTCTGTTTATCGACAAGATCTACTAAAAAGACACGAAGAATTGGCTGTTGTTCTATTTGCATTTCATCTTCTTATTCAAATAAAAACTCCCATTTCCACTGATAAATATAAACAATCTCTATCCAAATGCAAATACAAATCTGATCTTAACTAGATATCCCGGATACTTGCTGACAATAGCAAGTCCGAAAAGTATCAAAAATCTCAATAAAATCTTGTGAAAAAAGAAAAAGTCCTTATACTTGAGCTAATACCGTTTACCACTATCAAAATAAAACCTATGAAACGACTTGCAAAACTATTCCTTTGGATCATCAAACTTCGCTATACCGTGCAGATCACCTGACTTCCAAAGAAAGCAAAAAATCAGACTTTTCTTATATTACCAAACCATATCTCTTTCCTAGAGCCTATGCTTATTTGGAGTATTTTTCTCCCTTATGCCAAGATTAGACCGGTAGTTACGAGTCTTTTTACTCAAAATCGTATTTTGGCTCCTATCTTCCGCATCATCGGTGCAATTAGTGTTGAGGAAAATCCATCTAATCAAAAAAAAGATTTCTCTGAAAGTATTAACTCAAGCCTCTCAGAACTCAAAAACGCACTCAAAAAATCTGACTCAGTTCTTTTATTCCCATCAGGGCAGCTTGCAGGACAAGGACTAGAATATCTCTGAGGGAAAAAGTCAGCCCTTCTCGCAGTAAATGCAGCTCCTGAAAATACAAAAATTCTTACAGTTCGCATCCAAGGACTATGGTGATCTATGCGATCCAAAGCTCGAACAGGAGAAAGTCCGAACCTCTTCCGAAACTTTGCTAAAGCAATACGATATCTCCTTGCAAACCTCATGTTCTTCCTCCCAAAGAGAAAGATCACAATTGAAATCGTAGAACAGACTGATGTTCTCAAGGAACAAGCAACCACTTCCCTTGAAACATTCAATCATAATTTAGAAAATTTTTATAACAAAAAAGGAGAAGAAAAAGTCAGTTTTCTACCGCATTATTTCTACTATAACGATGTAAAAAATAGAGTATTACCTGATTTTATCCAAGATTCAATCAAAAGCCTAAAAACAACAAAAACCTACAATAGACAAAATTTTAATCCTGAAATCATCGAAACGATCTTTTCAGAACTCAAAACACTAAAACAAATTCCTGCAGAAACACAACTTTCTCTTGAACAAAACCTTATTCTTGATCTGTATTTAGATTCATTGGATATGGCAGAAATCAAAAACATCATCCTTGCAAAATACCCATCAGCTTCAAATACCCCAGTACTTGAACTCAAAACAGTAGCTGATTTGGTCGCAATGGCAATGGGACTTACCCAAAGTGAAGCTTCTGATTTCAAACCTTGTGATTGGAAGATAAACACAAAAAAACAGGAACGATTATTAGATGAAAAGCTGAATATCCTTGAACATTTCAAGCTCCAGCGAAAAACAGATAAACAAGCTACTCAAATCTACGACCAACTTTTTGGACTCCAAACAAGAAGTGATATGGTATTAAAATCGCTTCTTATTAGCGATTATCTCAAAACCATTCCATGAAAACATATCTGAATTATGCTCCCATCACTCGGAAGCACAAGTATTCTGCTGCTTTCAACCTACCTTGCAGAGAAAATTCCAGTAATGATGAACCGAACTCATCCACAAGGCGCTTTTGATCATTGTGTAAAGTTTTCAAAAACACAAAAAATTCTGACTTCCAAAAAATTTTTTGACAAGATCAATATCTCACGATTAAAGGACTATGACTTTATTTTCCTTGAAGATCTTCTCAAAAATATCTCACTCTTCCGCAAAATTAAAGCCCTCATCAAAAGTAAGTTTTTTCCTCTCCCAAAAAAATTAGATCCAACAGCAGTTGTCCTCTATACTTCAGGAAGCGAAAATCTCCCAAAAGCAGTTGAACTTACTCATAAAAACCTTATTACCAATCTTCAGGGAGCTTTAGATATCATGCATATCAAACATGATGAAAGACTCTTCTGCTACCTTCCTCCATTTCATAGTTTTGGATTTACAGTCAATACGGTGCTTCCACTCGTTGCTGGACTCAGATCTATAAATACTCCAGACCCTAACGACTCTCTCACTGTTGCCAAGTTGATCGATCATACAAAACCAACACTCTTAGCAACAACTCCGACCTTTTTGAGAAACCTATTACACATTGCCGCACCAGATCAGCTAACTTCATTAAGATATGTGATCACTGGAGGAGAAAAGTGTAGTGAAGCGGTTTTTGAAAAGTTCAAAAAATCTATTCCTCACTGAGTGATTCTTGAAGGCTACTGAATCACTGAATGTAGTCCGATCATCGCTATCAATCCAATTGAAAAACAAAAAGCTCAATCTGTGGGAATCAGTATTTGAACTGGTAAAATCAAAATTGTAAATATTGATACAAACCAAGAGATGGATTCTAATCAAGAATGAATGATTCTCTTCTCTGCACCAAGTGTATTCAATGGTTATCTAGATAGTAGTATTGAAAGTCCATTTCTAGAGGTCGACTGAGAAAGATGGTATAAAACCTGAGATCTAGGGTATCTGGATAAAAGTGGTTATCTTTACATCACAGGAAGGAAAAAGAGATTTCTAAAACTCTGATGAGAGATGATTTCTTTACCATTTATCGAAAGTTTATTACTAGAGAAATATGGTAGTGATGCATGAGCAAATCTCGCTGTTGAATGAAAGGAAACTGAAGACAATGTTGAAATTACTCTTTTCTGCGTTGATTTCACCCCATCACTCAAAGAAGTCAATCTCTACCTCAAATCTAAATGAGTCAATAACCTTATCAAAATCGATCATATAAAACCAATTTGAGAGCTTCCTCTCCTCGGAAGTGGAAAAATAGACTACAAAATTCTGAAATCAATGTGTTAAACCTTTATTTTGATTTACAACTATGCATTTTCTCGTTTGTTGTGCCACCTCTTGAGAACTTAAAACTGTTAAAACTCAAATCAAAGCACTAAATCTCAAATCAAACCTAAAAATCTCCTATCTCTGCACAGGAATAGGAAATTATGAAACCATCTATTCTCTCACAAAATTCTTGACCGAACACGTTGAATCGGATTTTTTTCTAATAAATATCGGAATCTGCTGACATACTTGCCTACAAACAGCACCAAAAGCAATTCAAATCTGAAGAATAAAAAATCTGACTACTCAAAAGGAACTCCTACCTCCACTCCCTGTACTGTTTGAGCAAATCGCTAGTATCCGATCTTCTGAAACCGTTATGACCGAGCAAATCATAGAAGGAAACTCTTTTGTAGACATGGAAAGCCGAGGAATCGAGCTCGTATGTGATAAATTCAGGATTCCTCGTCTATTTCTCAAGGTCCCTTTTGATAAAATCTGAATCGAAACGCAAAATTTTGATAAAGAAAAAGCCCTTGAGATGCTCGCAAATCATATTGATTACGAAAGGCTTATCAAAAGCCTGACCTCTCAAGAGCTTATACACTAATTCAATTTTTTCAGAAGATTATCAAACGATTAAAAATCTGATTATTTTGTAGAAAAGTTCAACTTTCCTCACTTTTCATCCACGATAACTTTAGACTGTGCTGGGATTTTTCACTCAATAATCTCAAACGCTAACTCATCTAAAAGATAGGTCTGTAAAGCTCTCTTGAGTGGTCTTGCTCCAAACTGAGGATCTCGTCCTTTTTGCGCAAGGAAGTTTTTCGCCTTTTCAGTAAGCTCAACTTCAAGTTCTTTTCCCTCAAAGATCTGCTTGAGATAGCCATTAAGCTGCACATCAACAATATCACGAATCTCACGCTCTCAAAGAGCATTGAAAAGCACAATATCATCAAGTCTATTCAAAAATTCAGGACGAAAATGCTGCTGAAGCAATGGCATCATCTTAGATAAAAGATCAGAAAAATCTGATTTTTTATTTTTTTCTCCCTGCTCTAGCAAGAGTTCAGAACCAATATTTGAGGTCAAGATAATAATAGTATTTTTGAAATCTACAGTCTTTCCAGTGCTATCTGTCAATCTTCCATCATCTAATACCTGTAAAAGCAGATGAAAAACCTCAGGATGCGCTTTTTCAACTTCATCAAAAAGCACAACAGCATACGGCTTTCTTCTAACAGCCTCTGTCAATTGTCCTCTCTCCTCATAACCAATATATCCTGGAGGAGAACCAATCAATCTGGATACAGAATGCTTCTCCATATACTCAGACATATCAATTCTAATCAAGGCATTCTCATCATCAAACAAAGTATTTGCAAGCGCTTTTGCAAGCTGAGTCTTTCCTACTCCAGTAGGTCAAAGGAAAAGGAAGGATCCAATTGGTCTATTTGGATCTTTAAGTCCAGCCCTTGCACGACGAATAGCATTCGCTACGAGATGAACAGCCTTTTCTTGTCCAACAACAGACTTTTTCAAAATTCCCTCAAGATCTGCTAATTTTTGCATCTCAGTAGAAACAAGCTTAGCAACAGGGATTCCTGTCCACTTAGCAATAACTTGAGCAACATCTTCACTATCTACAATATCCTGAGAGGCATTTTGCTGTGCTTTGGTTTCTAGCTCCTCAAGCTGCTTTTGAGCCTGAGGCAATTCTCCATAGCGAATCTGAGCAACTCTATTGTAGTCTGTTTGCTTTTCAGCAACTTCTGCCTGATGCTCAAGATTCTTGATAGTCTCCTTCAAACTCTTAAGTTGCTGAGTTTGCGCCTTTTGCCTCTCCCATTCAGCTTTTTTGATCGTATATTTTTCCTTGAGCTCCACGAGCTCTTTTTCTATCTGTGCAAGACGGTCTTGCTTTGGTAATTTTGCCATTTGTTTTTTGTGATAATAATATAAAAATATAGCACCAATATTTAACAAGTGCTATAATAGAGAAAAAAATCAGATTTTCAAGAGATTTTTTAGAAAAATATTCTCCTGTTTCTATCTTAGAAAATCAATACTTCAAAAGAATCCCTAGTAATTGATCAGGATTTTACTATAGTTAATTATAACTTCAAGGCTGTGGTAGAAAAATCTCTGAATCTTAACAAAAAACGGTGATTTCTTGGCCAGATTTGGCTTTGGGTTACCGTTTTTAGATTTTCAAAATCATAAATTATGACAACATTTAAGCAACTCGGACTTACCGAGAAGACTTTAGTAGCACTTGAAAAAAAAGGGTATAAAACGCCTTCTCCTATTCAGGAAAAGGTGATCCCACTGCTTTTGGCTGGGGAGGAGAATATTATTGGTCAGGCTGCTACAGGAACAGGGAAAACCGCTGCTTTTTGACTACCATTGATTGAAAAGCTTCAGGGGACGCATCGTCCTCAGGCATTGATCCTTGCGCCGACTAGAGAACTTGCAAACCAAGTAGCAGAGGAAATTGAATCCTTTCAAACAGGAAAAGAGCTGAGAGTCCTTTCAATTTATGGAGGACAGTCTTATACTATTCAGATTTCAGCTTTGAAAAAGGGAGTAGATATTATTGTTGGAACACCAGGTAGGGTGATTGATCATTTGGATCGTGGAAGTTTGAAGCTTGATAGTTTGGAATATTTCATTCTGGATGAAGCAGATGAGATGCTGAATATGGGATTTATTGATGATATTGAGACAATTTTCAAAAAAGCAAATCCTGATAAAAAAGTCCTCTTGTTTTCTGCGACAATGCCTAAAGAAATTCTCTCAGTTGCTAAAAAATATATGGGGAACTATCAACTCGTTTCTGTGAAAAATGATCAGATGACAACAACTCAGACTTCTCAGATTTATTTTGAGGTGCAGGAGGAGGATAAGCTGAATGCGCTCTGTAGAATCATTGATGTAGAACCAGATTTTTATGGGATTGTTTTTTGTAAGACGAAGTTAGATGTTGATTTTGTGACTGGGAAATTGATGGAGAGAGGCTATCAAGCTCATGGTTTGCATGGAGATATTTTGCAAAAGCAGAGAGAAACGATTCTAGATCAGTTTAAAAATAAGACTGCAAAAATCCTTGTTGCGACTGATGTGGCCGCTAGAGGAATTGATGTGAACGATATTACCCATGTGATCAATTATGCTCTGCCTCAGGAGATTGAAAGGTATGTGCATAGAGTTGGGAGAACAGGAAGGGCCTGAAAAACCTGAATTGCTATTAGTTTTGTCACTCCACAGGAATATAGAAAACTCATTTCTCTCCAAAAGATTACCAAGACTGATATTCAAAAGTGAGTAATTCCTTCAGCAGAGGAAATTATTGCAAAAAAGAAAGAACAGCTTTCTAGAGATGTTGATGCAGTGCTTGATGGACAAAAATATATGGACTATCTCCCTATTGTCAAAGAACTTACCAAAACTCACACTCCAGAAGAAGTGATTGCTGCGCTCTTGAGACTCAACTATGATGATAGTTTTAATCCGCAGATGTATAAGGAAATCAGTGAAGTAAAGATTGATACGACCGGGAAATCCAGACTTTTTATTGCTTTATGAAAAAAAGCTGGTTATAGTCCTCGTAGCTTAGTAGATATGTTGGTGACTGAAACTGGGGTAAAGGCAAGGATGATTGATGATGTGAGAGTAATGGAGGATTTCTCTTTTGTGACTGTGCCGTATCTAGAGGCTGAGCATATTCTTCATGCTTTCAAATCTCGCAAGGTGAAAGGGAAATCACTGATTTCTAAGGCAAAAATGGATCGCGGTTCATCTTCTGGTCAGGGGAAGAGAGGATTTTCTAGGAGGAAGAGGTAGGTTTGATTTCTAAAGCCCTCAGTCTTGTTTACGCAAGCCAGCTCCCTAGCAGGGAGCGAAAGTAGGAATTATGTTGTTCTGGATTGCTTCACTTCGTTCGCAATGACGGAGTAAAGAACTATTAGTTTCTAACTTAGATTGACTTGATTTAACAAAACTTGCAATAGATAGAGAAATTCATAAAGGAAGGAGAGATTATTTTCTCTCATTTCTTCATTTATTTTGATTTATCTAATATGCACTTCTCCTATTTTTACTATTCTTTAGTTCTTGTAGTCTTTGTCAGTGGAATTTATTTTTTTAGTTCTTTCGAATTCCTTGCATCCCATTCTCAGTCTTTTGTTTATACTGGTGGTGCTCACTGTGCTTTAGTCGCTTCATGAGATAAGATAGTCGCTCCCTATCTCTCTGGAGCGGTCTATTTAGAGCAGAATGCTCAAGCAGTGAGGGATTTTTCTGATAGTCATAGCGTAAACCCTGAGCAAATAGATCGGTCAACTTTTCAAGAACTGTTTTATGATGAGTCGCGTCAGTCAGAATTTTCTTGTTATTACAAAGATAAAAATGCGATCTATTGATATTCTGACCAGCTGGTGTTTCTTTTTTCTGGGTTTGATTATTCGACGATTCGTGTATTGAGTCAGGATTTTTGGGATGAGAAATCAAAAAAATATTCGCTCTCAACTTTTCTTTGATGATGCTTTATAGATAAGGAATATCTTTACTTTTTGCAGTCGATATATGATACTCAGCAGCCAATTACTTTGAAACAACTTCCGAGATATCAAAAAGAAACACAGGAGATAATACATATGCTACTTACCTTTTAGTTTGAAAAATCTCTTCTATTTATCAGAATCGTATAAAATAATTTTACTTTATTACTACTATTAGATATGAAAAGATTGGGATTTGCTAGTATAGCTCTTTCAATGCTGCTTTTAGCTGGGTGTGGAATGCAATCAGCACCTGAGGTTCAATCAACGCTTCAAGATCAGATTTCTTTGTATTGTTTGGATCATGAGGGGAATCTAGAGATGAGAGAGGAGAGCTGAAAACTCAATGGATACTGTATCTTTGCTGATGGGAGTGAATGTGCAGAGGCAGATTTCTTTAATGGAGTGTGCAAGGGTGGAGAGATTTTTGGTGAGGCAAGCAAAAGATGAGGAAGCTGAGCTTTGTCGGCGGATGAGATTGCAGAAGTCGAGGTGAATTCCGGTAGTGCTCAGGTGGATTTTGGGGCTGATGAGAGTGGGTTAGAGTAGAGAGTTTTCTAAAAAACTCCTTGCAAAGAAAAAGCTGATTCCTATAAAAAAGGTTAGCTTTTTAGTTTTTTGTAATTTAAGATATGAATCATAGAAAGGTTATTATTATTGGATCGGGTCCAGCAGGACATACTGCGGCAATTTATACAGGGAAGGCATTACTTGAACCGTTGATGTTTGAGGGATTTATGGCTGGTGGGATCGCTGCTGGGGGGCAGCTTACGACTACAACTGTTGTAGAGAATTTCCCAGGGTTTCCAGAGGGAATCGATGGTAGTCAATTGATGAGCCAGATGAGGAAGCAATCACTCAATTCTGGAGCAGAAATTCAGACTAAGACTGTTGAAAGTGTTGATTTGAGCAAAAGACCATTTGAAGTCAGAGTTTGATCTGATGTATTTACAGCTGATAGCTTGATTATCGCGACTGGAGCTACAGCAAAGAGAATGCATATCGCAGGAGAGGAGCTCTTTTGGCAGAAGGGGATCTCTGCTTGTGCGATTTGTGATGGAGGGCTTCCAATCTTTAGAAATAAGAGGATTTTAGTAGTTGGAGGAGGAGATGCAGCGATGGAAGAGGCGATTCATCTCACACATTTTGCAAGTGAAGTCGTTGTGCTTGTAAGAAGAGAACAGCTCAGGGCTTCTAAAGTGATGCAGGAAAGGGCACTCAATAACCCAAAAATTACTTTCCTCTGGAATACTGAGGCAGTTGAGGCGGTAGGAAGTCAGCTCTTGGAAGGAGTTCGAGTAGTTAATAATCAAACTCAAGAAAAAAAGCTGATTGAATGTTCAGGATTATTTTATGCGATTGGTCACAAGCCAAATACTGATTTTCTCGATGGTCAGCTTGAATTGGATGAAGCTGGGTATATTCAGACGCAGCCTGGTAGCACTCAGACGAGTGTTGCTGGAGTGTTTGCAGCTGGAGATGTTCAGGATAAGAAGTATAGGCAGGCGATCACCTCTGCTGGGACTGGATGTATGGCGGCGCTTGAGGCTGAGAAATATTTGCAAGAAAAGAATTAAGAAAAGAGGAAAGACTTGATTTTCAAACTCCTTAGAATACTATTCTAAGGAGCTTTTTATATCTTCAATATTCCCTGGATGAAAAAATGGATATGAGTTTTGATCTTTTGCTTGTGATTAGTTTTATTCTATTCCTATCCACAGGTGTTCAATATGGAAAATACTCAACAATTTTCTCAGTCAAACTTTCCTCCTTTTAAGGATGAAAGCTCTGAAAATCCCCAACCTACAGCTCCTGATGATGGACTCTCCTCAGGAAGTCTTGCAGAGCTCAAGTATGCTTTTGATGCTTTAGCAGAGGATGAGTATGCTGATCAACTTGTCTTGACGAGTACCGAAAATCTCTCAGGAGAGCTTCCGCTCAGGGTTTCTCAGGGGCGGAAATATAAGATTCTTGATGAGCGATTTCATCCAGATGAAGATACGCTCCAACCAATCAATAATCGCTATTCACAGAGCTTCTATGAGGATAAGAATAACTACTACCTTGAGACATATCTGTTGGAGATGGCATTAAACGACAAGACTCCGCTTGCTTATTATCCGGCTATCAGAAAATCTCAGTATCCAAATCTCCAGCTTTTAGGATTTATGGGAGAGCAAGCTGCTGATATTCTACTCTGATATAGTAATGGGTATTTGCTTGCTCCACCTTATGCTTTCCCAGTGGATAAAAATAGTTTCTCTTTTTCAGCTGAAAGAGTATGGGACCCCTCTCTTCCAGAATCCTGACCTCAGCGAGATGAATATATTAGAACTCATGGTCGTAGCTTTTTTAGAAACTGAGGTAAGCAGTATAGAAACTATATTGGAGAGGATAAGGATTGGGTTTATAGATGGAGTAATCCTGATGACGACTATCACTATGCACTCTTGAGAGAGAAAAAACAATCTGATTTCAAACTTCTTTCTTTTGCAGAGATCAAAACGTATGAAACGACAGGTCAGCCACGAGATCTAAAGATTTATAAAGGCAAAATTGATACACAGAATCGAAAGCTCCTACTAGAAGATACTTTTTGAAATCCAGAACTTGCCTATTATGACAATCATATATATGTGCTTTCTAGCTTTTGAACTGCGATCTTCCCAATAGATGGAGCAAGTATGCATCGAGATATTAAAAAAGTTCGTGAGAGATGAAAAGATTATGATACGAGCTATGGACTTCTTATGGATAAAGACTACTATTATCAAATGCTGTATCATTCTGATGGAGATTACTATACTCTCAATAGAATTAAAAAATAACTTTCATCTTGTTTGCGTTCCATATTGGCTTGATTTTGAAGCTCCTTAGGATACTATTCTAAGGAGTTTTTTATATCTTTCCAATCTAAGCTATGCTAGCACTTTTCCTTAGTCTTGTGTTTCTTCTTGGATTTCAGTATCAGTTAGAAGTATCTCAGATACAAGGTGACTCTCAGCAGGTTGCTCCTTGAATCTCAAAGACTCATACCTCAAATGATAAGCACTCAGACATCACGCCCAATGAAAGTTACGCATTTATGAATACAACAGGATTTGCTGATATAAGACATATGAAGCTTTTACCGTGAAGGTATTATATTAACTGAAAAGTTGCAGAATATGAGAGTGATGTTTATGATTTCTTTGTCGATTCAGGTCGAAAATATAAAATTCTTAATGCTGAGATCGTTGCGACAGGAACACATCAGCAATGGCATACTTGAGGATATACCTACCTTGAGGATGATAAGTATTATTATTTTTATCATTTTAGTGGATTTGATTTTAGTGCTTGATCAAACTTGGGATTTAGAAAGTCAGATATTCCTAATATGAAGGTTATAGGTTCGCCATGAGAGCAGTATTACTTTAATATAGCACTCTATTCTGATGGCTACCTTGTATTGCCTCCGTATAAGTTCCCAGTAGATCCTCAGACATTTTCGTTTATTCCTAGAGATGAGTCAGATAAGGTTTTAACCTGAGAGGAAGAAGAGAGATTTATTAGGAAAAAAGGTCGAGAGTTCTATCGAAATTGAGGCAGACAATATACCAACTATCTTGGAAGTGATAAAGATCGAGTATATAGACGAGGATATTCAAAGGACTGATATGCCTTGATCAGAGAAAAGAAGAAAGCTGACTTTAGATTGCTTTCATTCCCAGAGATTAAGACCTATGTGAGTTCTGGTGAACCTCGAGATATCAAAGCTTACACAGGAACTATAGATGAGAAGAGTCGAAAACTTATCGATAAAGATTTCTTTGACCAGCCAAACCTCTATTATCATGACAATAAAATGTATTTCTTGCACTACTACTGAAATGCAGTCTTTCCAATAGACTGAACGAGCATGAAATACGAAGCCGTTCCGTATACAACGGAGGAGTGATCCAAGAGGGAGTATACCTTGCTATCGGACAAGGACTATTACTATCAGCTGATTTACCATTATAACGGAAGCTATTATACTCTCAATAGAATCAAGAAATAACTTTCATCTCGTTTGCGTTCTGATTTACTTTGTGATATTAACTTGACTTTGAAGCTCCTTAGGTTAGTATTCTAAGGAGTTTCTTTTATTTTTAATATTCTTTGGATGAAAAAAATCTGACTTTGGTCATTGGTCGCTGGTGTAGTTTTTTTGAGCGGCTGTGGAGTCTTGCCGCAAGAGGAGAAGGTATTGAGCGGAGATGTTCTTCAGCAGGATGGTTTGAGTGGAGAAGTTACGGTATCTCATTTTCCGCAGTGTACACTGATTCAAGTGAGACCGTTTGCAGAATGAGAGCCTATTGATATTGATAAGGTAGCCGTGAACTGTAAGTATGAACAAGGGGATATTTACTTTTCATCAACTGATGGGCTTGGGGGCATGTGTGGAATGATCTCTATTTTTAATGAAGGGATTTTTGACTGAGATGATGACGACCAAGTTAAATCACCAGTTTGTCAATCAAAAGAGGATGGAATATCACTTTGGGAGCCGATAGGAGAATATAAAGTACTTGCTGAGTTTATGAAGAGACATTGACTGCCTGAGAAGAAGTTGATTGAAAGAGCGGGGATTCTTTGTCAACAACGCTGGGAACCTCGAGAGGAATTCTATTGCGGACAAACAAAGCTTTGTAAATCACTCAAGAACCTCGCTGAATACTGAGAAGCTTGAGAGAACTACTTTATTTTTGGTACAAGACCTCAGTGAGATTCAGGTTTTGAGACTTATCTTGTAATCAATGATAAGCTTTATAGCAAAGGAGAAGGTAGTATCTTAGAAAATTCTCAGTGATACATTAGACAAGAGTGAGATCGAAGAGTCTCTCAAATCACTCCAGAAAAAATAGTTTTGAGGAGATTAACTCAAGGAAGTCTTGTAGAACCTTATAAATCAAATCCTGATCTTCTCTCTACATTATGAGAAAAGGATGATGGGAAAACTGTTATTGGAAGCTATAAAGTAAAGACTTGTGAGATTCCACTCTAACTCTACATATGAAAAAACCTCTAGGATTACCTAGAGGCTTTTTCGTTAACTTGACTTTTACTGTAGAATCTTTATCTTCAAGTCTACTTTTATTTTTCAGTAGGAGAAGATGAAAAAAATCTGACTTTGGTCTTTGATCGCTGGTAGTATAGTTCTGAGCGGTTGCGGCATCTTGCCGCAGGAGGAGAAAACTCTGAGTGGAGAAGTTGCTCAGAATGAGGTTCTGAGTGGAGCAATTGCACAGACAGGAGATACTACTCCGATTGTTGTGATTACGGAGGCGAATAGCGGAGCGATCGTGACACAGACGGGAGATTCCCTCATCTATAGAAATGAAGTGTATGGATTTCAGGTAAAACTTGGAAAAGCATGGAAAGGGGGGCAGATTGGGGTAGCTCAAACATCTGAGGCTGCTAGCATACAAGAAACCTATATTATTTTTAATCTCCCCTATGATCGAAAAGGCGGGATACCAAATGCTGGGGCCATAAGTGGTATGGATCGAAACTCTATATGAGTAGGTCAAATTATTATTCAATCTTATGAGAATCACGAGAAAACAGAAAATTATATAGCCAACTTACATAAAGGGAAAGCCTATGATGCCTTTTTCGATGAAGAAACCTATTCCTCTGTCCTTTGAAAGAATAATCAATATTACTTTTTAGGAAGACCTCTTAGTCAAAAAGAATTAGAGCTTCTTTTTGCGTGAGAGTATCGTAAAAGGGATAAAGATATCTTTGAGACTCTAGAAATCTTTGATGTAAAAAATTAAGAAAAAGGTCTCTATGGAATTCCATAGAGACTTTTTTCATTAGCTTGACTTTTGCTGAAGATTTTCTATATCTATAGTGTTTTACCTTGTATATAACTAGCATGATGAGGAAATACTTAAGCTTTCTAGCACTCTGAGGAGTGGTTTTCTTAGCTGGTTGTAGCGCAACTCCAGTTCAAGAGCCAAAAACTCCTAAAGAACCAGAACTTCTCGCGCAAAACTTTGACTGTAAAGGGAAGGAATATTATACTAATCTCACTTGAAGCGGGAACTTTACTCTTCAGCGAGATGAAGCTGAATCAGGGTTTTCAGTGGTTATCCCTGAGCTTTGTGTAAAGCTAATAGCTCATATGCCGACAGGTGCTACAGAATATTTTACAGGAGGTATTGAACAGTGGAAGAATTATTACCTTGAAAATGAGAAGAGATTTCAGCTTTTTTCTGGACATTGGATCAACAATCATATCATAATCGGTGGGAATGGGTATTCAAACTATATTTTCAAAGACAAGGAAAGCGACCTCACTATTCAAGAGGCAATCAACTATGACTATGGACTTTGAGACTTTGATGAAGCTCAGCCACCAACCTACCTCTTTGGGAAAGCTATTTGTAATGTGGTGCCAAAAACTTGAGCATATCGAGAGGAGAGAGGTTCAGTAGGAACTCCTCGTGTAGCTGGGGATGATGAAAATGTTCGCTACGCGATACTGACTCCTCAGGTGATTGCAGATCAGCACTGAGAAGTAGATCTTGATATTTATAGTCCTATTTGTTGATACTCCTATCCAGCACAAAATTTAGGTTTCTTTCAAACACGAACTTATGATATTTTGTATAGTAAGAAGCATCCAACCAAATATGTCCTCTATAACAGCTATCTCTGAGATGATGATAGTAATCCACTCTTGAATATGACGATAGCGTACTTGGATTAAATCTTATGAAAAATACCTAGGAGAAAACTCCTAGGCATTTTTTTAATGAACTTAATCACTTTCTGTAGATACTAACCTTATCAACAATAAGCGCTCTAGCTGGAGAAGAGATTGAAACATTTGAACAGTTGTATTCGTCCTTCAATTTCAATTTCCCATGGTTGTTAGCACCAACTGTCTTGTATCTGATTTGTTTGCCTGAAGCATAGGCAGAGACAATCATTGCAATATGTCCATACTTTGTACTTATGGGGTCACCATAGTCAGCATGGAACATGATAATATCCTTATACTTCCAGATGAGAGAAGCTTTCTCCTTGAAAAAAAGTATGAAAACACTATCAAAAGGAAAATCCTTTATTCTCAACACTCCACTATGCAAAAGATAAAATCTGATCTTGCTCACTTTTATACTGAAAATGCGAAAAAATATTATCAGACCAGGCAAAAACATTGGGCTGATGGTCAGTGTTTTTTGGACTATATCAAAAGTTTAAACCTTGAAAAGCCGAGGATTCTTGAACTTGGATGTGGAGGAGGGAGATTTCTTTCTTATCTTAAGGAGTATTGGAGCTGAGATTTTGAGTATCATGGAGTGGATTTATCAGAAGGTTTGCTTGCTTATGCGAGTAAGGATCATCCAGAGGCTGCATTTATCTGTGAAGATATGAGCGTTTTTATGCAGAATGCAGGGCAGGAGGAGTATGATGTGATTGTTGCGTGTGCGAGTTTTCAGCATTTGCCGAGTGTGGAGGAGAGGAAAAACTTGCTCAAAAACTGTTATAAATCCCTTAAGTATGATGGAATTCTACTGATGACTAATTGGTCGCTTTCAAGTTGGTTTTTGAAAACTTATCGAAAACAAGTTGCTCGTTCAATCTTAATGCGAATTTTTTCAATAGGGAAGAAGGATTGGAGAGATATTTATGTTCCTTGGAAGCAGGGGGAGAAGACTGAATTCAGATTTTATCATCTTTTTACCTTGACTGAGCTTAAAGAGCTTTTGTTGACTTCTGGATTTGTAGTAGAGGAGCTTTCGTTTTTGGATAAAAAGGGAGAGAAGATTGCTGATCGAAGGAAATCGAATAATTCGTTTTTTTGTGCGAAGAAAACGGTTTTTATTGGGTAGAGGAGATGAAGATGAGAAAAGGAATAAAACTCTGACTTTTGTTACTTTTTATTGTTAGTGTGATTGGCTACTATGTTTATCGCTCTTATTTTTTGGATCAGATGGTAATAGTCTCTTCCTATGATGAAATGTATTCAGAGCAGCAGCTCCCTCCTAACTTCAGCTTTCTTTTTGATACTATGGTTTCTTATGTAAATAAACCGGTATCGCTCTTGTCTGGCGTAGGGAATCAAGCTCAAATACCTACCTTCCCTGCTGAGCGAGATGGAGGTCATCCTTATTCAGATAGTTTGGGGCAGACAGGAATTAGAGGGCAGTATAGGTATTCTCTGAATTTGGACAGGCTGAGTGCGGATTTGCTCGCTGATAGGATTGATTTTTTGAATGAAAGCTGAGTGCGTCTGATTTCTCTCACTTCTTCGACTCCAACTGAGCAGTATGAGCCGATTTTGTTAAATAACTATCGACATCCAAAGAAAAATACTGATCAAATTCTCCAGTTTTTGAAAGCACTTTCTCATTATGATTTAGATACAGCACTTGCTTTGCTGAAAGTAAATCAAGGTGTATTGCCATTTGAGTGAATACTTGATGACTGCCGTAATATTTCCTATGAAAAGTGAGAAAAGTCTCTCATTATCTTCGCAAATTGTGATACTTGATGAGGACCTGAAGATATGAAGATGAAAGTTTTTATCGCAGGAAATTATTTGTATCTTTACTTTTTAGAGACTCCACAGACGACTAAGTATATTTTTGATGCTAATAATGATATCATTTGATATGAATTTGCCACGGGGAATGTGAAATAGAAAAAATCCGTCAGGAAACTGACGGACTTTTTAATTTCAGATGTATCTCTCCAGTGGTAGGATCAGGAATAACCTGGAAATATCCAGTATTCTTAACTTCTTCTACAAATTTGCTATAGTAGAAGAAAGTTATCACCTTATCCATTTTTTTGTATTGTTCATAGAGAGATTTCATCGAAACGAGATTAGAGTTCGCTGATACACAATTGTATGCAGCCACAAGATCAGAGATAAACTTCTCCCTCATCGGTTCACCAAATCCTGTACTTTCCTCAGTTTTTTTCTCTGTTGGTTTTGTTGATTTTTCAGAGGACTGTTTTGGAGGAGAGGAAGGTTCAGCTTTTTTCTCCTCATTTTGAGGTTGGACTGGAACTAGAGTCTGATTTTTTTGTTCTGATTGAGGTGTTTGTTTTGGAGTCTCTTCAAGGGTTACCCTGTGAATAGTTTCCTTCGGTGGGTTAACGATGGTCTGAGGCTTTGCTCGATCCACGATATAATACTCATCATAAGCTTTTTGAGTATTGATATTCGGATCATGTCCATAGCCAATCACAAGTTTCCTCTCATCTCTCAAGCGATGAACGAGATTGATAAAGTCGCTATCACTAGAGATTAGGACAAAGATATCGATATCCTTCTTTTGATGGAGAATATCCATAGCACCGATTGTCACACAGATGTCGGTGGAGTTTTTCCCTTTGCTCTGAGAATAGTTATCAATCCTTGTAAGACGATACTGCTTGATAGAGGGATTCCATGTGTCCAATAAAAATTTGTTAGACCAGTTCCCATAGATGTTTCTAATAACAACCTTACCATATTCTTGATTTACTTTCTCAATAGCAAATCGCACTAGGCTCGGAGTCACATTATCCGCATCTATAAACATTGCGACATTAAACCGTTTTTTTTGAAGTGTTCTCAATGCATGAATCATCATCAGAACATTCCTAATTCCAAAAATTTTGTTTTCTAAGATGTTCATATTCCTTATGGTTTTTGTTTATACAGAATACTTATATATAAATGCTATCTTATGTCAAGATGATATTAGAAAATATATGCTATTGTTGTAAAATAATGATAAAAAGAAAGATAAAATCTGATTTTTTTATTCCTTCTTTTATAGAGGTTTTGCTATTATTCCTCTCTTTTTCTCTCCTCTAGCTCAAAAAAATAAAAATCTCTTGATTTTTTATTTTGATTGAGTATATATGGAGTTATCTTTGCCGAAGACAGTAGGTGCTTTTCTCTAGAAAAGATAAATCCTACCTAGGTTATTCTTATCTTGATGGGAATTTTGGGATTTCAAAAATCTCAAGATGACTAAAAAATGAGATAGCCCCGGCAACGGGTTATTTTTTATATCAAGGTTTTACTCTACTATGACAATCTCAAAAGAGAAAAAAGTTGAGTTAGTAAAACAGTATGTGCAAGATCTTACTTCTGCAAAAAATGTAGTAGTGCTTCAGCAATCTGGATTGCCTGTAACACTCTCTACTGAAATCAGAAAAGAGGTTATTGCTGCTTCTGGTAAATATAATGTTGTCAGAAAAAAGCTGTTCTTACTTGCTCTCAAGGAAGCTGGGTTTGATGCCGTAGCTGAAAGTGATCTTGATGGGTCTGTAGTTGTCCTCTATGCAAATGATGATGAATACGCTCCTATGAAGGTTGTTAACAAGTATGCAAAACAGGTTGCTGGGACTAAGGAGCTTTCTGCTTCTATTAAGTTCTTAGGAGCTTGGTATGACAAAAAGTGGCATGATTCTGATTATGTGACAGAACTTGCAAATATCCCTTCAAGGGAAGAACTTTTGTCAAAATTGGCATACCTTTTCAATTACCCAGTACAATCATTTGCTGCGGTGATTGATCAAATCGCAAAAAAAGCTGAATAGGCTTTCTCCTATTCAATTACATCTAAAAACTCATTTTATTTATTATGTTTTGTAAACAATGGAGTTAACTAAAAATCAACAACAGATTATTGATCTTGTAAAAGAAATGAATGCTGTTGAACTTAACGGACTTGTAAAGGCTTTGGAAGAAGAATTTGGAGTAACTGCTGCTGCTATGGTTGTTGCAGGAGGAGCTGCTGCTGGTGGAGCTGCTGCTGATGCTGGAGCTTCAGATGCTATGAATGTTGAATTGGCTGATGCTGGTCAACAGAAGATCGCTGTAATTAAGGTTGTAAAAGAGGCTCTTGGTCTTGACCTTAAGGCTGCTAAAGAACTTGTAGAAAAAGCGCCAGTTATCATTAAGGAAAATGCTAAGGCTGATGAAGCTGAAGCTTTGAAGACTAAGCTTACTGAAGCTGGAGCAACTATTAACTTTAAATAGTTTTTAGTAAAAAAAATAACAGAAATCAGATTTTTGATTTCGTTCTATTCTTGGGGTAGTAGGTTTATGGCGGAGTGATTACGCTTTGACCATTAGACTTAATATTTGCAAGGATCTATTTTATATTTCCTATTACCTATACGAATGACAGTATCTGTTAATCAAATCGTTGAGGCGCAAGCGCATATAGGTACACTTAAAAATGAAGCTCATCCAAAGACTAGCAAGTACTGGTCTGAGGTAACTAATGGAGTTGTAGTGATCAATCCTGAATCTGTTGCTCAGCAACTAGAGGATGCGAAAGCTACTATTCAAAAGGCAAAAGCTGCTGGAAAGGAAATCTTGGTAGTATGTGAAAAGAAAATGTACGCTGCTGAACTTGAGGCTTTGGCTAAAAAGACAGGAGTATCATATCTTAACTATAAGGTTTCTGGAGGGTTTTTGACAAACTTTGATACCTTCAAGAAGAGAATTGATTCTATCAATGAAATGGCGAGCTTTATGGAGAGTGAAGCTTATGCAGCCCTCACTAAAAAAGAACAACTTGTATACAAGAGAAATTTTGATAGAGCTAATAAAGTATATAAAGGAGTTACTAATCTTAAGAAAAGACCAGAACTTGTGATCGTTGTAGATGGAACTATGCTTTCTACATTGATTGATGAGGTAGAAAATCTTAAGGGAAAGTTAGAAGCAATCGTGATTGCTGGTACTAACTTCTCTAGATATTGGCCTGAAAATGAATTGGTAGTGACAAATATTAATAGCTATACTAGTATTGATTTTGTACTTAATTACTTGTTGTCTTAATTTGTTATTTCCTCTTTGAAAAACCTATGCAAGAAAATATGTATTTGCCTAGTTCGTCTGAAAGAAAGAGAGTTATCACTGCCTACCTTTTGGTGGGGGTTCTCTTTTTTTCGGCCAAGGAGGATTTAACAGTTTATGAATACTTCCATTTTAGGCAGGTGCTTGGTCGATATTCGCTCAATATGTTGCTGCTTCTTGTTTGGTTGATGATCTTCTGGATCCCAATTTTGGGGCGGTTACCTTTTTTCTTTGTGTTAGGGAACTTGGTCCTTTATGTTGTGTTTGTTATGCAGGCACGAAGAGGGCAGTATCTCGCTAATCTAACTCAGGAAAATAAGTGGAAAACTCTTTATGCGGATATTGGGGGATGGATTCTTTCTCTTTTTGATATCAAAAAGAGAGTGTATTGAGATATTTCTCTTGATGCTCCTGTCCAGATGCCTCAGCCACAGGTTCCAGACCAATCTCAGTGAAATCAATAAGCTTATATTAGCTGTGTATTAGTGCACTTTGCTAAAAAGGAAATCTGAACTAAGTCAGGTTTTTTTCTTTTTTTTAATTTTCTCGTTACTTGTTTAGAAAAAGTGTTCCGATAGGAGATAACTTATAAATCTAATCTTGATTTTTTCAGCTAAGAATGATATACTCTCTGTATAAATGCTTAATTCAATTACCATCAATAAGATGGGATGCTTGAATAGCTGATTTTTACTTTTTCACTAATATCTCAATGAAACAGCGAAAATATCTATTGATAGCCATGTTTTGAATGATTGTTTTGAGCGGAGCTCAGAGTTATGCAGGCCATGTAGAGTATCTCAAGACAAATGATTACCAAGTTTTGAAAGTTCCGATGGATGGGACGAATAAAATTGTTGTTTCAGCCGTGGAGGCTCGTTGATGAATGCCTAGATCTTTGGAAGATTTGATGAAGAGTGTTTGAGGTAGTCATGCGATAAATGGGGCATTTTTCTGTCCTAAGACCTACAATTGGTGTAAATGAGAACTTGCAGATAGTACGGACAAAGTTAGAAAATCGAATGGGGTCTTGATGTCAAAGTGGGGAGTTGATATTGGTCAGTATGATGCATTGTTCTGATTTGATGAGAATGGTCAGTTTGCGCCTTTGGCTACACAGAAAAGAGGCGAAGCTTACCGAAAGAACGGGGGATGGGTAAATCCAGAGGTTGATGTCATTTATAATGGAATTTCAAATCCAGTGTTGGTAAAAAATGGAGTTAATCTTGCTAAAGAAAATGTGGAACTTAATAATGATGCGAAACAGAAAAAAGCCTGAAATAAGTCTTTTATCTGTTCAAATCTAGATAATTCACTCATAACTATGGGATTTGTCAATGGACAGACTTTTTCTTCAATGGCAGACTATATTATTACACATTTCCACTGTCATAATGCGATTCTCCTTGATAATTGAGGGACAAAGGCAATGATTTATGATACGAGATATGTAGCGGGACCTGGAAGGAATATGATGGATGCTTTTGTAGTGATTGATACGGAAATAGAATCTTCTTCTCTCTGAGATCAAGAGAAAAAAGAAGAAAGTTCAGAGGTTTTACCTAGAGATGAGAAAGGGAATAATCAGAAAGTGCAGATGATTCAGGGGATATTAAACTCAGTTTTTAGAGAAAAGGGGTATTCTCGTGATCAAATTAAAGTAACATTACTTTCTCTAGGGAAAAGTTTTGAGGCATCTTTGCAAAATACTCCTACGAGTCATCAATATTATCAGTCTTATAGGGATATTTTAGAGGCAATCAGAACTTATGCTTATTAGTGTTCGCTTGATGAAAAACTGTTGATTTCAGTCTTCTTTTCTGTATAAGTAGTTTTTGATTGCTAAATGCAAAATCATGTCTATATTTTATCTTTATACTATATAATAATGCAAATTGATATTAGCTTAGTAAAACAATTGAGAGATGCTACTTTTGCTCCACTTGGTGATTGTAAAAATGCTCTTGTAGAGGCAAATGGTGATTTGGACCTTGCTCAGGAAATCCTTAGAAAAAAAGGAATTGCAAAGGCAGGTAAAAAGGCTGACAGAGAGACAAATGAAGGTCTTATTAAGACTCACAATGATGGAAGCAGAACTTATGTTGTAAAACTTCTTTGTGAAACAGACTTTGTTGCAAAGAATGATAGTTTCTTGGGACTTTTTGATAAGATTTTTGATGTTTTGAAGTCTGTTAGTGGTGATGTAGAGAGTCAAGATGATCTTCCTGCTGATGTTGTAGAAAAAATCAATAACCTTATTGCTGAGGGAATTGCTACTACTGGAGAAAATCTTAAGCTTGGTGGGGTTCATGTAACAGGAAGCAAAGTATATGCATATTCTCATCCAGGGGATAAGGTAGTTTCTCTTGTATATCATAACGGAGATGATACTGTAGCAAAGGAGTTGGCGCTTCAGATTGCTGCACTCAATCCTGACTATCTTAGCTTTGATGAAGTTCCAGCTGATGAAAAGGCTAAGCTTGAAGCTCAGTTCACAGAAGAACTTAAGGCTGCTGGAAAGCCAGAAAATATGATCGCTAATATTGTAAAAGGAAAAGTAGATAAGGCATTTGCTGATAATGTACTTCTTGAACAGGAATATATTAGAGATGGAGGAAAGAAGGTAAAGGAAATTTTGCCTGCTGGATTTGAGATTACTAAATTCTATAGATTCTCTGTATAGTTTTTATCAAATACAGTGAAAAATCTGATCGCTATCTGTGGTCAGATTTTTTTAATTTTTTGGGAAAAATAGATGATTTTTGCTTATGAGAACTTTGATTTCTCGTCAAAAACACGTGATTTTCTATATTTCATCTTAAAAAACTTGTAAATTCTCTTGATTTTTTTCTGTAGAAAAATATACTCGGATCTAATCGGCGCATTAAAAAGTATCTAAATCTTTTATTTGTTTATTGCACAATTTTATGCAACATTACGAATTGGTGCTTATGCTCAATGCAAACACCTCAGAGGCAGATAGAAAGGCTTTCTTGGCTGATCTAGAAGCAAAATTCACTGTGAAAGAAAAAGATGAAATCTGAATTCAAAACCTTTCTTTCAAACTTAAGGATAAAAATACTAAGGCTTACTTTGTTTCATATCTTCTAGAACTTGCTCCAGAGCAGGTAAAGGATGTTAAGGCTGCTCTTTTGTATAATCAGGCAGTAGTAAGATATGAAATCTATAAGATGACTGCTGAACAGAAGTTCTTCCACTTTGAAAAACTTCAATCAGAATTTGATAAGGCAATTGAGGATATTAAAGATAAGAGATTTGGTCAAAAGATTACCTTCTTTGCTGATGAGAGAAATGCTAAGTATATCAACTGGAAGTCAATTCCTATCTTGAAGTATTATCTTACAAGGTTTGGTGATATTAAGCCAAGGCTTTATACTGGAAACTCTGTAAAGATTCAAAAGAAACTTAGACAGGAGATCATTAGAGCGAGAACTCTAGGTTTGTTGAACTTTATCAGCAGATAGTTTATATCATTAATATCACATTCTTATGGCTAGTAAATTAAGAAGAATCAGAAAATACCAGTGGACAAAGAGAATAAGAACTCACGGATTTAGAGAGAGAATGGCATCATGGACTGGTAGAAGAGTGCTCGCAAGGAGAAGAGCAAAAGGAAGACATCAATTAACAGTTCAGAGACAGAAGTAATTTCTGTCTTTTGAACTTTTTTTTGTAAAAATGTTTGAGAGTTTCTGAGAGAAAAAGATAAAAAATCTGGTTTTTATTTTTTTGTAATGGATGTGTTCTTTGTAAAGAAATTCTTGAGTGTTTATATTTAGAAAAAAGAGGTTAATAGGGTAGGAAGTATGCCTATTTTGTTTATTTTCTATTGATTTGTACGAATATGGTAAATAAAAAACAAACCTCAGACACGAAGGCTGCTAAAACAAGTAAGTCTTCTTCTGTTGTAAGTAAAAAAGTGAAAACTGAGGTAAAAGAGCAACTAAAAACTGCTGTAAATGCAAAGGTAGAAAACCTATTTAAGGACTATTATCAGAGAGATGGTAGAATCTTTTTGACAATGCCAAAAACTCATGGGGAACTACCTGATCTTTTGGAACTTCAGAAAAAGGGGTATGATGATTTCATCAATATCTACCTTAATAAGCTCTTTACTGATATCGAGAAAATTTGGGATATTGCAGGTGAAAAAATGTATATCACGATCTCTGATGTAAAAGTTTCTGAGCCAATTGAAACTGTTGATGTATGTAAGAAAAAGGAGCTTACTTATGGAGGAATTATTACTGCAAAGGTAAAACTCGTTGAAAAGGTTGAGGAAGAAGGAGGTAAAAAGAGTGCTGAAAAAGTTCTTTTTAATAAAAGAGCGAATATTGGTATTTTGCCTTTGATGACTCCATCTGCTTCATATATTATTAATGGAGTTGAGAGAGTGATTATTTCTCAGATTATTAGATCATATGGAATCTTCTATGGAAAGAAGGATTTTTGGTATTCATTTAAGTTGATCCCTGAAAATGGACCTTGGCTTGAGGTGAGTGTTGAAAAAACAGGAAATGTTGTAGCAAGAATCAATAAGTCAAGAAAGTTCCCTATTACTTCACTTTTAAGAGTGTTTGGATTGGAAACTGATGAGAGTATTAGAGCTGCATTTGATGGGCAAGCTGATGCTGAAGATGTAGACTTTATTGATATTACTTTGAAGAAGGATACTACTGTAGATGCGGTATCTGCTGCTGAGTTTATTTATGCTAAGCTTAGACCAGGGGAACTTATTGATGCTCAATCAGCTTTGGATTATATTAAGGGGCAATTTTTGCTTCCAGAGAGAATTTATATGGGAAGTATTGCTAGAAGAAAGATCAATGCAAAATTGAATCTTAAAAAGCCGCTTAAGGGAGATGAAGCAAATATCTTTGATGGAGAAGATATGATTCAGGCTATAAAGTATCTTTTGGATCTTTGTAATCATAAAAAATGATATTATGTAGATGATGCTGATCATCTTTCAAATAAAAGAGTGAGAACTATGGGAGAAATTTTGTACTCTCATATTCAGCCTGTGATGAGAAAATTTGTAAAGAGTGTAAGAGGAAAACTTTCAGTTTTGAATATGGAAAATCCATTGAAGATTACTGATTTGGTGAACTTTAAGATGATTGATAATTCGATTAAATCATTCTTTGCAACATCTCAGCTTTCCCAATTTTTGGATCAGATTAATCCACTTTCAGAAATTGAACATAAGAGAAGAATTACTGCTCTTGGACCTGGAGGACTAAAGAAAGAGACAGCTAAGTTTGAGGTGAGAGATGTGCACCCATCTCACTATGGTAGAATTTGTCCGATCGAAACTCCAGAAGGACAGAATATTGGACTTGTAATCTATCAGTCACTCTATAGTAGAATTAATGATGAAGGATTTTTGGAAACGCCAGCTTTGAAGGTACTTCGTGAAGTAGATCCAAATGTTGAAGCATTGACTGGAAGAATTGCTCATCGTGATATTTTTGAGCTTGATGCAAAGGGAAATCCTACAACTAAGGTTATTATCAAGGAAAATGAACTTATTGATACTGATACTGCAAAGAAGATTGAAAAGTTTTATGGAAAGATCAAGAAACCTGTTGCTGTAAAGCCGTTCTTGACTGGTGAAGTTGATTATATCTCTCCAGAAATGGATGAAAGAGTGATTATCGCCGATGCGACTGCTTCATTGGATGAGCATAATAATATCTTGAACACTAGAGTTGCTGCGAGGCATTTTGGTGAGATGAGAAGTTTTCATATCAATGATGTAACACACATGGATGTGAATTTGGCTCAGATTTTTTCTCCTAATACTTCATTGATTCCATTTGTAGATCATAACGATGCGGTGCGTGCTTCTGTAGCGACAAACCAGCAGAGACAGGCGCTACCATTGTTGAAGAATGATGCTCCATTGGTGGGAACTGGACTTGAAAGTGATATTATGAAGATGTCTCATGCAGTGATTAAGGCTGAATGAGATGGAGAAGTTGTCTATGTTGATGGAGGACTTGTGAAGGTAAAATATAAGGAAGGAATTAAAGAATACAGACTTATTACTTTCGCGAGATCAAATTCAAAGAGTTGTTTGAATCAGGTTCCTTGTGTTTCTTTAGGACAAAAGGTACAAAAAGGTGATCTTTTGGCTGAGGGACCATGTTCTGTGAATGGAGAAATCGCTCTTGGAAAATCTCTTAGAGTTGCGTTTATGCCATGGAAGGGATATAACTATGAAGATGCGATCGTTGTTTCTCAAAGATTGGTGAAGGATGATGAGCTTACTTCAGTGATTATCAGTGAATACGAAATCGAGGTTGCGGAAACTAAGCTTGGACCTGAAGAGACAACAAATGATATCCCAGGTGTTGCAATGTCTAAACTTACAAACCTTGATGAGGATGGTATCATTAGAATCGGAGCTATCGTGAAAGGTTGAGATCTTTTGATTGGAAAGATTACTCCAAAGGGAGAAGGAGAACTTACGCCAGAAGAAAAGCTTATTCAGGCGATCTTTGGAGACAAGTCAAAGAATGTAAAAGATACTTCTCTTTATATGCCATCTGGTAGTGAATGAAAAGTTGTAGAAGTGGTAATTCTTGATTCAAAGAAGGGAGATAACCTTATGGCGGGAGTTAGAAAGAAGATTAAAGTATATGTTGCTTCTACAAGAAAGATTGAAATCTGAGATAAACTCGCTGGAAAACACGGAAATAAGGGTATTGTTGCGACTGTGGTTCCAGAAGAAAATATGCCATACTCAGCTGATGGAAAGCCAATTGATGTTGTTTTGAACTCACTTTGAGTAATTTCTCGTATGAACCTTGGTCAGCTTTTTGAGTCTCAGTTGGGACTTATTGCTAAGGAGCTTGGTGTTAAATTTGCGGTTCCAACCTTTGGTGGAATTGGTGTAGATGATATCGTTGAGCTTGCAAAAAAAGCTGGTCTTGAAGATAAGCTTAGAACTACACTTTATGATGGAGAAACTGGAGAACCTTATGCTCAGCAGGTTACTGTTGGATATATGCATATTTTGAAGCTTGTGCATATGGTTGAAGATAAGATCCATGCTAGATCTGTAGGTCCTTACTCACTTATTACTCAGCAACCGCTTGGAGGAAAGTCAAGACAAGGAGGACAGAGATTTGGAGAGATGGAAGTGTGGGCTTTGGAAGCATATTCTGCAGTATATACTCTTCAAGAAATGCTTACTGTGAAATCTGATGATGTTGTAGGTAGAAATAAACTCTATGAGTCTATTATCAAGTCTCAGAAGCCAAAAATCTGAGGATTGCCTGAGTCTTTCAACTTATTGACCTATCTTTTCAAGGGACTTGGTCAGAATATCGTTTCTTTGACAAGTGATGAAATGGAAAGAATCTATGAAGAAAGAATGGACAAGATCAAGAGTCTTGGACTCTCTGGAATTATGACTGCTTCACTTGAACAGGAGCTTTCTAAATCTTTAGATGAAGATGAGGATGAAGTAGAATCAAAGGGAGAGATGATTGGTAAAGTGGTTGAGGACTTAGAAGATTTTGGGCAAATAGAGTAAGAAAAATCAGATTTTTATATCCTATGCAGTAATTTCAATGAATAAAATAAAATTTGACGGATTGATGGTGACACTCGCTTCAATGGAGGAAGTTGAAAAATGGTCTCGTGGAGTAGTGGATAATCCAGATACCGTTAACTATAGGACAGGAAAACCAAAGCAAGGTGGACTTTTTTGTGAGTCTATCTTTGGTCCTGTGAAGAATTTTGAATGTAGTTGTGGAAAGTATAAGGGAGTGAGATATAAGGGAATTGTATGTGAAAGATGTGGTGTAGAAGTGGCTTCTTCAAGAGAAAGAAGAACGAGAATGGGACATATTGACCTTGCTTCTCCTGTAGTTCATGAGTGGTATAAGAAATCTCCATCTGGAGGTATCCATCAGCTTCTTCAGCTTTCAGCTAATGAAATTGATAAAATCCTGACATATGTGAAATATGTGGTAGTAAAAGATATTACTGATGAGACTAGAGAAAAGATCAAGGAGAAAATCGCAAGTGATTATGAATCAACAATGAAGGACCTTGATGAACTTTACAAAAAGGAATCATCAGCTCAAAAAGAGCCTAAGAAGCTCGCTGAGGCAAAAAAGCTTTATGAAGAGAATCAGCAATCTATTGAAGCTGAGTTTAATAGAATTAGATCAATCGTAGCTGATTTGAAGTTTGGAGCGACTATTTTGGAATCAGATTATAGAAATATTTTCTATCAATTTGGAAGCTTGATCTCATTTGCATCAGGTCCAGAAGGAATCCTTAAGATGCTTCAATCTATTGATGTAGAAAAGGAGATTAAAAAGAGAGTAAAGGAATTCCCAACTATTAGATCTGCTGACCAGAAAAAGAAGATGATGAGTTTGATCAAACTTTTGATCAATCTCTATGTCTCTGGAGTAAAGCCAGAAAATATGATCGTGAGAAAACTTCCTGTGATCCCACCTGATATTAGACCAGTAGTTCAGCTTGATGGAGGAAGATTTGCTTCATCTGATGTGAATCTTTTCTATAGAAGAGTTCTGATGAGAAATATCAGACTTAAGAAAATGATCCAAGTTGGAATGCCTGATATCGTAAAAAAGAATGAAATCAGACTTCTTCAAGAATCTATCAATAATCTTTTGGTTGGAGAGAAGAATTCTGCAGGAAAGGCTGGTGCTGGAATCAAAGTTTTCAAGTCAATTTCCGATATGCTTTCAGGTAAGGAGTGAGTTTTCAGAAAGAACTTGCTTGGAAAGAGAGTTGACTATTCAGGAAGATCTATTATTACTGTAGGTCCTAGCTTGAATTTGAATGAATGTGGGCTTCCAATCTATATCGCAGTAAAGATGTTTACTCCGTTTATTATTGGAAAGCTTATCGAAAAGAAGATCGTATATACTCCAAAACAGGCTGAAAAGCTGATTAAAGAGGGAAATCCTATTGCACTCAAGTTTTTGGAAGAAGTAATTAAGGATAAGTATGTGTTGCTTAACCGTGCGCCAACACTTCATAGACTTTCTATCGAAGCTTTTAAAATCAAGTTGATGCCTGGAAAGACAATCAGACTTCATCCTCTTGTGTGTCCTGCGTTTAATGCCGACTTCGATGGAGACCAGATGGCGGTTCATTTGCCTATCTCAGATGAAGCTCAGAAAGAGGCAAGAGAATTGATCGCAGCTGATAAGAATATTATCAAGCCAGGTTCTGGAGATCCAACTATTACACATTCTCAGGATATGGTGCTTGGAATCTACTTTTTGACTGATGCATTTGATCCAAAATATCCAGACTATAATACTGAAGATGAATGGAAGGAAAAGATTCATCCAGTAGCGAGATATGGAAGCTTTGATGCGGTACTTGATGCGTTTAATAATAAGCAGGTAACTCTTAAGGATAAGGTAATTGTACTTGATGGATCTGATATCGTGGAAACAACAGTTGGTAGAGTGATTTTCAATTCTATTTTGCCAGCGGATTATCCATTTGTAAATAAGAAGATGGGTAATAAGGATCTTAAGAGATTGCTTTCTGATGTATTTGATAGATATGATATGGAAACTACTGTAAAAGTAGCTGATGCTATCAAAAACTATGGATTTAAGTATTCAACTATTGCTGCGACATCAATCAATATCTTGGATATGAAGGTTCCAAAAGAGAAGGAAGAAATCTTGAGAGGAGGAGATGTTCAGAATAATGAAGTTTTGAAGTACTACTACAAAGGATTCTTCTCTGAGGAAGAAAAACACAGATTGGTTGTTAAGATCTGGACTGATGTAAAGAAGACAGTAGAATGAAATCTGAAATCAATTATTGGTGCAGGTAATAATCTCTATACGATGATTGACTCTGGGGCGAGAGGTTCTCAGACTCACTTGACTCAGATTTCAGGTATGAAGGGACTGGTAGTAAATCCAAAGGGAGAAATTATCGAGTTGCCTATTAAGTCATCATTTGTTGAGGGACTAAAACCTATTGAATACTTTATTTCTGCCCACTCTGGACGTAAAGGAAAGGCCGATACTGCGCTTAGAACTGCGGAATCTGGATACCTTACTAGAAAGCTCTGTGATGCTTCTCAGGAAGTGATCGTAAGAGAAGAAGATTGTGGATCAAGTGAATATATCATTTTCTCAAAGGATGAAGCTGAACTCAAGGGAGAGAAGTTCTCAAGTTTGATTTATGGTAGAACTGCTGCAGAAGATATTATTGACGATAATGGAGTTGTTATCCTTAAGGCTGGAGAGATGATTAATAAGTCAGCTTTAGTTCTTATTGAAACTTCAAATATCAAGATGGTTAGTGTAAGAAGTCCATTGACTTGTCACTGCGTGAGTGGTGTATGTCAGAAGTGTTATGGAATGGATCTTGCAACAAGAAATATGGTAGAAATCTGAGTTCCTGTTGGAGTGATCGCTGCGCAATCTATTGGAGAACCTTCTACTCAATTGACGCTTGATACCTTCCATGATGGAGGAGTTGCTGGTGCAGCTGAGGCGTCTGGTATTGATAGAGTTAAGCAGCTCTTTGAAGTGAGAGCTCCAAAAAATCCAGCTATCGTGAGTCCTTTTGATGGAGTGCTTTCGTTTGAAGAAACTCAGGAAGGAGGAAAGTTTGGAAAAATCAGAATTACTGCTGATGTTCAGAAAAAATCATACTTGATCAAAGATGGTTATGAAGTGATAGTAAAGAAGGGAGAGGTACTTGCTAAAGGAGCGAACTATGCATCTAAATGAGCAAGTAAGCTTAAGACTAAGGAAGCAGGTAAGGTTCTTGAGGTTAATGAGGATTATATCACACTTGGAGTTGAGGAGGTATTCTCTAAATCACTTATCGGACTTACTCCAAAGAAGACTAAGGTTGGGGAAAGAGTCTATAAGGGAGAAATCTTGACTACAGGAGCATTGGATATCATGGAATATAAGAATATTGTTTGAGATATTCATGCACAGAGATATATCATTAGTGAGGCAAAGAGAGTATATGCTTCTCAAGGACAAGACCTTAATGATAAGCATATTGAAGTAGTGGTAAAACAGCTTTTCTCAAAAGTCTTTATTGAAGATGGAGGAGATTCAAGTTTTATCCCTGGTACTTATGTAAAGTATGAGGAATATATCAAAGTGAACTCTGAACTTGAAGCCCAAGGAAAAAGACCTTCAAGCGGAAAGAGAGTTGCACTTGGACTTACTACTGTTGCTAAGGAAACTGACTCTTGGCTCTCAGCTGCTTCATTTCAGGAAACTATTAGAGTGATGGTTGGGGCGTCTCTTAGAGGAGCGATTGATAATCTTTCAGATCTTAAAGCGAATGTGATTATCGGTAGATTGCTTCCTGTTGGAGAAAACTATAGAAATATGTTTGGATACTAGAAAGTATCTGAATAAAAGAGAAAAAACTGATTTCAGTGATGGAGTCAGTTTTTTTACTTGTGAGAAGATTTTCGTAACTCTCATCGCAAGACTCATTTCATGAATCGTGGCGATCTGGATTAGAGTGAAACCGATTTTTTTTCTCTTGCAAAAGGTGAGGATTTTCGCTATACTTTAAAGACTATGGGGGTGACTTTGGATTTGATGAGAGGAATCCGTACCTAGTGATAGCCATTGCTCGATGATTGACAGAGCCTAAAACCAATCAAACCAAAAATGCTAACGCATGAAAATCTCTTCTTAAGAGAGCTGAACTTGTAAAGGCTTACGCTTAGTAATCTTTCAAGCCAGTTAAAACTAACCTTGACTACTGACTCCTGCTAGGAGCAAGGCCGACTTGAGCAGGAAACCAAAACCTTGTGCTGAAAAAATTGAAGAATTGAGTTTGTTACTTTTCTCCTTCTCCCTCTCAGCATAAGGCTAAAAAATCAGGTTAAAAAGCTGACTATAATGGTAGAGTTCAGTGGGTATGCCTTTTAGACCGGAGTTCAATTCTCCGCACCTCCAAAATTAAAGCTTATAACCATATAAAAATAAAAGTCACATTAAGATCAGATTTTTTTGGTCTATGGGAATGCGACTTTTTTGAATACTAGAAATTATCTTATTTTATATTGATCACAGATGATGAAGTTTACGGTGATTACGCTCTGATGTCAGATGAATTATGCTGATACTGCCAGGGTAAAATCAGTTTTGAAAAATTGTTGATTTACGCCAGTAGAGACAGTAGAAGAGGCAGATATTGTGATCTTTGATACTTGCTCTGTTCGTCAAAAATCTGAGGATAAAGTGACTGGAAAGCTTAAAGAAATCCCATTGGATAAAAAAGTTTGGATCACGGGATGTATGATTCAGCATAATATGAGAAATCAGAAAATTATGACTGGAAAGAAGCTTCCAGAAAATCTTAAAACAGGAAATTTTTGAGGAGTTGTTCTGACAAAAGAGCCAAGGATTGTAGGATTGACCTCTGAGGAGGTAAAAAATCTTAAAAAATCTGATAAAGGTGAACTTGTTGGAATCAATCATAGTTTTAATCCACTTTTTCATAACCTGTCTCAAAAGTGGAAAAATATTGAACTCTTTTTTCGTATTGATGATACGGGATTTTTGCCGTTAATGCTCCAGAAGCTCGGATATGAAGTTCGTTATGATAGGGAATTAACAAATGAATATTCAACGATTGTCCCAGAGGGGATAAACTCAAGTATGAATGCTCATAATAAGACCGCTTATATCCCGATTTCAACTGGATGTAACCAGTTTTGTGCTTACTGTATTGTACCTTTTGCTAGAGGACTGGAGAGATGGTTTCCTGTTGAACAGATCGTTAAAGAGGCAAAGATTCATCTTGCTAATGGGGTTAAGGAGATCGTTCTTTTGGGGCAAATCGTGAATAAGCATCCAGATTTCTTGACTATTGTAAAGGAGGTTTTGAAGTTAGAAGGTTTGGAATGGCTCAGATATACTTCTCCGTATCCGACGTATTATTCTGATGAGCTTTTGGCTCTTCATGAGACTGAAGCAAAGCTGTGTCCGCATATTCATATTCCGTTTCAGTCAGGATCAAATGCTGTGCTCAAAAAAATGTTTCGTGGATATTCAGCAGAGCAGTGCTATACTTTTATTGATAAGATTCGTTCGCTTAAGAGACCGATCTCTATCACAACTGATATTATTCTTTGATTCCCATGAGAGACAGAGGAGGATTTTCAAGAAACCTTGAAACTGACTGAATATGCGCGTTTTGATATGATTTATATGTGAATTTATAGTAATCGCCCGGGGACTTTTGCAGATAGAAAGTATCCAGATGAGATCCCATACAAGGTAAAACATCAGAGGCGAAGCCAGCTTAATGATATGTTGTATCGTATTTCTGATGAGAATAACCAACTTGAAGTCTGAGTTGAGAGAACGATGATCGTTAATGAAATTAGCAAAGACTGAGATATTCTTGGATATACAGATAATATGAAGCAGATTATTCTAAAAGCAAGTCCTAAAACTGCAAATCTTGAAATCTGAATGTTGCTCCCGGTTCGTATTACTAAGTGAATGGTTTTTAAACTAGAAGGAGAGCCTCTTTTGTAAAATGTGTTTTCGGTGAAATATTCTTTAATATTCTCTATAGAGAGCTCTTAAAAAAAGTGAGAAATCTGATTTTTCGCTTTTTTTGTTTGCTTTCAGTAAATAAATCGCTATAGTTTGTTTGCTGAATGCAAAGTCAGATTTTATTTTTTGCTTTGAAAAAACAATGTTTAACTGGTTTCTCAGTTTGATTGGTTGAGATTATAATCAAAAACAAATTGATAAAATTTTGCCGATAATTAAGGAAATTCAATTTTTGTATGCACAATATGATAGTTTAACAGATCAAGAAATCCAAGATAAGACCAATGAATTTAAGCAGAGAATCCAAGATGGTGCAAGCTTGGATAGTTTGTTGCCTGAGGCGTTTGCTGTGGTGAAACAGGCTTGTAAAAGGCTCGTTGGAACCACATGTAAGGTAAAAGGGCAGGAGCTAACTTGGAATATGGTTCCATATGATGTCCAGTTTATTGGAGGAATTATTTTGCATCAGGGGAAGATTGCTGAGATGAAGACTGGAGAAGGGAAGACCTTGGTTGCAGTAGCTCCAGTGTACCTTAATGCGCTTTCAGGAAAGGGAGTTCATGTTGTAACTGTAAATGATTATCTTGCTTCTCGTGACGCCGAATGGATGGCTCATGTATATAACTGGCTTGGGCTCAGTGTTTGATCTGTTGTAAAATCGACTCCACTTTCAGTGAGAAGAGAGCAGTATTCTAGAGATATTACTTATGTTGAAAATTCTGAGCTTGGATTTGATTATCTGAGAGATAATCTTGTAAAATCATTAGATGAAAGAAGTCTGACTTGGAGACCTTTGAATTATGCGATTGTGGATGAGATCGATAGTATTTTGATAGATGAGGCGAGAACTCCGTTAATTATTTCTCAGCCAAGAGAGGAACCAACAGAAAAATATACTTATTATGCACAGATGGTGAACTTTTTGACTCCATGCTCTGAGAAAAAGAAGGTTTCAAAAGGATTTATTCAGGAGATTTTGACTGATAATGGAGGAAAGCCACAGGAGGAAGATGGAGATTACTATATCGATGAAAAGACCAAGACTGCTCAGCTTTCTGGAAGAGGTATTGCTAGACTTGAAGAACTTTTGAAGGTTGAAAATATCTACAAGGATATGGGATATGAGGAAATTCACCATATTGAAAATGCTCTTAAGGCAAAGGCTGTATATATCAGAGATAAGGATTATATTATTTCCAATGGTGAGGTTCTGATCGTAGATGAGCATACTGGGCGTACTATGCCTGGTAGAAGATTCTCTGAGGGGCTTCATCAAGCGATTGAGGCGAAGGAAGGAGTTCAAATTCAAAGGGAATCTCAAACTATGGCGACTATTACTTATCAGAATTTCTTTAAGCAATATGCAAAGCTTTCTGGTATGACTGGAACTGCCTCTACTGAGTGAGAAGAGTTTAGTAAGATCTATGATCTTGAGGTAGTGATTGTCCCAACCAATAGGAAGGTGCTTAGAGTAGATATGAATGATAAGGTCTACTATAATCAGCCAACTAAGTGGAGATTTGTGAAGGATTATATTAAGTTTTATCACGATATGGGGCAGCCGATCTTGATCGGTACGGCGGATATCGCAACTTCAGAATATGTCTCTAGGATTCTTGAGCAGGAGGCGATTGTGCATTATGTTTTGAATGCTAAGTTTCATGAGCAGGAGGCAAATATCGTAGCTAATGCTGGGAAATATAAGTCTGTAGTGGTTGCTACAAATATGGCTGGTCGTGGTACAGATATCAAGCTTGAGGATTGATTAAATGAGAGACTGGCTGAAAATTATGTTCGCTATTTTCTCAAGCAGGTAAAAAACTGAAATCAGATTTCTGGGAATCTTTTTTCTGAGCTTGAATATTGACTTTTCCTTGATGCTTTGAAAAAAGAGCTTGGACTGAGTGATGCACAGATAGATGGACTTGTGCAGGGAATTGAGTTGCCTGAGATGAAAATTTCAGCAAAACTAACTTTGAAGAGAAAAGAAAATTCTCAGCCATATGCGAGAGTAAGCTTTAGTCCGCTACAAACTTCTGAGAAATCTGAAAGTATTGAAAAAGATCTGTTTTTTTGACTCTTTATCCTAGGAACAGAAAAACACGAGTCAAGAAGAATTGATAATCAGCTTAGAGGAAGAGCAGGAAGACAGTGAGATCCTGGTGTTTCGATTTTCTTTGTGGCGTTGGATGATAGTTTGATGAGAAAGACAGGAGGAGAGAGGATTCAGTCTCTGGTTTCTATGATTTTTTCAAAGGCTGATAGAGAGAGTCTAGAACTTACTCAAAAACAATTTACCACTGTAAGTATGAGAGCGCAAAAGGAAATTGAAGGATGGTATTTTGGTATTAGAAAGCATTTGTTTGACTATGATAGTGTGGTAGACAAGCAGAGAAAGAGAATTTATAAGACAAGAGATGAGATTCTTGAAAGTGAGCATGATGAAAATAAGAGAATCCAATATGTGGAAAATCTTAAGGAAGCTTTTGTTAATGAAGCTAAGAATATTATTATTGCTCAGATTACAAATGCTGAGATCACAGGACAATCTGTAGCTGATCTCTTGGTTGTGTTAAATAAGGAGTTTGGACTCAACTTTACACAGGCAGAGTACTATGAATATGCTAAGCTAGACTATGAAGGATTGAAGGCAGTTTTGCTTGAAAGGTTTGATGCATATTTTACGAGAGTATTTGGTCAGCTTGAGACAAAGGTATTGTTTGATGTCTTTAGAGAGGTGCATCTTCATTTCCTAGATAAACTCTGGGTAAATCATATTGATGAAATGCAGAATCTTAGAGAAAAAGTCTGACTGATGGCGTATGCTCAGTTAGATCCGCTTGTAGTCTACAAAAAGGAGTCTTTTGAAAAGTTCCAAGAGTTGATCTCTTCAATTATCAATAATACTGCGCTTTACCTTATGAAGATTGACTTTGATTTGCTTGCTCAACAGCAACAGGTGCAGGCGACACTTGATATTACAAGTGATGAGGATCGTGCTGGTAAGGTAATGGAAATTTTGGCTTCAGCAACTGATGATTTGCCAGCTCAGGCTCCATCTCAACCAGTTTTTGTGCATGAGAGCGATGAGAGAAGTCAGCTTTTTGAATCTGATGATGATGTGGAAGTATTTGAGGCAGATGAGACTCCTCAAGTAACGCATCCTGAAGGAAAGGTCAGACCTAATGATCCATGTCCATGTGGAAGTGGTAAAAAATATAAAAAATGCCACGGAAAATAATCTAAAAAAGAGGAAGT
Organism: uncultured bacterium; assembly: GCA_963552955.1. Taxonomy (GTDB): domain Bacteria; phylum Patescibacteriota; class Gracilibacteria; order Absconditabacterales; family Absconditicoccaceae; genus HOT-345. The sequence goes on from CAUVLQ010000006.1 coordinate 43,578, forward strand.
CTGAGATTCGTTTGATGATTTCAGACTTTTTCTTTGTTTTTAATTCTTTTTTTGAAGATGGCGATAATTGGTATTCTGTTCGTGCTGATCTATATTTTGTTGATGAATTTTGTCGTTTCCAATGTTGTTTGGTTTTTTGGGCAGGAGCTTGATAGAATGATGTTTTTGCTGATTGCGGCAGCGATTGTGGTTTTGTGTCTTGGATATCTGATCTTTCATCAAAATGCCAAGTCGATTATTGGTGATTACTGGGAAACTACAACAATGACTGTGCTAGGAATTTTAACGGTTGCCTTGTCGGTGATTGCAGTATTTTGGTTGGTTGAAGGTGGACTTCTGGCTTGGACTCCGTATTCTATTAGAGGAGTCTATTGAGGTTGGAGTTTTGTGATTGCGGTTGTTGGGCTCTCGATTTATGCTTGGTGGGCAGCGCATAGTACAGTGATTAGGACTATTCAGATCCCAGTTGATAATCTCCAGGCTCCAAGTAGAATTATCTATATGTCAGATATTCATATCGCAAAAAAATCTGATTTACCTTTCTTGTATAGTATTATTGAGAAGGTTAATAAAATTGATGCCGATTTTGTAGTAATTAATTGAGATTTTATTGATGGAAGAGGATTTGATGTTGGGGATTTTGATGTGCTCAATACTATCAATAAGGAAGTTGTTTTTACGTATGGAAATCATGAAGCTTATGCCGGGAATGAATATGTGAAGTCGCTTCTCTCGCCTACGAAATTGCATATGTTATCGGATCAGAAGTTGATTCTTTCATGATGGGAAATTCTTGGATTGTCTGATATGAATGGAAGTGATTCTCAGAAAAATAGGAACCTTTTGGCACATAAGCTTAAAAATATACAATGGGAGACTGAATATCCGAAACTTTTAGTTTTGCATGAGCCGGTTGGACCTGAAGTGGCAATGAAGTATGGCGTTAATCTTCAAGTTGCTGGACATACGCATAATGGGCAGCTCTTTCCATTTACTTTATTTGTAAAAATGGCGTTCCCATATATTAAAGGGCTTTATAGTTTTGATACTTCTTCGCTCTTTGTGAGTTCAGGGATTGGAACTTGGGGGCCTGCGATGAGGCTCGGTTCGCGCTCTGAGTTGATTGTCTTAGATTTGATTCCAAAGAAGTAAGAAAAACTGACTTTTATAGTCGCTTTTTCTAAAAAAGATATTTTTCTGTTCTAAGTCAATAGGAAATACTAGTTTTTATCTATTAATACTATGAAATAAAAAAAAGTATAAAAAAGTGTTGACATTTTATAGTAAATAAATATATTACATATACACATCTTCGAGACATATCTTTGTCTAAGATGTATTTGTTGCGGGTGAGTATCAGAGGCGCCCAGGGGGTGATTTTCTCACTCCAAATGACTCTGAACTTGGGGAGTATCTAGGCAATAGGATATCTTCCCGGGAGATTACCTATTGTTGTAACGAGCCTTGTATTGCGGATTGTTTTACTCTCCGTATGATGTAGTGCACGACATCGCTAGGTGGACATTGATGCATGTTACATGTGTCAAGTAGATACTATTATTAATTATTTAAAGCTCTCTTGCTTATCAGGAGAGCTTTTTTTTATGAAAAATCTTGAAAATAAGGCTTATTTGACTATGCTTGAGATCAGCTTTTTTATTTTTTTATGTTTTTTTTGATGAGAGTACCAATCGGAATTTCAAATAGGCATGTGCATTTATCTCAAGCAGATGCGAATACTTTGTTCGGTTCAAATTATGAGTTGACTCCTATGAAAGAGCTTTCTCAACCAGGACAATATGCTTGTGCTGAGACTTTAACGATCAAAGGACCTAAGTGAGAGCTTTCAAAAGTTAGGATTCTTGGGCCTTATAGAAAGTTCTCTCAGGTAGAAATTATGATGGGGGATAATTTTAAGCTAGGAACACAAGCTCCAATTAGGGAATCTGGTGATCTTGAAGGTTCTGCTGGTATTACATTGATTGGGCCAGCTGGAGAAGTAGAACTTAAGCAAGGATTGATTGTAGCAAAAAGACATATTCATATGAGCGTTGCTGATGCTCAGGATTTTTGAGTTCATAATGGGCAAATTGTGAAAGTAAAAACCAATGGCATCAGAGCACTTGTATTTGATGAGGTGGTAATTAGAGTAGATGATCGTTTTGCTTTGGATATGCATATTGATGTAGAGGAGGGGAATGCTGCTGGGCTTCAGCAGGGAGATTGGTGAGAGTTGATTGTGGAGGAATAATCATTTTTGATTTTCTTACTTCTTCCATGGATCGTTCGATCTACAAAGTATATTCTTACAATCTAACTATTTGCGATAATTAAAGAAAATATAAGGTTGAAAAGTCAGATTTTTTACTTGCTAATCAGAAAAAGGAAATGGAAAATGCAGCACAAAAGGTTTTTGACTTGATTTCTCAGGAAGAGAGGAGGCAGCAAGAGGGAATCGAGCTAATCGCAAGTGAAAACTATCAGTCAAAAGAGGTTTTACAAGTTCAGTCTTCTGTTTTTGCGAATAAATATGCTGAGGGGTTTCCGTGAAAAAGGTACTACTGAGGGCAGGAAAATACTGATCAACTTGAGCAGTTGGCGATTGATAGAGCAAAAGCGATTTTCAGAGCAGATCATGCAAATGTTCAGGCGCTTTCTGGAGCTGCTGCAAATCTTTGTTTCTATAGTGCAGTGATGGAGCCATGAGATCATATCTTAGGGATGGATATGAAGTATGGCGGACATTTGACACACGGAGCTCCTGTTACTTTTATTTCAAAGGTATTTAACTTCCATGGGTATCAGACTTTAGCTGATGGGAGTATTGATTTTGATCAGATCCGTTCTCTCGCTCATGAGTTCCATCCCAAGGTGATTCTAGCGTGATTTAGTGCTTATCCAAGGGAGCTCGATTATGAGAGATTTGTTGAGATTGCAAATGAAGTATGAGCTATCGCTTATGCTGATATGTCTCATATTGCTGGATTCATTGCAGCGGGACTTTTGAAAAATCCATTGGATTATGGATTTCATGCGATGATGACTACTACTCATAAATCGCTTCGTGGTCCGAGATGAGCTCTTATCTTGAGTAAGGGAACTGTTTGAAATCCATTAAAAAAGCCTGAATTTAGCATTGAGAATATTCCGACATTGATTGATCGTGCGGTATTCCCTGGAATGCAGTGAGGACCTCATATGAATACTATCGCTGCGATCGCAGTTGCACTCTGAGAGGTTCAGACTTCTGATTTTTCTCATTATGCACAGCAGACGCTCAAAAATGCTAAGGCTATGGCTGATGAATTCCTTGCATTAGGATATGATCTTGTGACAGGAGGAACGGATAATCATATGATGCTTCTAGATTTCTCAAAGGAGGAATTTGATGGAGGAGAAGTAGAAAAAGTGCTTGATAAAGTTGGAATTTCTGTTTCAAAGTCGCTTGTTCCAAATGATATGCGTCCAGCTTTTGCGCCCTCTGGTCTGAGAATTGGAACTCCTGCGATGACAACGAGAGGTATGAGTGAGTCTGATGCGAGGACTGTCGCTCACTTGATTGATCGTGCGATCAAACAGAGGAATAATAGTTCTGAGCTGGCAGTTTTGAGAGAGGAGGTGAGAACTTTTGCTCAGAGGTTTCCTTTGCCAGGGTAGTCGAGTGTGTATTGATTATTTTAAGTTAGTGTTTATCTTTTGTGTAGAAAAAATCCCCTCAATTGGGGATTTTTCAGATTTTTAGAGCCTTTTTAGTTCTTTTCTTCAAAGTCAAAGTGTTCTTCTTTTTCGTTGAAGCTAAGTTGGTAGGTTTTGTAAGCTTCTACCTCAATTTCTAGCTCAGTTGGTTCATAAGTGGTGTTTACGCTCTGATAAACGAGACTTGCTCTTGTTTTCTGGTACCCAACAGTTATCGTATGAGCTCCTGGTGTAAGGTAAAATCCAGTTTTAGTTCCCTCAGAGAACATCATCACCATATTTCTCGCTTCTCCATCTACTGAGTATACTCCCAATGAACCACTTCCAAGTGCTCAGATTTTATTTTTGATATATACCTTGGCAGCATTGGGATTTTGTTCAAGCCAAGCTTGTACTTTTTTCTTGTTTTTGCTTGCTAGCCAGAGAGAATATCCTCCAAACGCGATCATCAACCCCACAGCATAAAACACTACAGCAGGAATTTGCATTCCAAAAAGTTCTACTCCATTCATTATGTTAAATATAAGAATTAAAAACCAGAATTATTTCTTTTTTGTCTCAAGTTTTACCGCCTTTTGCTTTGAGCCAGTGATTCCTAGATCATCGCGAAGCTGGTCAAACTGATTTGCTCCTAGAAGCGTGCAACAAATCTTGAGCTCTCTTCCGTCTTCAGTTCCAATCAAGAGGTATCTTTCAGTATTATCGTTTTCAGTGTGTATATATGAACCAAAGCTCGTCTTTTCAATATCGAAGATTTGTTCTTCTTTGCCCTGTTTGATCCTCACCTCTTTCTCAGTAAGAGTGACTGTGATCTTGTCTCAGGAGATCATCCATGCATAGAGAATAAATAGCACCGCAGCAATCACTATCGGCTTGGTTAACCCATCCATAAATCTCGTGAGAATCAGTCCGATGAACGCAGCAGCTCCAGCCCCGATCGCAATATCGGTGATAAACTTGACTTTAGAGGTCTTATAGACTTTTTCCATCATTTGTGGTTAAAAACTAAAGGAAACTGTCTCGTATATATATATATTACTTTTATAAAGTCAAACCAAAATGTAGCTCCGATTTCTTTTTGTTTACATTCACCGATAGGATAGGAGGACGAAGGGAGAAAAACACCAGAAAAATCTGAATAAAACCTTCTTTTCCTCACAACCAAAAAAGCTAGAAGGATAACCTCTAGCTTTTTACTATTGCCTCAACTTTTTTCTGGAGGCTTGTGTGCACATCTCCAGAGGAGTGCCAGCATTACAAGTCCCAGAACTGCTCCTACAAGGAGCGATACCGCCATATTACGGGCAAAGAGAATCATGGTGATAGCCATGCCTACATACAGGGAGATAAATCTATCCTGTTGCTTCTCCTTGAGGGTCCTTGGTAAAATACTCATAAAAGCAAAGACCATCGTAGCAGAACATACTACAGATACCATGAGAAGCCCTACGGTTCTAGGATTTTCTGTAGGACCTATGAGGCTGTAAAGGATGGGTAATGCAACCGAAGGTAACACAAAGCAAAAAATAAAATTTGCAATGAGTATTATTAAGAATTCTTTTTTCATAGGACATTTATTTTTATTTGTTTACTGAGGTAGATAATACTGTTTTTATAAAGAATGTCAAGAGTTTTAGAAGTCTGACTCTCAGAGCTTATTAGTTTCGAGTCAGGAGGTGATTATAGGCTCCCTGAGAAAACTTGCTTAGCCAGTAAATATATTTCTCTCTATCTATTCCTCCTCTAAAAAAGAAAAGCTAGAAGAGAGACTTCTAGCTTTTTACTGTTATCTCAGGATTTCTCCGGAGTTCTGCGTGCCTGCCACACGAGGAGTGACTCCGTTATGATTCCTAGAGCTACTCCTACGAGGATAGACCTCACTAAGTCCCCGATGACGAGGAATAGTGCCGCTGTGATACCCATATATAGGTACATAAAGAGAGGCCGCGTTGTCTTACTGAGGGAATCCTGCGTGAGACTCACAAAAACAGCGACCAAACATGAATAGCATGCCACTATTATTAGTGATAAAGCTATAAATGTGCTAGATCCCTCTGGACCTCTAAGGCCATAGAGGATAGGCATTGCAACTGCTGGTAGCATAAAGCACAAAACGAAGTTTACAATGACTTGTGTTAAGGCTTCTTTTTTCATAAAAACTAATTTTTGTTGATTACTGAATCAAAATAATAATGTTTTTTATATAAAAAGTCAATAGAAAAGAAAAACCCCTTGGGAAAACCAAAGGATTATATACGAGTAATTTTATTATTGGGCATACTCATATCCCTTTCCACATCACAAGTTGTGGAGTACTTTGTCAATGAGGTTTATTCCTTATTCCGGAAGATCTTCCTAATCTTTTCAAGCTCCTCAAAACATTCATCTTGGAGTTGTTCCCTCTTTTCTGGAGTTGGCTCCATATGCATATCTTCTACTTTAACTAAAAAAGATAGGATATCAATACCATAACTACCTAGGAAGTCTCGTTCCCTCTTAGTAATTTGTATAGAGGCTTTCTCTATGCTCTGAGAGCCGCTGCGTGACTTATCAAGCGTGAAAGAAAAAAGATCATGAAAGAAGTTCGGTCCCATATTCCAGATAGATGTAATTTCTCCCTGTTTCATAAAATAAAGATTTAATTAAGTTAGTAATGATTTTCCCTCTTTTGTCTTGTGATCACAAATGAAGGCAAAAGACATATATCTAGGCACCTTAGCTCAATATGCTAAGGTAGGATTTTTAAACATAGTTGTTAACGATCTCATTGACTTGTCTATTATATTTATTTACGGTAGAATGTCAAGAGGAGGATCCGATAGAAATATTAACTAAGTAGGAAGGGGAAAAGGGGTGATAAAGATTAGAAAAATCAGACTTCTTGGCTACTAATCTTTTCTGCTTGAAAAGTTTTAGACTATTCATATACTAAGGCTTGTTTTATCTCTAGGGAGTCGTATGCTCAATTCAGCTTTCTTATTTTGTTGAGAAAATACCTATACGCTTAATAAGGAACTCGAAAAACGAAAAATCTGATTTCAAGAGAAATATTGAGCAGATACGCTTTTTGAGTTTACCTCACAAAACTGGGATCTATGAGAGATTAAGCAATTACTTTACGCTGGAAGTCTTTTTGTGAATAAAAAGATGGTAATTCTCTATTGAGTTCCTAGGGATACTTATGAAAATAATTCGCTTATGGCTGATAAAATTGATAAATTTCTTGAGGATTTTCAGCAAAATATGAGCCTGTTAACCAGTGATACGATTCTGATTTTAGTCTCTTATAAGCCAGATAAGAGGACAAAAGCTTTTAAGTGGTTTAGTGAACAGCTTCAACTTAAGGAATTTGCTCCTTATAAGGAGGCTCAGTTAAAGGGATTTATTAGAGAGCAGTTGGCTGGATTTCAGATTGGGGAACCTGAGGTGGGTATGCTTTTGCTCAAGGTGTGAAACGATATGTATCGCCTAGAGAATGAGATTGAAAAATTAAAAATCTGACTACAGACAAGGTGAGAGGTTCAGGTTTCTATTGATGCTATCCATCAGTATTGTTTTTGATTGGTTGAATGAGATGCGTTTGAGATTTTTGATCATTTGTGGAGTGATCCTAGGCTTGCTGTCAAGAGTCTAGAAAAAATGCAGGAAGATGGCAAATCTTGGAATGAAGTCTCTGGGCTTTTGACTTGGGGACTCAAGATCTATTTGACGATTTTGGATTTGTATGGGCAGGGGATTGTTTCGGCGAAAGAGATTATCGCTCAGACAAAGTTGCATCCTTTTGTTGTTAACAAAAACCTGAAATATATTGCGCAGCTTCAGAAAAATCAGGGTTTTTTAGTCAGTTTTTTTCAACTGTTGATTGATCTTGAATATGCGATCAAGACAGGTAAAATGGCTGAGCAATATTTTTGGTTGCGTACAAAACAAGAGATATTAAAAATCTGAGCTTAATTTTTACTTTTCACTGCTAAAAGATGAGAGATTTGAAAAGGATAATTCTTCCTTTAATGGCTGGAAGTCTATTGATGGGCTGGAGTTTTGCAAGTGAGAGTTTTTCTGAGAGGTTGTATTGTCAGCTTGGGGAGACGAGTGTGAGGGTGTATTTATTGCAGGAGGAGGGAACCTTTAAGTGTACTGAGTACCGCAGGCTGTTGGATAGTTATTTGAGGAGAGAATATTCTAGCATTATGCAGGTGATTACCAATATGAATAGGGGAGATGATGTAGAGTATCGAAGGGCTCTCTATGAGGAGAAAAAGCAGCTTTTTTTCAAACTTTTCTCTCAAATTAAGCTGATCGAAAACGCAGTTTCAGATTTTCAGTCTAATTTTTTGGTGAGAAGCCAAGAGTTTATTAGAGATGAATTGACTAAGAAGCGTCAAGAACTTGTAAGTATGAAGGAGGATTATGAGCAGCAACTCCTTCAGAGTCCGTATAATACTTTTTTGCCCAAGAAGATCGCTCAACTCAAGGATATGGAAGGATTGATAGAGCGTTTATTGACGACAAAAGAGATAGATGTTTTCGTGTGTGATTTAGGAAGATATCTGACTTTATCTAAGCAAATAGTTTCTTAAAAGATGAAAATTGGAATCGTTAGTAGTGGTGTGGAGAGTCTTGTTCTCTTCAAGATTTTAAACAAGTACGATTGTGAATATATTGTGTACTTTGATACTTTGATGGCTTCTTATGGAGATAAGGACTTTTGAACAAGTTTAGCCGCAGTTAAGAAAGGTGTAGAGACTTTAAAAAAGCAGGGAGCTGAGATGATTATTGTGCCTCCAGTATATGAACTTGCATTATTAAAGGAGGGAGAAAATCAGATTTTACCTCTTTTTAGAGCGTATCTTTTTGAATTTGTGTTTAAGTATTCTTTGGTTGGGAAGCTTGGGGTCTTCGGAGATGGGGAGGAGCTTTCTGTAGCTCAAAAGTTGATTTCAGATTTTGCTGCTCAATATGTCTTACAGCCAGCTCAATCTGCGACAAAGAAATTTCATTTCCCATTTGTATTTTGGAGTGAAAAGCTTGGTGTCGCAAAGGGGCTTTTATCGCAACTTTCTTGGAAGTCGTATCTGACAAATACACTACTAAAGCATCAACTTCTCCCCTTTAAAGATGCGATGATTGATACTCTGATTCCGTTAAATTATTGTGTTTTCTCATCGGAAAAAACAGTTGCTAAGTTTTTTAATTTTAAGAAGATAAGATTTCATGCTTTAGAGAGTTTAGATCAGATTTTTTCTTCTTTCTTAAAAGATAAAAACCTGAATATGTATTCTGTTCGTATTTTAGCTACGGATTCAGTCGCTTCACTCTTTGAGCAGAAGAGATTGGTTCGGCTTATGCAGAGGGGAAAGGAGATTGTATTAGAGACTGAGAGGATTTAGATTTTGTATAAGAGAAAAATCTGAGTTTAGTACTCAGATTTTTTTTGTATTCAATTTTCCATTTTTTTGATGAGTAGTGAGAAGTATTGTTTATCTCCTTCTGCTACAGATTCAAGAAACCTGATACATGCATTGGCCTCATAGGAAAGTGTTGCATCATCTGAGGCTAATTGACAGCTAATATTGTTGAGAAACACGGGTATTGATCCGCGGTTCTCAATAATTGTTTTACAGTTTTCAATGATTTCTTGTTGTTGTTCGGTTGTGATTTTAGTAAAAAGCTCTAGGAAGTCTTGTTCAGATACTTTCATAGTTGAGAGATTATCAAAGGATAAAATGTCTGCGAGGTTGTCTTCTGTGATGGTTTGGACTTCTTGAGTGATGTTTTTTTTATTTTCTTTGTTTTCTGTTAAAGTATTAGAGATTTCCATATTTTTGGGTAAAAATATAAAGTTAATTTATTTAAAGAGTTTATTCGTATTGATATATGCTACACTAATATTGTCAGTATTTTTTATAAGCTCATTTAGTTCAACTTTGTAAGGAGTTGTGGTTGACGCTCGAGGATTTCTAAATTCGACAACTTGTTTTCACCAGGCATCCGTAAAGATCCTATTTATTGGATAAGCATGCTGTGCATGAAAGTCTAATGTTTCTGTGCTGTCTCCCCCTTTAGGATTTCGAAGCTTTAATTTTCTAATCTTTCCTCAATGTATATTCTTCTTTCGAGATAACCTCTTTCCCCATCATCATCTCCATAAAATTCGCTGTTCTTCCTCCTTCAACACTAAATATGTGTTCACTCGTTAGCTTAAAGTCTCCCGTCTTCCTGTAAGACTGTTTTGCCTCTAGAGCTACATCTATTAACTTCTTTCCACTCATTCTTCATTTTAGGATGCTGACATGGGTGTCGGACAGATTGTGTCTTTTGATTGCCTCTTCGTTTATCTCAATATTGTTCAGGTCAGTCTTCCCTAGATTTTCAAGTTTTGGATTGCTAAGTATTGATTCTTTAATGAAGGCTATTTCCAAAATCTTCATTCCCGCAGAGCTATCACTGTTAACACGAATAGGCTCTAGCTTCATGGGTTCTCCCTTGGGGATCAGATATATTTGGTGTAATTCACTATTTGAAACTTTAATGATATGCCCATCTTTACTTCCTAGAGGTATTCTTACTTCCCATCACTGTCCATCTGGAGTTTTTTTAAGGGAGGTTCTTATCAAGGTTTCAAAAGCTCCAGAGCGTTGCATGAGCTCAAAACCTGCATATGCATAACAATATCATAACCTCCTTTGTTTGATAGGAGTGTATCAGTATTTCCCCTTCTTTCCTATTCATTTGAATAATTTGTCAAAGTCTTCCTTGCTGAGCTGCTCGTTATTTTTGAGGTATTCTTTGCTCCTAGAAATGAACTCTCTAAAATTAAATGAATTATTTTCTAAAACTAAATTATACATCCTTAAAGTTTCAGAACCTATCCATGGATCTAACTCTCCATCTTTATTTATTCCTTTATTCTTGTCTACTCGCTTGTCCTCTAACTTTATCAATTCTCTCAGCATTTTGGGGTCGGCTTCGTTTTCTATTTTTTTCATTAAATTTTCCAGCTTGCTTATCATCATTTTTTTCCCACTATCTCTCCTACATTCAAAATTTTTTGAGTCTTTGATACTTCATTCCCATTATTTTTGCTTAGGCGCTCTATATATTCCCTTATGTTATTTATTTTTCATCATATAATTTCTCTAATTGTGTTAAGATCTTGTTCTCTCTGTCGTAATTCTGATTGCTTTCGTCTTTTTATAGTTTTGTTTGTTAGAGATATCCTATTATGAGTCAGTAGATAGAAATTCTCTCAGAGAATTCCTGATTCAACTAAAATATTTGCGATCTTTTCGTCTCAGATATCTTTCTTAATCTTCTCCAGCCCATTTTTTGCATTTGCGATATTTTTATACTGAGTTAAGTTTTTACTTTGTCCATTTTTGTAGCCCTTAAATATTTTTTGGGCAAGTTCATCTGTGACTTTGAAATCAATAAGCCCTTCTTTATGAAGGATTCTAGAGAGTTTTACTTTTATCAAACTAGATTCAAGATCTCATAGTTTTGATTTATTTTTTAACATTGTTTGCATAAAATTTACATTTTGATTGATCTCTTTTTCGCTTCCCTCAAAAAAGGAATATTCTGCTTCCATATCTTTTCATAGGGTAGGAAATTCTTTTGCAACATCAAAATATTTCTGGATCTTTGATAGGCAATTAGGATCTCTCGTAAGTTTTAATAACTCATTTACTGTTTTCATATCTACATTATAGTTTCTCTCAGCCACTTGTGCGAATCATTCAATCTCTTCTAATTTTAGAGGGGACTTAGTTTGATTCCTTATTTCTTTTAATGTATTTATATCAAGTTTAGGATATCTATTTAGAACAATTGCTGCTTCTTGAAGATTATTAAAAAGAGGAGACTGTCCAGAGAGTTCAAGAAGTTCTTTTATAGTATTCAGGTTAGTAGCTTTTAAGTTGTCATATTTATAAATATTCTCAAGAGAAAGTTCTTCTCCAAAAAGTTTTATAGCATTTTTTGCAGCTTGAATACGAGTTTGATCATACTCAAAAGCCTTTGCGAATCATTCAATCTCTTCTAATTTTAGAGGGGACTTAGTCTGATTCCTTATTTCTTTTAATGTATTTATATCAAGTTTAGGATATCTATTTAGAACAATTGCTGCTTCTTGAAGATTATTCAAAAGGGGAGCCTCTCCAGAAAGTGTAAGAAGTTCTTTTATAGTATTGAGATCTGATACTGAATGAGTAGTTTTTATATAATCATACTTATAAATATTTTCTAGAGAAAGTTCTTCCCCAAAAAGTTTTACAGCATTTTTTGCGGCTTGAAGACGAGCTTGGTTATTCTCAAAAGCTTTTGCGAATCTTTCTATCTTATTGAGAGGAATAGTTGCTCCTTTAGATGTTGCATAAATTTCTTTTAGAGTGTTTATATCAAGCTTAGGATATCTATTTAGAGTGATTTTACACTCTTCTCTGTATTTTTCTCAGGAAATTTTTTGGAGTTCGTCCAGTAAATATTCTCTTATTTTTTCTGTATTATCAGTGGTATCGGTCTCTCCACTCTTTTCTCCAGTAGAGGGTTCTTTACTAGTTTTACCTTCTTCCTTGAGTTGATCTTTTAGTCTCCATTTTAGCTCTTGGATCTTGTGTTTTCTCTTTATAATTGTTTCTCTATTGAGTCTTATTAGTTCGTCAAAAGCATCTAGTTTTTCTTTCTTGATCTTTGATCTTTTGCTTTTGTATAGCTTATCTTGGATCTCAAGTTTCTCAAGCTCATTAATGGCATCATTGATCTCTGCTTTGATATTTTTTACAGATTGTGAATCATTTTCATTGATTTCTAATTTGGTTTCCTTTTCAACTTCAGTTTGCTTTGGTTCTGTCTTGTGAGCTTCAGTTTGCTTTGGTTCTGTCTTGTGAGCTTCAGTTTGCTTTTGTTCTGTTTTTGAAGTGTCAATCTTTTTTTGTTGTGTTTTACCTTTTTTATTTAAAATATCTGTTCCCTTTATTATAGCTGGAACATTTGATTCTATAACTTTTCAGTTAGGATCAACTTTAACTACTTCTCCATTTTCTCATTCTATAGTTACATCTTGAAGTTTCCCAGATGCTGAGGTTCTCCAGTTTTTGATCTTCATTTTACCTCGTCCATATGCTCTTAGACCAAGTATTAGTCCCAGAGATTGAACGATACCTTCTCCAGTAATTTCTGAGAGTTTTTGATCAAATGCAAGGCTAATTCCTTGTTCTGCGAGCATTAACCCTCAAAGTTCGGCTCCGATAGAGGTAATTCATTGTAGAGCTTTTCAGAGAGTGTTAGCTGCATATTTTTCTCCAAGTATTTTTTTGACACCAGCTCCTGTAATATTTTGGAGAGGTCCACCAATTGCTTTTAATATTCACAAAAATGCTATACTATGTACGTATCCTTTCAAATCTCAGAGTCACTCAGTTAGAGTTTCTCCATTTAGAGCATTTCTGAGGACTGTACTAGTAACATGAAATCCTACACCCTCAAATACGAAATGAGTTCCCTTTGCTGCTAGTTCCGTTAGCTTTCATACTTTGCTTAGATCGTGGATATGATCTACTGTTTTTATAGCCCTCTCCGCCTCAGCTACTCTGTTACCCATACCTAGAAGTTTAACTGCATTTGATCATTTCTCTATAGCTTTTGTGGCTTTAGCCACTTTTTCAATATTTTTTACACTATTGACTGCTTTCTTAGCGAGCTTTGCAGATTGGATAGCCTTTTCTGTATTCTTTCAGATTTTCCAATAGCATTTTACAGCAGAGAATATTCTCTTGATTTTTGAAGCTTTATTTGCTATACGAGCTATTTTAGCTCAAGTCATAGCTGCTCTTAGTGCATATACAGCCACAGCTCAAGCTCCTCCTGTGAGTGCACCAGCAGCGATTGCTACTGCTGCAATGGCCACTTCTTCAATTATCATCTTACCAGCCTCTCATAGCCAAACCGCTGTTTCATCACTGAAATCATATCGCCCATTTAGTCAATAACTACTATTGAAAATGTCTGCATTAGTTCACTTCATTCCATCTCCATTTTTTGCAAGGGCAAAAGTGAGACTTCCTCTAATCATAGGCGCAATATCTCCGTATTTGATAGCAAATTCTGCTTGTTGCTTTGCATTAGCGATTTGCTCTTTCATAAGCTCTGGATTCTCTAGCAAAATTCTAAGAGATTGAAGTCTGATTCTTTCTTCATCCGTTATAGCATTCCCTTTGGCTTCAAGTCTTAAGATTTCTTTCTCTTGACTTGCTTTAAACTCGTTTGGTCCGTAGTTTAGATTTCTTAAAGAATTTTTTCTGGCATCCAAGACGCTTTTTATCTTTTTACAAGCATCTTCGACTCCCTCATCAGAAAATGCTAGTTCAGCAGGGAGTAGCTCCTTTTTTTTCAAAAATTTAAAGACTGATTCATTATTTCAGCTATTATTATAGAGCTCATCAATTAGCTGAATTTTTTCACTCATTCTTAAATCATTTTCTCAAAGTTCAAGTTTTTCTCCGATTCTTTTAAATGCCTCAGAGAAGCCTTTTTTATTGAATCCAATGTCTTTATTTTCTCATATTTCATCTCTCAGGAAAGTTGTTTTTGTGTTTCCAAAAATATTGAGCTTACTTCATAGCTCTCTAACGGCTCTTTGTGCATTGACTCTATCGCTCGACAAGATAGTTGAAATCATTGATTTTGTCTCACTATCAGACATTCTAGACCAAGATCAATCATTACCCTTATATTGTATAAAGAGTTCTCAAAGATTCTGCTTTGCTTTCTTTATCTCTTCCTCAGATGGATTCGCATTCTCAAGGCTATAAAGATAGTTTCTTACAGCAACTTTTAATGCTGCTACCTCTTTTGTAGTTCCGTCTTCATCATTGATTTTGTCAACTAATTTAGCGATCAACCCTAATCAATAACTAAAGTTCTCAATATTTTTTTGTAGACTAACATTATCCTCTACATTTTCAGTTCAAACAAAAACCTGACTCCTTCTCGAAAAACGATCAGCTTCATTCCATTTTTCTTTTATTCTCATCGTGAGATAATTTTTATATGCTCCTTCATTGTTATCAAGAATATCATAGAGCTTTTTTCAAAGCTGTTTTTCGTCTTCCCAAAGGGTGATATCTTCTTTTAGACCTTCTTTATTGATGAAGTGGATTTCCATCAGTCCACTTCTAAAGTTAATTCTAGAAACTGGCTCTCAGTGTTCGAGTTCCCATCAACGCTTTTTTTGTGTTTTAATAATTTTATTAAGCCTTTGTTCCGTTTCAATCATAAATTTTGCACGGTCTGTAGTAGTATTAATCTTAGACTTTAGAGTGTCTCACATAGTCTCTTCTAGAGCTTTATATTTTTGTGATCCGATAAAGGTAGCTTCATTATAAGTCGGTAGCTTTTCAGCTTCAGCTTTTTGTTTTACCTTTGCTTCATAAGCACCAGCTTTTGCTGTTTTAAGGGTTACTCCCTCCCAAATCAAGGCTCTTTGAGAAATCTCTCAGCTCTCATTAATAAGATTATAGGTTCATTTATCTGAATTATATTTTATGCTACATTTTGCAGTTCCTCATAAGGTATCAACCATTTTCTTTTTTATATTTTCATTTTTACAGTTTGAATAATCAATAGTATATACATTTTTATCATCTTTGAAAAAATACTTTAACACTTCATGGATTTTAGGCGTATTGCTTGCTTCCGTAAAAGTATATTGGTTATTTTTTTGATCAAACTCGAAAAATTTTTTTCCGCTACGTTTTTCTATATCCTCATTCTGCTTTTTCATATAACTTTGCTCTTTATTTGCTTTTAGGATTTCGAACATCTCATTCTCAGCATTATCGATTCTGTCTACAACTTCATTGATCATACGTTGAAGATGCTCGTTTGACGTCCATATGCTATCTTTTTGCTTTTCTTTACTAATTTTGATCGAATCCTTTAGCTTAGAGAGGGATTTATAAGCTCGCTCATCATTACCTCTTCAATCTTCATTGAGTACAGATTGAATCTTTTTAATATATTTGTAGAGATATCATTCAGCATTTTTGAAAACATCTGAATAATCTTTTATTCAGTTATTTAGTTTATTTACCTCTGTACGAATTTCAGATTTACTCAGATTTTTAAGCTCATCGATTTTTGAAATTTTCTCATTATTATTTTCTACTACCATTTTCTTATTTCTCAAAAGATAAATTTATTTCAGATTCTAGATCTCTTAAAGATGGTGTCTTTAGTTCAACTCCAAACTCTTTGATAGAATCGCGAATACTCCAGATGTTATCTAGTTGTTCTTTAATAGATAATACTTCATAACTATCACAAATGAGTTGTTTTTCAACTTTTTCTCCTTCTTTTTTCCATTCCATCCATTTCTGCTCTCTGAGAGCATCATCTTTTGTACAGGTAATATCGTAAAGTCGAAGCACTCAATTATCGCTGAGTTTTGAAATATCAATTTTCTCTTCAGTAGGAGTATACTTATCAAGTAGAGTTTGGAATGCCTCTCTGAAATCTCATATTGTAACATTCTCTGGTAGTGATTTCATTTTGGATGAATATTAAATAAAAAAAGATTATCTCAATTATAGCTCCAGAATGTTAAAAACTCAACTTTACAGATAAAAATATCACAAAATCATCTTTTGCTTCTTGATTTTTATGATTTAATATACTGACATAATTTATAAAACATATAATAAATAAAAAATCTGATTTTTATTCTCTTTATTCCTTCAAAAAGAAAAAAGAGATAATTGACTTGTAAATAGATCGCTTTTTTTTATACTCAAACCGTTCAGATTTTTATATTTTATGCTATTTATATTATGGCAAATGACAAAAAACCTTTGGATAAGGTAAGGAACATTGGTATTATGGCTCATATTGATGCCGGTAAGACCACTACAACTGAGAGAATTTTGTATTATACAGGAAAGAAGCACAAGATCGGTGAAACTCACGATGGAGCTGCTGATATGGACTGGATGGAACAGGAAAAGGAGAGAGGTATTACCATTACTTCTGCTGCGACTACTTGTTTTTGGCATGATAATCAGATTAATGTGATTGATACTCCTTGACACGTAGACTTTACTGTTGAGGTAGAGAGATCTCTTAGAGTTTTGGATGGTGCTGTTGCATTGCTTGATGGTTCTCAAGGAGCTGAACCTCAGACTGAAACTGTTTGGAGACAAGCTGATAAGTACGGAGTACCAAGACTTATCTTCGTAAATAAGATGGATAAGATGGGAGCAGATTTCTTTATGTCGATTGAATCTGTAGCTCAGAGACTTTCAAATAAGGCAATCCCTATTCAGCTTCCTATTGGAAAGGCTGATACCTTTGAAGGAGTGATTGATTTGATTACTATGAAGGCTTATCACTTTGAGGGAGAAAAGGGAGTTGATGTAGTTGAAGGAGAAATTCCAGCTAATATGCAGGATCAGGCAGAGGAGTATAGAGAAGCTATGATTGATGCAATTTCTATGTTTGATGATGAATTGGCTGAAAAATTCCTTGGAGGAGAAGAAATTTCAAATGAATTGATCAAAAAAGCAATTAGAAAGGGAGTTATATCAAATGAACTTTATCCAATGCTTTGTGGAACAGCTCTTGGAAATAAGGGAGTTCAACTTGTTCTCAATGCAGTGATTGATTTCTTGCCATCTCCACTTGATAGAGGTGAGATCGTAGGTCACAACCCTGATAAAGAAGATGAAACAGTAGTTAGAAAAGCTGATCTTAATGAACCAGTTTCAGCTATTGCTTTCAAGATCATGACTGATCCTTTCGTTGGTACTTTGACTTTCGTGAGAGTATATTCTGGAGTTATTAAGTCTGGAGATACTTTGCTTAACTCAGTAACTGAGAAGAAAGAAAGAGTTGGAAGACTTTTGCTTATGCATGCAAATAAGAGAGAAGAAATTTCAGAGATTTCTGCTGGAAATATCTGTGCTTTCCTTGGTCTTAAGGAAACTCAGACAGGACATACTCTTTGTGATCCTGCAAAGCCAATCGTTCTTGAAAAAATGGAATTCCCTGATCCAGTGATCCAAATTGCTATTGAACCAAAATCAAAGGCTGATCAAGAAAAGCTTGGACTTGCCCTTTCAAAGCTTATGCAAGAAGATCCATCTTTCAAGGCATATTCTGATGAAGAAAGTGGACAGACTATTATTGGAGGTATGGGAGAACTTCATCTTGATGTGATCGTGGATAGACTTAGAAGAGAGCATAAAGTGGAAGTAAATACTGGTAAGCCACAAGTAGCATACAGAGAAACGATTTTCGATACTGCTTCAGCAAGAGGAATCTTCAAAAAGCAGACTGGAGGTAGAGGTCAGTTTGGAGATGTTGAACTTAGACTTGAGAAACTTCCTGAAGATAAAAACTATGAATTCGTATCTGAAATTAAGGGAGGTGTGATCCCTAACGAATTTATCCCTGCGATTGATAAGGGAGCAAAAGAAACTATGGCACAAGGTATCCTTGCCGGATTCCCAATCATCAATATTAAGGTAGTTCCATTCTTTGGTTCTTATCATGATGTGGATTCTTCAGAAGTAGCGTTTAAAGTAGCAACTTATAAGGCATTCAAGGAGGCGTTTATGAAGGCTTCACCTGCGATTCTTGAACCAATTATGTCTGTAGAAATTGTAACTCCAGAAGAATATGTTGGAACTGTGATGGGAGATCTTTCATCTAGAAGAGGAATTATTCTTGGACAAACTCCAAGAGGAAATGCAACTGCTATTGCTGCAAAGGTTCCACTTTCTGAGATGTTCGGATATGCGACTGACTTGAGATCTAATACTCAAGGTAGAGCTGCCTTCTCTATGGAATTCTCAAACTATGAAAAGGTTCCTGCAATGATCGAAAAGAAGATTATTGAAGAAAGAGCTGGAAAAGTTAAGAAAATGGATGAAGAATAGGATCCGAAAAGGTCAGATTTTATTCTTTGAATATAAGAAAAGGTCTCATCCTTATGATGAGGCTTTTTTTATTTTGATTTTTTTTGGTAAGTCTTCTAAAGATTATTTCTCTTTACTGTTAAATAATAATGCTCTGAAGTAGAAAAAATAAAAAATAACAAAAAAGTCTGAAGCTTTCTTCAGATTTTTTTTGTTTTTTTAGTCAAAGAACTATTGAGCTACTACTTGCTGAGATTGCATGTGAGCTGAGAATGCTTCAGCTTCTGCGATAGTTTGGTCAGCTTGCGCGCTTCCAAGAAGGAATGTAAGTGTTGCAGCGTAAACTACTACACCAAAAAAGGCGATGTCTCTGATCAACTTTTCCTTCTTTGATCTTTCTGATTCTGGTTTGTGAATCAAGTTCTTTACTGTTTTTTTCATTGTGTTTATTTTAAAAAGATATAAATGCACTAATATTATATCACTTTTTAAAAAAATGTCAAAAAAAATCAGATTTTTTTTTATGCTATAAGAAAAAGCTCGATTCTAACGGCTTTTTCTCTTGATTTTCTCAATAAGAAATATACACTTTCACCAAAGTACTGTTTATTTATCATAAATACTTGAATGAACACTATGGAGATCACTGCTGAGAATATTTTAGCTCAGCAAAATCAAAAGTTGCATGCTCAGACGCTTTTAATGATTGAAAAGCTTAGAAAGCAGAGAGAGGAATATGGATATATTTCTTATTCTGAATATGCTTTGGTGAAGCTCTTTAATGCTTTTTTTGAGATTCTCTCACCTTTAGATGAGAGCATTCAATCTTTGAATGATTTAGAGTTTGATTTTGTGGATAAGTCTAAGTTTGATGCGGATATCTGTGTGAGAATACCAAGTTTGCTTAGAAAATATAAGGGATGAGAATATGTTTCCGTAATCATTCCAAAAATCAAAAATCTGATTTCTGAATCTTTTTTATTTCAGAAGGGGATTATCTCTAAGATTGAAACTGTTGGAATTTATGTTAATATTTCGTTTTCTGATAGTTTTCTTTTTGATTCTTTGGAGGATATTTTTGTAAAAAAATCACAGTTCTGAGAGAGTGATATCCATAGAGGAGAAGATGTTGTTGTAGATTATTCCTCTCCAAATGTGGCAAAACATCTTCATGCTGGGCATATTAGATCGACAATTATCGGTCAAGTCCTGGCTAATCTTTATACTGCTACTGGATATACAACGCATAGGGTAAATCATATCAATGATCGAGGAGGATTCTGATTTTTGATAGAGGGATATGAGAGATGGGCTGATCTTTTGACGGCGTATGAGAATAAGAATGACTTGCTTTTCGCGATTTATACGATGTATAGGCAGGGAGAGAAATTAGCTAAATCTGAATCAGAATTTCTTTCTCTTTCATCTGAACAGCTCCAAGAGCTCAAAAAATTCTACGGGAATTTTGGAAGTTATCAGGAATTTGTCGCGTATTTTAATGATTTCATCACAGCATCAAAGGAGAGATTTTCGCTACTCGAAAAGGGAAATCCAAAGGAGACTTTGCTTTGGCAGGATATGGTAAAGTGGAGCTTGGCTGATTTTTGAGAGTTCTATGATTTGCTAGATATTCACCATGATTATGTGCTCTGAGAGAGCTTTTATGCTGAGATGGGGCTGAACTTAGTGATGAGCCTCTATGAAAAGTGAATTGTAAAGCTCTATTCTGAGCAAATAGCTCAGCAAGATATTGCACAGCTTGAGAAAGCATTTGAGGATTGAGAGATCACGGACAAGATCTATGAAGCTGCGATCTCTGAGATCAAGAGAGATATTGGTGCATATGTAATTGATTTTTGAAATTTTGAGAGGCTTGTTGTACTCAAGTGAGATAAAAGCTCAATCTATGCAACTAGAGATCTTGGGGCGCTTAAGTATAGAGTTGAGAACTATGCTCCAAAGAAAGTAATTTATGAGGTTGGGCAGGAACAGGAGGATCACTTTATGAATCTTTTTAAAGCTGCAAGAAAACTCTGAATAGATGATGTGGATTTCAGATTTGTTTATCATGGTTTTTATGTAGATAGTGTCTCAAAAAAGAAACTCTCAAGTAGAGATGGTGCGTCAAATGTGAAAAAACTAATTACAGAGGCAATCGCTTATTTTGAGAAAAAATATGAAGATAGTCAGTTTTCTCCTGATGAAATTAAATCTATTGCTCGTAAGCTTGCGATAGGATCTATTATCCTCAATGATATTAAGCAAGATAAGAAAAATCCAGTTGCGATCAGTAGTGATATTCAGGAAGCATGTAGAACTTTTGAGGAATCAGGAGGGGCTTATATTCTTTATTCGATCGCTAGGGCAAAGAGTATCCTTGCTAAAGTCCCAGTTTGAGAAATGCCAACTTTTGAAGAGGGATATGTTGAATCTTTGACAAATCTTGAGAAAGATTTGATTTTGTGAATGGATAGATATCCAATGATCATTCTTCAGGCAGAAGAAACTGACAATCCAGCTTTGCTCGTTGAATGGGCATTGATGATGTGTAGACTGTATAATAGCTATTATAGTGTGCAGAGAGTGATTACTGAGGAGTGAATTCAGAAAAAAGCTTACTTTATTACCAAGGCATTTGCTCAAGTCTTGGAAAATGCTATGAATCTCTGCCATATTAAGACTCCAGAGAGAGTATAATCGGTATTTTAATGCTAGATTAGGGAATTTTATTTTTTAGGTTATCATGTTAAAAGGAAGAAAAATCTGGATTCTGATTTTTGGTTTGTTTTTGCTTGATCAATTGACAAAGATGCTCTTTTATGATTATAAAATTGGGCAAGAACTTCGGATTTTAGAGCCAGTTTTTAATACAGGAATCTCTCGAGGCTTAAAGCTTAATGTTTGGATTATTTTGATGGTGAGTGCCTTGGGACTTGGACTATTTGTGTATCTCTGGAGAAAAAAATATATTTCGTCACTTGTTTTTGTCCTCATGCTTGCTTGAACAGTTTGAAATCTAAGTGATAGACTGATATTATGAGGTGTTAGAGATTTTGTTTCTCTTGGAAGTTTCCCGGTTTTTAATGTGGCTGATTGTTTTTTGACTGTTGCTGTGATAATTTTGCTACGAAATGAGTTTTTCCCTTGCAATTGAAACAAAAAACCTTATCTTCAAGGTAAGTAGATTACTTTTTTATTCATTACTACTACTATTATGCAATACACAGGATTTGTAAAATTTATCGGTCCTAGAGAGACTATCGGAGAAGGTGTTGAAAAACAGACTGTTGTTCTAGAAGAAAACACTGATAGAGAATTCAAGGGTTCTATCGCTGTAGATTTCTTCAGAGACAAGATCAATCTTCTTTCAGATGTAAATACTGGAGACTTGATTACAGTTCATTTGAATGCTAGAGCAAATGAATCTAGAAATCAACCAGGAAGATACTTCAATAGTATCACTTGCCGAAGAGTTGAAAAGTCAAATGGAGCTGCTAATTCTTCATCTGATGATCTTCCTTTCTAAGTTTTTTGGAAGAAAAAGAGAAATCTGACCTTTGTGTCAGGTTTTTTTGTTTTTTGGGGAGGAATTGGGAATTATATTCTACTTTGGCTTGCATTTTACTGATAAATAAGCATATATATGACAAATATAAGAAACTAAAAATAAAAAATGCATGAAACATGAAAGAGCTCGTAGTATCTATTCTAAAGATTTTCACAGTTGCAGGATTTGCCTCTTGTGAACAACAACATGTTACTGATACTGGATCGGTATCAGAATCTCAAACAGCAAAAGTATTGAGTGTTGCTCGTGCTCCTCAGGGAAAGAGCTTCTATTCTGATCGAATTTTTTTAGATTCATTCAGATCTAGTAAGTTGATGAGAATATCTCAAGACTATCAAACACTTCAGAAATTGAAAGATTTTTCATCTTGTGATGAAGAGCGTCCTTTCCTTTTTTCTGATGAGGAGCTTCATGAAATTGTAGCTCAAACTCAACGAGAGATTACGATTGATTAGATCGTCCTTGTTTAGAGATTTAGAACAGAGAAGTGTGAATTTTAATGAAGGAGAATATGATAAATCTGTGCTCTAAAAACTTTTCTTACTAACCCAGGAATGGAACTCTACCTTTGTTTGTCTAAGGTAGAGTTTTTCTAAAGTTAGAAAAAAGAAGAAATCTGATTTTTCTCTCTATTGTAAATGGCTTGCAATGTTCAGGAGAATTTGTATCTTTTTGAAGAGATTATATTCCTTTCTGGTTTCTTTGTTTTTATTTATTATTTCTTGTAAACCATGTACAAAAAGATTATGTTTTTATTTGCTCTTCTTCAAGTCCTTCTCCTCGGTGCTTGCAGCTTTGATGCTTCTAGAGATACAGGAAAGTTAGAGTCTGTTTCAGAAGTTCCTCAAACTAAACAGCAAGAGCGAGAGGCTTTTCAAAAAACCGGTACACTCGTTTGGAAGGAAAATGTTGAGGACAAGCCTTTCTACTCGCAGGCAAACAACTCCAGCTATCAAAGCAAAGCTGATCAGTTCGCTCTTTTTAGTGGGCAGGTAATGTATTTCCACTTTTACCCAAAGAAAATTACTGAAAATGCTCAGTTTTCTTTTAATATCTACACAGGAGCACTTCAAATAGAGGTTGAAAATTTAGATAATCCTGATCTCAATACTGGCTTAACTCTCTTAGCGAGTTCTGAACTACAAAAGTTTGACTTCGCGAGTATTAATGCACTTGGGGAGGGAAATGATATTCAGACAGTTAAGATTTCCTCAGAGGCTCCAGTCAGTATTTTTGATTATGAGGTTCAGATTAGGGAGTAATTTTCCATATTGATGGTGACCAGTATTTCTACATAGCTAAGACCTTAGATAATGAGTCACTTTCACTTTCTGATGCTGATGGAGTTTCTAATTTCTTTATTGATATTGAAGAGTAAATCAAAAAAAGAGAGGCATTCAGACTTCTCTTTTCCCCTCTTCCTCTTTTGTAAATGTCGGATAATCTTGAAAAAACTCTACTAAAGATTACTTTTAGTGGAGTTATTTTATTAACTGTTTTGGACTTTGATGAAAAAGAAAATGTTGATATTTTGAATTATTGTGTTTTTCCTTATTTGACTTGGAATGTTTTTGTCTCACTTTGTTTCAATCCGTTCTGGGACTTGTGGTTTTGTCCGTATTTGAAATACTGTTTATTTCTCCTATTCTTGGAGTTTATGAGAAAAGATTCATACGAAATCTCCAGAATACTTTAAATTTCTTTATTATGATGATGTGCGAACTGTTGCCATGTGAACGCTTTGTTTTTATGTAGATAAGGAAAATCTCTATTGGGATGCTGAGGCTGTTTATTCTGGATTTGATTATGATACTTTTAAAGTGTTAACAGGAGAAGTTTTTTATGTAGATGAGAATGGAGTGACTGGTAGTTTCTCTGCAACCTGTATATGATGAGGATGATGCTTTGAAGATAAGGATGCTGTATATTATAGTGAACGAGGATCGCCAGAGGGGAATAGTCATTGATTTATCAGAAATACTGATAAGGTATTCCCTGATGTCTGAAACTACGATTATATCAGAGACAAAGTCAATCAATACTAAAAAAAGAGAAGAAATCAGGCTTCTCTTTTTCTTATTCTTAAACAAAAACTTATCTCTCTTTCTATTTCGTAAAAAATATATCATCTATTACCCTTACCTTGAGTACCTCTTGCCTAAAAATATGAAGACTCACTAAGCATCCGGTAATACATACTAACCAAATGAGCGCGTAGAAAAAAGTTCTGAGACAAAATTGCTTTCTTATTTTTGCGACAATCTGCCATACTATAAATACTATTGTGAAAATTCCTATTCAAAAGAGCATTGAGTAGTAGAATTCATATCACAATGTCATAAAGGCTGCTGCCACATAATCAAGTGAAAGATTTTGATCTTTTTCACCTAGAAATTCATATATCTCTCGATAGGCAAGGATTCTTATCACACTATTTAAAATAAGTAATATACTGTAGCCTAGACTTCCCCAAAAGAAAATGGTAAACATTCTAGAAGAGAAAACTGATTTTTGTGTTTGAGGCATATTTTTATCATAAATAAACTAAAATCTTATCTCTTTAACCGCTTCTTTATCTTAGTCAGGAGTTTGAAGGTATAATAGAGCAGTGGGTTGAGCACGAGGTCAAAGTTCCCGTAAAATTCTCGCTTCATTCCTCAGAGGCTTTCTTTGAATTTGCTGACTCAGGCGAGTGGATGCTCAGGAAATCCTGTTGGTGCACCGCCCATCAAATCGCAATATTCAAATCCGTGGTCTCTTGCCCATTCAAACATTCCATATTTGAGGTAGTGATGTCCTCCGAGATTCGTATATTTTCTATCGGTAAAACCATAGAGATATACGATCGTATCATCATGAAAGAGGCAAATATTCCCAGCAATACTTTCTCCATTGAGCTCAGAGATAAACATATTTCCGCATTTATTTTCAATAATAACCTTTAACAGGGTATCAAATTGTTTTTTGCTCACGGTATGAAACCCTTTTCCATCTGCAGTAGTTTGCCATTTTTTGAAAAAAGTTTCGTAATCTTCAGGAGTTCAAAGTCTGACTTTTGTCCCTTTTTTTATTGCTTTTCTGATTCTGGTAGCACAACCACTATTCATCTCGTTTAGTAGTTCATCATCAGTCTTATCAAGCTTAATCATAATGGTGGACTGGGGCATATTCTCTTTGAAAGAGAGTTTGAGAGGTGTTTCTGCCTGCACAGTGGCTCTTGTATGAAGCCTCATTTGCTTTACCTTTCAGACGATATTTTCTTCTCTAGCTCGAGCATTATCAAAACTTGTGATTTCATTGATAATCCCAAACTGGAAAAAAATATTTGTTCGGGATTTTGAAAAGTATTTTTTGACTTTTTTGAGTTCTTGTCTGACTTCTTCCCAGTTGTCTGGAAATTCAATTCCCATGATTTGAAACTCTCTAAAAGTCAGAAATCAGATTTTTTTTTGTTTTATCAGGTAGAAGTATTCCTTTCCAAAGAGTGTGATAAATCCATGTGGTTTTTTATAAATCTCTATTTGGAGTCTTTGCCATACCTTTGATTGATAGAGTCCATACATTGTTGTACAGATAGGAACTAAAAATCTGCTTAGGCTTTAGCATACATATCTTGACTTCTAAATCAAATAGAAAAAGAGTTTTTAAACAGTTTTTTTGTATTTCAAATTGAATATTCTTTGCGAAACTGTAAGATAGAAAGTGCTTTTATATTTAATGCTTGATGATGTCGGAAACCGCACTTGTTATTATTAATATGCAGTCTGTTCGAGCGAGCAAGGAGACTGACTACTATCTGGGGAATATGCATGTGATGCTTGAAAAGATGAATTACTTGATTGCTTATGCTAGAGAGATGGGCTACAAGATCATCTTTGTGAAGCATTTAGAGGCATCAGGAGCTTTCTCTGAAAGAAGTCCATTGTCAGAATTTTTTCCTGATTTAGATATCCAGGAGCAAGATACTATTATTGAAAAGAAAAAAATTAGCGCCTATTATCAGACTCAGATGGAATCAGAGTTGAGCTGAATAAAAAATCTGGTTATTTGTTGAGCGTTAACTAACCTTTGTGTGAGAATGTTTGTAGAAGAGAGTTATGATAGAGGATTTAGGATTGCAATATTGGAGGATCTCACAGCTTGTTTTAGCAGTGAGTTGCAGGAAATGACACTAGAAGATCTTTATACTACGAGGTCTGGACTTAATATTTTG
>CAUVLQ010000007.1:0-66017 GCA_963552955.1 uncultured bacterium
AATTTTGAGAAAATGGAGAAAAGAATTCAGATTTCTTTTCTTTTTTTGTTTTTGTGTGAATTTTTATACTTCTCTTGACATTGTATTCTATTTAGATATAAAAGCACCACAAGTAAAATCTTTATTTTTGAAGATATAAAGATGGAGAAGTGTATTAGGTGTCAAAGTCCTGAGGTGAAAAAAAATTGACATGGGAGAAATCACTCTCAGAGACTGTATTGTTGAAGCTGTCATTCGAGTTTTACGGTAGATGGAGTGAGGGGGACATATGCGCCTGAGTTTAAGCAATCGGTGATTGACTCTTACTGTCATCAGCAGGATACTGCACAAGAAGTCGTAAAAAAGTATGGTATCTCAACAAGGACGCTGATTAAATGGAAGAAAGAGCATCAGGAGCATTGTTCTTGTGGGGAAAAATAATCTTTAACTTATTCATATCTTGTATTTTATGGAAAAATTGAAAGAAAATCAGATTTTTTCTTTATGTTCTCGTGCTAAGAAATTGGCTAGCTATGAACCATCAGAGGAGGTGAATGCCTTTTTTTCAGAACTATGTGAGTTTGCTAGAGATAAAATAGATTATGAGTTAGATTTTGATCCGATTTTCGTTTCAGATGAAGTGAAAGATTTGCAGCAGGTGTGTGCGGTTGCTGAAGGGGAAATGGAGAAGTTTTGGTCAAAGAAAATTCAATTTGCTCAGGATCCGCAGAAGATGCTCAGAAGTTTTATCTATTATGATAACTATCAGGATTTAACTCGTTTGGAATACGCATTGCTTGCTAGCCAAAATGCTGGGGTTGGGAAGGTTTTGTTTGTGGGAAGCTGAGCGTTGCCCTTGACTGCCATTATCCTTGCCAAGAACTGGTGAGTTTGTTCTGTTTTGATAGAAAGAGATGAGGAGGCTGTTGAGCTTTCTCGTGGGTTGGTTCAGGCATTGGGGCTAGAAGATAAAATTACGATTAAGAAGACAGACTTCTTGGTATATTTTGAAGATAATCCTCATTATGATGCTGTTATACTGGCTTCTTTGCTCTTTACTTCTGGGGATACAGAAGAGTTGGTTACTCATCTTGTCAAAAATATAACATTCAAGAATTGTTTAGTTAGAACGGTGAGAGGAATGAGGCAGCTTCTTTATAAAAAAGTTGATGAGAAGCTACTAGAAAAATATTTGAAACCTGAATTGCTCGTTGATCCTCAAAATCATATTTTGAATTCGATACTTTTATATTCTCATGTATAATTATTATGTCAGAAATGAAATTTAATGCGAATTTACCTTTGTGTGAACAAGAAAAACAAAATAATATTGTGAATAAAATTTCTGAAAATTCAGAGAGCACAGGAAGTGAGGTTTTTTTGATTTTATGATTTCTTGGAGCTGGGAAAACGACTTTGCTCAAGGATTTGGCTGGATATTTGGCAAATCAGTGAGAGCAATTTAAAGTCATTGTAAATGATATTGGGAAATACAATATTGATGCTGAGAGATTGAAGGATTTTTCTCCGGTTGCTTTAACAGACTGATGTATTTGTTGTCAGGATTTAAGCTGATTGAAAAGTGCTTTGGAGGATTTGAAAGGTAGTAATGAAAAAATTCTTATCGAACCTTCTGGAATCGCTGATGGGAAAGCTATCAAGAGAGTTATTGAGGAGTTAGGAATGCAGGGAAGAGTGATTACCCTAGTGAATGCTCAGTCTTTCCCAACTATGTCGAAAGCTGAAGAACAGATTGCTTCTACACAGCTTTCTTTGGCGAATGTTATTGCGCTTACGCATCTTCCTACTGATAAAGAAAAGAATCAAGAGTTAAGATCTCAGTTATCTCAGAAATATCCTCATCAGCCGGTTATTGAAGCGCCTTATACAACTAATAGTGAGGATTTTATGAAAGATGATAGTTCGTATGAAACTATTGTAAATCTTATGAGAAAACATTCTCAGCATAGTCATGCTGAGTGCGATCACGATCATGACCATGACCATCATGACCATCATCACGAGCATGACCACGAACATGACCACGAGCACAATCATCACGATGAACATGAACATAATCATCACCATCATCATGAACATTCAAAATTTTTTACAAAGAGTATTGCTTTGTCGGAAGAGACTTCACTCGACCAGTTGAAGGGGCTTATTGCTCAGCTCGGTGAAGATGCGCTTCGTGTAAAGTGAGTTATTAAATACTGACTTCAGGCTTTTGAATTTGATTATGTGAGAGGAGGTGAGTTAGAAATCTGAAATATGACGACACTTCAGCCTCATCTTAATGTTATTACTCAACGTTCTTTATCTCCAGAATTGATAGCTATGATTTCTTCGGGTTCAACTTCTTCTGAAAAACTTTCTTATGTTCCAGAAAAGAAAATTTACTCTCCAATAGAGGTTTCTGCAGCGGTTTCTGTTCTTTTGAACCAATATAAGGACTATATGAATATGTATAATGAAAAACTAGCTTTAGAGACTGAATATGCTAAAAATCAGGATTCTAAATTGGCTCAAGAGATTCAGCAGCTTGATATTGCTCTGGACAAGCTTTGAGATGATATGAAGTTTGATAATCCATTGATTTGGATTGGCTATAAGAGGCTTGCATATGCAAATAATTCTGAAAAAAAGGTAGAAACTATTTGAGAACTCAAAAAGCATTGTGAGAGAAAAACGGATATTTGCCACAAAAGATTAGATTTTTTGAATGAGCATCTCAAGTCAGACTTTTGAATTGATCTTTTTGATGAAAATCAGGTAAAAGCTGAGCAGTCTTTGGTTGATTTTATTAAGGAAAATGAGGCAATTAAAAAACTGAGTCAAGATGAGCAATTTATGACTCAGTGGCTTCAAAATGAGTATTTTCAGATTGATGGGAAAGTTGCAAAATGGCAGAACTATCAGTCTGTGCACTAATAAGCTTCTACAAAGATATTTTTATATCCTCTTGCTCTTAAGTTTGTGAGGAATTCCTTGACCATAAGTGGTACTCAGCAGATATAAAATTCTGTTTCTGCTGGGAAATCAATATGATCGATGTTGATTCTTCCATATTCAAATCCCTCAACCTCTTCTCTAGAAATACTAATATGTGTTTCAGGAATGTTGAGGTTTTTGATTTCTTCTACATAAAAAAGATCTTTTGCATAGGAAACTGAAAAGAAAAATCGTTTTTGGGATCAGCTTTTATCTTCTTTTGCCATACGATAGCAAGGTGCTAATCCGCTTCCTGTTGAGAGGAATACTTTCGGATTTGTGGTATCTTTGAGGAGAAAGTGTCCTTTTCCTTCTTCGATTTGGAGTTCTGAGGCTTCTGGGAGCTGTTTTAGAATTTCTGATCCTTTCCCATTTTCAACGAGCTTGATCAAAAAAGTTAAAATGCTCACTTCTCCCTCAGTTTCTAGATTTGCCACAGAGTAGGCTCTTTTAATTGTTCCCTCATTGGTAGGGTAGTGGATAAATACTCGTGCTCAAGGTTGAAGTTCCATCTTGGAAGTTTGTATTTTTAGTTCTATGATATGATCGTTTAGCATTTTTTTGCTGAGAATTTTTCCGTTTAGCATTTTTTTATTTGTATGAAATAAACGAGGATAATTGTAATTTTTTTTTGATTTTTTGCAAATGTTTGAGTGATAGATTATTTTGTAGTTTTTTATATTTGACATTTCTTCATAAATGTGTATAATATATTTTATGCGGATTTATATTTTAATTATTAGAATAATGAATATTAATCATTCTAGGGAATCTAAGAATACAATATCAGAGGTGCAGAATATTCCATTTAGCTCAATCGCTCTTTGACCTTCGGGGGAGAGAAACAGCCCTCAGGTTACAATTGATGAGCTTAAACAGGTCTACCTTGATTCAGTTGAAGCAAATATTCGTGTGATGGGGGTGAGAAATCCTGACTCTATACGTGTAAGTTTGTATCATGCTCAGAGTATTGAGAATATTTTTAGGATTGGAAGACAATACATTAGTCAGCCTGTTCATAAGGCTGAGTGAAGTTGTGGTATTAAACTTTCTAATTCTGGTAATTTTAAGTTTGATCCGGTTATTTCTTTTGATCCCCAAGCGTTCACAGATAAGCAAAGCCTTCTTGATGTTGTTTATCATGAAGCTTCTCATTTGGTGTTTCAGTGTGATTATCTTCTTAATAAAATTGATCAAGATTCATCTGGTCTTCCAGCGATCGAGATCATTAATAATGCAATTAATCAGTATAATGGAGATGTTAATGCTAGATTTAAAACTGAGTTTTTTGCTCGTGTTGTTTCTGCTGATTATGTTCATAAGGAGGGGGAGAACTGAAGAAGAGTTTGGGAGGCAACGGGAACCTCACCTATTCAATGACAATCTACTGAATATAATGATTCAATCCTTTATGCTAAAGAGTTTACTCATATGAAGATTCAGCTTTATAATCTTTTAGCTAGACAGTATGGAATGGATCCTAATAGGGAAAGAAATAGTCAATTGATTCCTGCTGCAGATCAGCTCTTTCAATCGTATCTTAGAGATCTTTTGCATATTTTTATGAGGGATGATTGTACCATGGAAAGGATCAAGGATCTTATAAATCATGCTTCTAGTATCTTGTCCCGTGTTGTGCAGAATCCTCACTGAACCTATGAGAAGTTTTATGCTGATTTTTCAGCTACTATAGGGTATTGAAATAGCTGAACTTTTAGCAGATAAAAGGTAGTGTGCTCTTATATTATATGTATATTATCCGTTTCTATTCACTCGTTCCCTTGTATGTTTAATTCAGATTTCTTGAGAAAAATGCAATAAAAGAAAAAACTGAATATAAAAAAACGTTTGTTTTAGGGATAAAAATCGCTATAGATAATCAGAGTTTTTATTCTTTTGAAATGAGGTGATGGAGTATGTGATTACGGTTGGGCTGGAGATTCATTTGAAACTAGCGACAGCGACCAAGATTTTTTGTCCCTGTAAAAATGAGCAAAATCTGGATGATAATCATCCAAATACAACAGTATGTCCAGTATGTACTGCGCAGCCTGGTGCTTTGCCGCAGTTGAGTGAAGAAGTTGTAAAAAAGGGATTGCTTTTAGGGAAAGCGCTCAAATGTGTGGTTCAAAATCCTTCATCATTTGATAGAAAGTCGTACTTTTATCCAGATTTGCCGATGGGATATCAGATTACGCAGTTTTATCGTCCGATCAATGTTAACGGTCAGCTTTCTTTTTTT
The DNA here is from genome assembly GCA_963552955.1 of uncultured bacterium. Taxonomy (GTDB): domain Bacteria; phylum Patescibacteriota; class Gracilibacteria; order Absconditabacterales; family Absconditicoccaceae; genus HOT-345. The sequence continues at coordinate 5,216 of CAUVLQ010000007.1, forward strand.
TCTGAGACCTTTGATGAGGAGAGAACCGTAACGATTACTGACGCTCATCTGGAATGTGATACTGCTAAAGTATTGCATTATAATGGTAAAATGTTGCTAGATTTTAACCGTGCAGGGACGCCATTGATAGAAATCGTAACGGGGCCAGATTTTCAGAGCGCTGATGAGGCTGTTGCTTTTGCAAAGGAGATTCAGAGGATCGCAAAATATAATCAGATTTCTGATGCAGATATGGAGAAGTGACAGATGAGAGTTGATGTAAATGTTTCGATTAGACCTTCACTTGATGCTCCGTTTGGAACGAGAGTTGAGCTGAAAAATATTAATTCATTTTCTGCGATCAAAAGAGCGATTGAAACTGAGGTAAAAAGACAGCTTGCATGCCGAGAAACAAATGAGCCAATCAATCAGGAGACAAGAAGACGAGATGATCTGAAAGGAATGTCCTTTACGATGAGGAGCAAGGAAGATGCGCTTGATTATAGATATTTTCCAGAGCCTGATTTGCCAGAGCTTCAGTTAAAAAAAGAGCTCTTGGATGAGGTGAATGCTAGTGATATCTTGCTTCCTTATGAAAAAATTAAAGAAATGAAATCTGATTTCGGTTTTCATAAGGAGTTTATCAATGTTTTGATCAATGATAAGGAAGTATTAGATTTTTTCTATGACTTGGTGAAAATGGGCTTTTGACCGAAGCTTGTAGCGAAGCGGATTGCAGGTCCGATCAGTGCCTATATGACTGCGAATGCAGTTGCGATCTCTGAATTAAAAATTGATAGGGAGCAGTTAATCAGCTTTTTTAAGCTTGCAGAAGAAGGTAAATTGATAGAAAATCAGTTGAAGATTTTGATGGATGAGTTGCTCAATCAGTGAGGTGATTTGCAGGAAATTATCAAGGAGAAAGGATTTGATGCTCCTCCTGTTAGTGAAGATGAGATTATTGAAGTTGCGAAGGGGGTTTTAGATGTGAATCCTCAGATTGTTGAGCAGTATAAAGGTGGAAAAGTTACAGTGATTGGGTTTTTTGTTGGGCAGGTGATGAAACAAACGCAATGAAAGGCGAATCCAAAGCAGATTCAGGAGATTATGACAAGATTGTTGTCGGCTTAGTTATTTTGTTTTGTTTTTAGATAGTTGTCAGACTTGAGGAAGTCTGGCAATTTTTGTGTTGAGAGATATTCTTTTCAGATGGTTTTATCTCTGAAGGTTGCAGTTGAGAGAATTTTGATATTTTCTTGTGGGATCTTTTCTCAAGATGGGCAGATTTGTATTGTGGTTTGTCAGGTGTTTGAGAGAATGAAATAGCTATTGGTATTCGAGGTTTTTTCGCCTTCCCATTCTTTTAGTGTGAGGGTGTTATTTTGATCATAGGTTGCAATCGTCTTTTTTAGGCTATTGCTGTCTCATTCGATGGCGATGGTTGAAATTTTTACTTGTCCCATTTGATTTCATCATAATCATACCTTGTTTGCATAAAATGCGGGGATAATGATTGATTGTCCTCAGCTGAGTGTGATTAGCTTATCATTAGATGTGATTAGCTTATCATTAGAGCAGTTGTTTAGAGAATTTCAGAGTCAGATAATCTTGAGATTAAGGCTAAAATCTGTACAAATTCAGTTTTCTTCTTTTTCTCTTTTACAGGTAAAGTTGTCTAGAATGCTCTTTTTATCTTCTTTCTCTAGAGTATAGTCAAAGTTTGCTTTTGTAGTGTTGATAAGGAGAAATCATACTTCAGCTCCAGCTTTTGCCAGATATGAGGCCTTTTGGTAGCTGGCGATATCTTCACTATATCTCAAAAAACCTCTCATTATCATACTGATCAAAAGCCCAATCAAGGAGCTTGCAAAGAGGACAAAAAGTGCGAGGAGAATGATATTACCTCTTGGATTAGTCAGTTGGTTTCTCATTTTTTACTGGAGAATAAATACTAGGAGTTGTTCACTGCAGTGAAACAAATGTTTGGAGTGGTAATACGACATTATTGCTTCGTTGGCTCGGTGTATAATGTTTGCTCGTGAGTGTAATAAAGAGCCAAAAACCTGGTTTCCCTGCAGGTGGAAGTTTACTTATATTAGAATCTTGGTTTTCGATTTCATATATTTTCTGTAGATCTTGGTTAGAGATGAAAGGGATAATTTTAAACTGGGCTTGGCTAATATTGAATTTTTTGCTGTCTAGAAGCGTGATTGTCTCTCAGTTTTTTTTAAGTATGAGTTTGCAATTGGAATTTCTGATGGTTTTGAGTGTTTCTTCGTTTTCCACTGGGAGAAGTTCTGAAGATAATCAGTTTTCTTTTTCCTTTCGGAGCTCAGAGGCTTGGAAACAAGTTCCGGTAGTGTTTATGGTTATTCCTTGATTTTTCTCATCTTTGAGGTGGAGTTCAGAGACGATTCCTCCTGATGATTGTAGATCAGAATAGCTATATTCTGGTTTTGAGTAATCGATTGTGTATGTCTGAGCGAGGTTTTCTAATACTTGTGTAAAAACAAGGGCTTCTTTTGCGATTTCTTTTTCCTGCTGGATACGATAGGAAATTCTAGAGATAGTGGTATAGGTTTGGAGAATAATCCCAGAAAGGAGTCAGAAAAGTCAGACTACAATCAGAATTTCAACGAGAGTAAATGCTTTATTTTTCATAGGAATGTGAGGACTAAAGAAAATGGAAATCAGATTTTTATCTTTCTGAATCTCTAGGTCAGAGGAGGCTTTCTAGGATAACTTCTCCTGTGAAACTTCATCTTTTATAAATCACATGAGAACTGACTTTTAGAAGCTCTAAGTTTCCAATCTTGAGGGGAATAAATTCAATTCGTCTAGCATAGCCTTTGTTTGGAGTTTCGGTTGTTGCTTTATAGGTATAGGGAGTGAGGGTAATATTTTCTTGGGGTTTAAGTTTTGTGAGTTCAAGAGCAAAAGTTTTGAAATACTCATCAAAAGTATCAGCTGTGTATTCTCAGATTTCTGTCTTTTCTAGGAGATAATAGGGATTTTGATCTTTATTGACTGAAAGTCCGATTTTGAAGGTGGTATTTCAGTCTTTTCAGAGAAACTCTTCTTTTCCTCACTCTTTATTTTGATTTTCAATTCGTGCGTAGTAGTCCCGAGGATAACCTTGTTCGAGATTACTATCTCTATGATGAAATGCAAGATCGATTCCTTCTTTTGCTAAAAGTGTAGCTCTTGTCTGCATATTGATGGTATCAAAGTTTTTGACGCTATTAGCCATGATCGAGAGAATCGCTAGGATTCCAACTCAGAAAATCACGATAACGATCAGAATTTCTATGAGGGTAAAAGCTTTTTTTCTCATCAGAGGAATAGTTGTGTAAAATATAGATTATATATAGGTATTGTAAGCAAAAAATCAAATATATTATTGATTGAATCAGATTTTCTCTTGATTTGTTGGTATGGTTTTATACCATTTCTTAGTAAGTCGATAGAAAAATAGGGAAAATCTGGATAAAATGGGAGTTTACCCTTTATAATAGTTCTTATTTCTAATATATCTTGTATCATGAAGAAAATGCGTTCGCTAGCTGTGCTAGCACTCGTTATGGTAGCATTCTATTTCGTTGGATGCAGTGCTTCAGATGAGCAAAATATTCAAGCTCCATCTAAGCCAATGGCTAGGTACAAAGCTCAGGAAGTGGTAAAGGAAACTTTGCCCCTCATTGATGCATTTATAGATGCGCAATATCGCTATGCCTTGGGCAAAGATAGTATTCCCCTGTGGGATCAATATTTGATTAATCCCGAGCCAAATCTCAAGCAGAGAATAGACCATGCTGTCTATAACAGGAAAGGAGGTGCTGAAATACTCTCTTATTCTGGATATTTTAAAACGACTGAATATAGTAAAATATCATTTAAAAAAGATAGATGGGTACTCGATAATGTTGTTCTTTGGTATGAACTTCCTCAGGGAAAGCCGAGTAATCCAATTAGAGAGCAAGGTGGAATGAGCTATTGGTTTAGTGTCCAAAAAAATGCTCAAGGAGAATGGAAAATTCTCAGCTGGAGAGATGATGTGGATGTTTTGCCTGGCTCTGCGTGGGATTATCCAGAGATAGATGGAAATGCTCCTAATGTTGATCGATCATCCTCGGCATCAGCAAGCTATTCTTCTTGATATGATTGTTATCTGGCTATTGAGAGTCCACTTTGGCACTGGAATAGCCAACGATTAGGTTTTGGTGTTGAGTGGAACTTGTTTTGATTTCCTTGAAGAATGTTTTAGAAATCTTATTCTTCTCTTGAAGATATTGGGTAATTTTATTTCCTTATAAAAAGGTAGGGAAAATCTGCATAAAATGTGAGTTTACTGCTTGTAATAGTTCTTATCTCTAATATATTTTGTATCATGATGAAAAAAGTGCGTTCGCTAGTAGTACTAGCACTCGTTATGGTAGCATCCTATTTCGTTGGATGTAGTGCTTCAGATGAGAAAAATCTCCAAGCTCCATCTAAGCCGATCGCTAAGTACACCTCTCAGGAGGTGATAAAGGAAACTTTGCCCCTTATTGATGCATTTGTAGAGGCTCAGTATAATTATGCCTTGGGCAAAGATAGTATTCCCCAGTGGGATCAGTATCTGGTCAGTCCCGAGCCAAACCTCAAGCAGAGAATAGATCGTGCCGTCTATCTCAGGAAAGGAGGTCCTGAAATGCTTTCTTATTCTGGACATTTCAAAGCTGTAGAGTATAGCAAGATTTTCTTTGAAAAGGATAGATGGATATTGGATGATGTTGTTCTTTGGTCTGAACTTCTTCAGGGAAATCCGAATAATCCCAGTAGGTCACAAGGCGGGATGAATTATTAGTTTAGTCTCAAAAAAAATGTTCAAGGGGAGTGGAAGATCCTTAGTTGGAGAGATGATGTTGATATCCTTCCTTATCCAAGATGGGACTATTGGGGAACAGATGAAAATGCACCCAAAGTTGAGCGATCATCCTCAGTATCTTCGAGAAATCTCTCTTGGTATGATCGTTATATGGTTATTGAGAGTTCGCGTTGGCACTGGAATAACCAACGATTAGGTTTTGGTATTGCGTGGAACTTGTTTTGATTCCCTTGAAGAATATTTTAGAAATCATATACTTGTATTCTGAATATGATTCTTTCTCTTTTATCTCAATCTAAAAAAAAGATGAAAAATCTGATTTTTGTTTTATTTTTAGTCTTTGGGTTTACTTTTTCATTCACTTTTGCGCAATTTTCTGATAGTGAGCAGAGTCCCTATGCGAGTGCAATTGCTCAGTTGGCGAATCGTAATATTGTAAAGGGGTATCCAGATGGGACTTTTAAGCCTCAGCAGGCTATTACCCGTGCTGAGCTACTAAAGATTATTCTCTTGGCGGCGAATGTTGAGCTTTCAACTGGGCAAGAGAGTTGTTTCTCTGATGTTCCAAAGGAGGAGCGGTATGTAGATATCGTGTGTTCTGCAAAGGCGATGGGAATTGTGAAGTGATATGATGATTGAACCTTTAAGCCCAATCAGACAGTTACTTTTGTGGAAGGGCTGAAAATGGCGATTGAGGGATTTAAGGTGCAGACCAGAGATGTGAAATCAGATTTTTGGTATGCGAGGTATTTGGATTTTGTCCATCAGAACTGAATTTTCTCTCAATATGCTTATTATCCAGAGCAGAAGTTGACTCGTGAGATGATGGCGCATTTGGCGATCAAGCTTTTGGAGGGGCTTTCTGGCAGCTGGAATTATACTAGAAATGTGGAATCTCTTGGCTGTGGAAAATCTCAGCCTTCAACTCCTCCTTCTGCTGTTATGGTCAATGGAGTAGAGAGGCATTTTATCACTAGTGTTGGGAGAAGCTATTCCTCATCAAAACCCGCAAAGCTTGTATTTGCTTTTCATGGTCGCACGAGTGATAATGCGAGTCTTGGATATTATGGGATAGAGGGGGCGTCTGATGGAAATGTGATTACGGTCTATCCTGCAGGTTTACCAGAAGAAGGACCTCAGAGAAATCGAAGAGATCCATGAGATAAAGTTTCAAATCTTAGGGATTATCAGCTTTTTGATGAGATAAGAAAACTGATTTCAGAGCAGTATTGTATTGATCCAGGAGAAGTATATGTGGTTGGACATTCACTGGGAGGTTGGTTTACGAGTATGCTTGGATGTGCTAGGGCTGAGGCGATTCGCTGAGTTGGGATTGTAGCGGGAAGTCCAATGCGTTTTCCTACCTGTTTAGCTCCAACTCCTGCGATTATTTTTCATAATCCAAGTGATAATCTTGCCTCTTTTGCCTGAGGAGAGCAAATTCGTAATCAGTATCTCAAGCAGAACCAGTGTTGAGCTGATACGATAGTCTATGAGAATAGTTATGGGATGGAGTGTGTAAAGTATACAAGCTGTCTTCCAACTTCTCCTGTAGTGTTTTGCAAATATTCTGAGGGAAATCATATGCGGCCAAGTTGAGCAGAACAGTTGATGCGAAAATTTTGGAGTGAACAGTAAGATGATATCATGTGTATAAGGGAGAAAAAATCTGATTTTTCTCTCTTTTCTCTTGAAATAAAGCGGAATTCGGCTATAGTTTTGCTCACATTTTACTCATGTAGAAAAGAGAATGAACCATATAGGATGGCAGTTGAAAATTGCTGATATGCTCCAGACTAATGTTACTGATGAAATAGTAATTGAAAATGAGGATTTGGATATGATAGCAGGGCTCTCAGAAGAGGGAATTTCAGCCAAAATTAGACTTCAATCTTTGTGAAAAGATGCTATTTTTGCTGTGATTGAGGAGCTTGAGTGTGAGATTACTGAGATTTGTGACAGTTGTGGAAAGGAATATCAGACAGCGGTAAGTGTTCAGGACTATAGTGCAAAATATGTCTTATCTGTTGATGAAGATGAGCCTGAGGAAGAAGTGCTTTTGATTGATCAGAGAAATGGAATTATTGATCTTTGAGAGTTGGTGTATCATGCGATTAAAATGCAGGAGCCTTTTGTAAAGCTTTGTCCTGATTGTGAAAATAAGGAAATCTCTGATGATGATCAAGATTTGGAAGAACGGGAATAAAAATCTGATTTTTCTTTTTTGATATTAAAAAATCCCTTATATAAGGGATTTTTTTCTGTTCTAAATTTATTATTGAGTACAGAGTGACATGTTTTTAAGTTCTCTATAGATTTCAAATTTTTTGATCATCTGGTTGTAAGGAGAGAGTCTATCAAATTCTTCAATTTGAGATGTGAGAGAGTCTTTAAGTTCTAGAAGATTTGAAAGAAGTGCAACCTTACCGTCTGAAGTATCAGTACTTGCTCCGATGATTTTCATCTTTTCATTTACCTTATCTAGAGCACCTTGTACTGTTAGGTCCGTAGAACTTCCGCTACCAAAGCATGCTTCCTTGAGTAGTGTTGAGATTTCAGTAGATTCTTCAGTAGAGATTCCTCTTCCATAGATGTTAAAGCTTACATTTCCTAGGTATTCACCATCATCAGCGAGTGAGAATCCTTGCGCCTTTGCTTTATCAAAGGTAAAAGACTGAATGGCGATCAATGGTGGTATTGAAGCATAAAAATCTTTGAGCAATGTTGCTTTATCTGCTGTTGATTCCACTCAAATCGAGTAGGCTAGTCCTGGAATAGTTCTATATTTGTCTCTAAATCTAAAGTAACATGTAGCTGAAGATTCTTTTTCTCCACAGACGATACTTTGTTTGATGACCTTGTCTACGAGTGCGTTATCTATCAGGAGATTTACTTCATCAGATTTACTTTCTAGAAAGTTATAAAGATAATGTGCAATAATCTGATTTTTGAATGTTTTTTCATCCATAGTATCGCTTTTTTTTGCACCATAGGTTTGAATCAGATTTTTGATTTCTTCTGCTTTTTCTTCTCTAATAGTGTCAAAGAGATGGTAGGTGAAATCATTTAAAAGTCAGATATTGTTGATGTTTGATGTGAGTGAGAGTTTGTCTACCAGTAGGAGAAAGGCTCTTTTTGAGTTTGATTTGAATGAGATGGAGATTGGTATGCTAAAAAATCAGTTTTCTCCTTCTTTGATCTCTCAGATTTGCATATTTACGACTTCATTGGTTCCGATATCCTTACCACTTTCTCTGATGATACTACTCCATTGAGAAAGGAGAGAGATGTCTTGGTATGGATTTTTTTGGAGATATTTTTTACCAAGAATACTTAGATCAATTTGTTGAGTATATGGATCCTTCCAAATATTGAGTGATGGAAGGAGAAAATTTCTCAAAAAGTCTGAATATACACTTTTTTTGAAGTTGAGCTCTGCTTCAACTCTCTCTTTTGTAGTTTTTGTAGTAGTGTAGAGCTCCAGCATCTCATTGAAGTTGGTTGGAAGCTCGTCTTTAAGATCAGCCATAAGCTCATCGTTTTTGAAGGTGTTGAGTTGATAGTTTTTGAGTTGTTCAAGTTGAGAGAGTCTTTGATTGAGCGCATGGTTTCTATAAAATGCTAATCCGATAAAGATTAGTGTAGTCAGCAAAAGTGCTCCGAAGATTCCAAGCATAATAAGATAACTTTCTTTCTTCACTCAAAAGGCGAGTATTTCTCAGTTTTTTCACTTTTTTTTACCGCTTAGATTGAGCCAGAGATTTTTTGCCCATTCGATTATAGCTTTCATGTCAAATGTTCATTTTGTGCTTCCAATATTGAATTCCATTGTAAATATGTAGATATAAAGCTGATTTTTGTTTTAGATTATTGATTTTCTAGAGTAGCATTGTCTCCTGATTCTGTTTCAGAATCTGTTAGGAATCCTCAAATTTCATTTTTATTTGTTTCCTCAGAGTTTGCTTGTTCTGATAGAGGCGTATTATTTGTTGGTAATTGATTTTCTGTTTCTTGTGTAGGCATAAGATTTGACTGATACTTATCTACGTAGTCAAAGATTTCTCTTTCAGTATTTTTTTGGATTGGAAGAGTGAATGTTTTGACTGAATTGTTTACCATATATTTTGAACCTCAGATTGTGATAGGTTTTGAAGTTACTCTGATATCCTTTGCATCAATTGCTTTTCCCACAATGAAGGTACTTTGCTTGAGGAGTTGGATGAGCTCTGAAACGATGAAGATATGCGGACTCTTGATGCCTTGTTTGAGGAGTACGTATTCATCTTCTTTCAAGGTGTTTACCTCAACAGTAAATGCGATACTATTACTCTTTCCATCAAAGCTATTGAAGGTGATTGAGAAGCTTGGTACATTGCTGTATTCTAGTTTTTTATCAATATGCTCCATGAGTTTCTTGAAAAAGCTAGTATTAAACGGCTTTTCTCCAGTTGATTTTTCTCTGAGTTGATAATACTTATCGAAGTCTCAGATAATGTTACATTGCACTGGTTCGTATGGATTATTATAACAATAGTTAAGATAATTCTGAATATCGTTTTCACCTCTTTCAATAAGTTCATTCAGGATTTTTTTGATTTCTGATTGTTGGTATCCGAAGTCACTTACCATTGATGAGAGGAAGGTATCCATTAGAGAGAAAACCTTGATTGCACTTGAGAATTTTACTACTTCAAGTGAGAGGAGACTTCTTTGGATTGATCCAACAGCATTATCTTGCTTGAGGATTCATACGAGTTCTTCTGGGAAAAATCAATCTTTATTGAGAGCATTAGTATCTTGCTGGATCTTTCACTTGAGGTCAAGAATGCTTGTTCCAATCTTGTTTGCAACAGATTGAAGGATATCTCTTTTCTGGACGTAATTTAGAGAGAAGTCTTTGATGATTTTAGTGATTTTTTCTTTTGCTCATTCATCAACATTCAGATTTTCGTATTTTTGGAGATCAAAAAGTCCGAGTGTTTGTCAGTATTCATCATAGTTTTCGGATGTTTTTTCCGTGATGGGTGAAAGATGGGAAATATCTGTTTGAGATTTTTCTCCTAAATACTTCCAAAATGCAAATGAAGCAAATCCTAAAATCCCTAATATAATTGATCCTACGAGCAAAAGCAAAAATTTTTGATTGTAAGACACAATTTTTGTCGGATGAACTCCATGGGCTCCAAGTCCTGCGATATTATCATTTAGGAGATCAAGAGTTGTGCTCACTCCAGCTGCAGCAATGTGCATATTGCTATCATCTTCAGGATCAGCTTTTTGTTCTACTAGTTTCTCCTCGCTTTTGAGTTCTGGAGCTTTGTCAGTAGCAAGTTGAGCTTGAAGAGATTGTTGAGGCTTAGACTGAGGAGCTGGCACTGTTGGAATAGCTTCTCAGTCTTGAGCTTGCTTTACTCCTGCATCAGTTGGAACTGGGATCTCTTGCGGTGAATTTTTTGCGGCTTTTTCAAGCTGTGATGCTAGAGATTCCTCTAAAAGTGGATTTGTGCTATCTTCTGCAATTGCCATAAATGATGAGCATTAAGGTATAAAAATGTTCTCTTAAGTATAGTTGATTTTTTTTAAAAGTCAAAAAAGTCAGATTTTTTTTGTTTTAGAAGTTTGCTTTTTTGCTTGAAATTTTCAGTTGCATTTAGCTGTCAAAATTTTATACTTGAGTGCAAAAATGCGGAATTTTTTCGCTGAAATCAGAATTTTATGATCTTAAATATATATAAATAATGCCACTACGAGGAGCAATCGTTTCGGCGGCTATTTCTTTAGCGATTGGAGGAGCTGCTGGTTTTTATGGATATAAAAAATCGCTTACAGAAAAACAGCTTCGTTACAAGAAGAAGATGGAAAGAGTAAAGGAAATTGAAGAGGAAATGCTTGATGAAGCAAAGAAGAAGGCTGAAGTTATCCTTGAACAGGCAGAGGTTAAAGCTCAGAAGATTGAGGATCAGAGGCTTGCTAAGATGGAAGAGATTCAAAACAGGCTCTTATTGAGAGAAGAAAAGATGGATCAAAAGCTTGAAAAGCTTGAAGAAGAAAAAATGAAAATTGTCGAGAAACAAAGAGAAGCTGATCAGTTGATTGACCAGCAAAAGATGAAACTCTCTGAAATTGCTGGAATTAAGCCGGAGGAAGCTAAACAGCAAATTATGGAAAGGATTGAGGCTGAGCATCAGGAAGAATTGATTAGGTATATTGAGAAGTTTAAGACAATTAAGGCTGAGGAAGCTAGAAAAGAAGCAGCAATTATTATTTCTCAGGCTTTGCCTAAGGTTGCTGCTGATACCGTGAGCGAATTTACCTCAAAGATGATTGACTTGCCAAGTGAGGAATTTAAGGGAAAGCTAATTGGAAGAGAGGGAAGAAATATTTCGCTCTTTGAAAAATTGACAGGAGTTGAATTATTAATTGATGATACGCCTCTTTCAGTCAGAATTTCATCTTTTGACTGTGAAAAGAGATTTGTTGCTGCAAAAACCCTTGAACTTTTGATCAAAGATGGAAGAATTAATCCTTTTTATATTGAAAAGGTCTTTAATCAGGTGACTGCTGACTTGCAGACTACTTTGATGGAAAAAGGAAAGGAGGCATTGACTGTTTTGAATATCCCCATGATGAAACCTGAAGTAGTAAGAGCTATTGGTCAGTTTTTTCTAAGGTATAGTTATGGACAAAATTTGTGGATTCATTCTCTAGAGGTGGCAAAAACTTCAGAGATGATTGCTATTGATCTTGGATTGGATCCAGTTTTGGCAAAAAAAGCTGGTTTGCTTCATGATGTTGGAAAAGTACTGGCTGGAGCTGGGGAATCGCATACGAAAGTTTGAGCAGATATGTTGCGTAAATGGTGAATGGATCCTGTGATTGTTAATGCTGCAGAATCTCATCACTATGATGTAGAGATGACACATCCAATCTCATGGATTGTGGCCGCTGCAGATGCGATGTCGGCTTCTAGGCCTGGAGCTAGATTTGATACCAAGGAGTTCTTTATTGAAAAGATGGGAGAGCTTGAGAAGTTGATTCGTGAGGTTGAAGGTGTTGAGAAAGTGCATATTATGCAGGCGGGAAGAGAAATTATGGTCTTTGTAAACCCAAAGATGATCTCAGATTTGCAGGTTGAAGGATTGCTCCAAACTGTTGGAAAGAAGATTGAGGAACAGCTTGACTATCCAGGAATTATTAGACTTACAGCGTTAAGAGAAACAAAACTCATACAATATCTAAGATAAGTTGTTTATATCTTTTTTGATTTACATGTATCCATTTATTGAGGTATTTGGGACAAAGATGTATATGACAGGTGTGGGAATTGTTCTCTCCTGTATTGTCTTTCTAGTGACAACCTATTATCTTTGTAAAAAATACAATCAGGATTTTATTAAGCTTTTCAACTGGTTGCCGTGGCTTATTATCCCAGCTTATGTTCTCGGGCTTTATGCGTCTGCGGTGCTAGATGGAGGCTCAATTATTCCTTCTTCACTAAAGTTTTTGAGTCCGTATGGCTATCGCTTTAGTATGATAGGAGTGCTTGTTGCAATTGTGTTTTCTATGGTTTTGTTTTTGAGAAACTTTAGAAGGAGTGAGACGAAAAAGGTCTGGGTTGATATTTTTTTCTTTGGATTTGTAAATGCTTTGACGGTTTTGGGAATTTTCCTTTTGCTCTGAGATAATTTTATAGGAAAGGAATATTCAGGTTTTTTGCATGTTACTGCATTGAGACCTGAGAGTGCGCTTGTAAAATTTGAAGGAGTGTATCCTATCGGTCTCTTCCTTTCAGTTTGAGCTGTAATTGTAAATGTAATTGTGAGTGTATGGAGATTTATGACTAAGAAGGTTGGCCATTGAATTGTTTGATTTATTCTGCTTTTTGTGCTGTTTTTGGTCTTGTTATCATTTTGGAACTATCCTGCACATGGTGTAGTTGCCTTGGGAAGGTTTACACTTGATATTAACTATTTTGTGTTATTATTTTTGATTTTGTATTTTGGACTTATTCGAAGAAAACTGAGAAAACCGTATTAACATTTTATTTGGGTTTGATGTGAACTGTAGCTGATGAAGTTCTATTTTGCCAAGACTGAGAGCTTATATAAAATATTCAAAACTCTTGAAAGAATCCCACCTCAAAAGGCTGCTGAGATCTTTATTGATCCCGAGCACTCTTTTTTTGAAAATCAGCGATGGGGAAAGGAAGCATTGAATATTATCAAGAATAGAAATCTGAATATTACTTTTTTGGCAGAGAAACCTTCGAGTAGAATTTATTTTCAGCAGATCGGAGCACAGGTTCAGTATAAGGAAGAAAGACTTATTCTGAAGGTGCTAAAAACAATTTCTCTTTTTTTGTTTGATATCAAAAAGTTTCACCTTCATACCTACAATAAGCAAAAGTATCTGTTTTATATGGTATTTTTCTTTGAGATTTTAGCGGGGCTTGGTATTGTCTGGCTTTTATTTTTATTGATCTTACCAAGTGCGAGTATTACCTTAAAAGTATCTCAGCAGACTGAAAATATTATTTATAACTTTCGTTATTATCCTGCGAGTGATCAACAGTATTTAGGGGCTATCAAGCAGCTGAGTATTCCTTATTATACAGGGAAGGTGGACTATGAGTATACGCTTTCTATTAGTACGGAAAATATCAAGCATATTATTAACCCTTCTGCTGGTAATGTAAAAATCTACAATAAAACGCCAAATGAGCTCAAACTTGTATCTAATACCAGGTTTGTAACTGCTGATGGGTTAACATTTCTTACAAGAGAGCCTATTGTTATTCCTCCAGCAATTAATGGTAGTACCTCAGAACTTAAAGTGAAGCTTTATGCAGCTGAATATGATGAGTCTGAAAATATCATTTGAGTAAGAGGAAATATTCCAGCTAAGACACAGTTAACAATTAGAAATGTGAAGGATAGCTATTATCTCAAGCAAATCTGGGCTGAGACGATGGAAAATTTTACTGGAGGTGCTATGAAATCACTTGGTATGGTCTCGGAAAAGGATCGTGAGCTTTTAGCAAAGAAGATAAAAGATGCTGTCTATAAAGATAAACTTAATATTGTAACGAGGCAGTTTTCTCAGAAAAATGCAATGGTGCTGCTCTTTGATCCGTTGATCAAAACAAAGTTTAATGCACTTTCAATAGATTGAAATATTTGAGATAAGACAACTTCTCTTAGAGGAATGGCTCAGGTTTCTTTTGATTTTTTGTATCTCAAATGGGATGATGTGGTCAGTGCGTTTAGCACCTATGTTAAGCAGAGGCAATCGGATAGTATTCAGCTTATTAGTCTCGATCCCAATACTTTTTGATTTGTTGGAGATCTTGGTCGAGTGATTCAAAATAAGGTTTTTATGCTGCCGACCAAAATTACTATTTTGCAAGGATATGATTTCTCCAGAGATACGAAGGGAATTCTTGGTCAGATTAAGACCAATATTGTTGGGAAGAGTATTGATGAGACAAGAAAAGAAATTCTGACATATCCAGAGATTTCTAGTGTGAAGATTGATCTTTGACTTTTGTGAGGTCAGACTTTGCCTGATATTCGCTCAAGAATCAAACTGAATGTTGAACTTTAAAATAAATAAGAGAAAAACTCCTGTAAAAAACAGGAGTTTTTTTAAAAAATGTGATATGCAAACTATGGGGATAGAAGAAAGGTAGAACGCTGATTTGTTCTACCTTATAATAATACATATAAACTTAGTTTTCATCTGTTAGGTTTTTGCAATTTTGTGCGAAGAAATTTGAATAGTTTTCATCACTAGGAATGGTTTCATCATAAGTATCATTTACGACATCATACTCTTTAATCTCTCAGGTTTTTTTGTTTACTTGGAAACGATGATACTTTAGAACTCTATTTGGATATTCCTCGGCTAGGGCAACTCAATAGCCTTGATCATCAATCTGCTCCAGATCTAAATAGTATCCTAAGAGAGGCTCTCACTCGCTATTTGAAGTGTTGAGAGCTTTGTCGTATGCTGATTTTACTCCAGAGAACTGAGGAGACGCAAGGATTTGTTTTTCAATCTCTGCGAGGCAAAGCATTGTCTGATTTTCAGGTTTTTGATCTTTTTTGTCAGCTGTTGTTTGTGTTACTCATTTTTTTCCGCAAGTTAGGAGAAGGGTGTGCGGGATATCTTCAGGGAAATGAGCATCATCGTTGATTTGTTCAAGAGATGCTTGAATATGGCTCTCGCTCAAACAGATTATCCCATCTTTTTCATATCCCATAAAGTTAACAGAGCCTCATCCTTGTGTGTTTTCTTCATTTTTTTCCCACTGCTGAAAGAAGCTTTCTACTGTGTCATCAGGATTCTCTTGCAATCATGAAAGTGAGAGTCCTCGTCACTGGATAGTCAGTATTTTTTCTCCTTCTTGCCATTCAAATGAATGAGGTTTTATTTGTGGAGTTGTGAGTTGATTTTGTTTAGCGAAATCTTGGAGAATAGAAACTTCATACGGCTCTGTGTTTTCTACAGGTGTCTGTTTGCAAGCGATAAGCAGTGTAGACAGTCCTAAAATCATGATTCCTAATGTAAGTTTTTTCATACTATTGTTTCTAAAAGATAAAACAATAATTCTGATTTTTCATTTTTTATTTTATATTGTTTTAGCCTCTTGGACAGCTATTGAAAATTCCAAAATCCATTAATCCAGGGACTTCCACATATTTTTCACAGGTATCGGCATCTACAGGGATTTCTCCTTGCCAATAGGTCTCTCGTCCATCATCAGTCTTTCCAAGGACGAGATATTCTGTATGTTCTTTACCTTTTTGCGTTAAGAAAATCTCTAGGAGATTTCCTTTTGTTTGAATTTCGCTATAGAAGGTAGTTTTTGTATCAAACTTCCCACGATAGTTGTTATAGTTAATCTTTTTGAAGAGATTTTCTGCTATTCCTTTTCTTCCTTCTACTAGAAAGTTATCTACTTTATCAGCGCAGCCCTCAAATATGGTAGCTCAGAAGCGAATCTTTGCTTTGTATTCATGTGTATTGCCGATTCCGTTATCAGTACAGGTTTCTTTGCTGATTTCTCCTTCGATTTCACCGAGATTGTATTTTTCTCCAGTGAAAATCAGATTTTCTCCTGATATTCCCCAAGACCAGATATAGGTACTATCAGTATCAAACTGATGAGTTTCATCGTTTAGAATCGTGTATGTCAGCGTACTCACTCTTAGTTCTGCATTCCAAAAAGGCTCCTCTCCGAATAGATCAAAACTAAATTCGAGTGGAGATGGATTTTTTTCATTAAATTCCGCACAGTGAATTTCAAAAGATTGAGTGTTTTCGGTGGAAATTTTCTCTAGTTCGTTGCTTGTTTCCTTTTTTTTATTAGAATCTTTTTCGTCTGAAGATGCAGTTTTTGTAGTTTCTTCTGGATTATAATTGACCTTTGAGTATACAGAACAAATTAGGTTATCTTTTAAATACTCAACATAACCTTCTCCTATACCATCTCCTACGCTTTTTTCTACCCAGCCTTCAAATGCTTGATCGATTTTTTCTTGCATTCCGCTGTTTGATTTAATGTTGGTATTGCTAAGGAGGTAGCCAGAGAGTTCTCCATTGATTGATCCTCAACTGAAGGCTTGAGCAGTAATGTCTTTTGCTGTTTTTTCAAGTGTTGGTGCTAGAGTCTCTAGGAAGGCTTTTGCACTAATTAATCTCGTAGTCTCATTGTCTTCATTTGCTATTTTGGGACTTTTGATATTAGTGCATCCTGATAAGAATGCTACACATGGAATGAGTAGTATGAGACTTAGTTTTGATCGTTTTCACATGAGTATGGGTATAAAAAAATAAAGAGTTATCTTCTATCGCATAATAGCCTTAAAGTAGTTAAAGTCAAGACTATATGAGATATTAAGTAGCAAGGAGAAAAATCAGATTTTTTATGTTTTTAAAGAGATAGCCTAGAGAGCTATCTGATTTTTTATCATCTATTCCCTTTTTGTTAATTTTTTTTAATCTAATTAGATATTTATAGATATTATACATATTAGAAATTATTTTTTACATGTGAGAAATACTATCTAAAATTTTATTTATCTATTTATTATTTCTTTATTTGTTTTGAGCTTTATTTCGTTATAAATAGCTACATCTTTGATTACAAGTTTCTGAATTGCTCATATAAATTTTTCCATAAGTTCATAGTCAGGTTTTCAATTTTTAATTGGAATACTAATATTTTGACTTTCAATGATTTTTGTATTAAAGCTTGAATTTCACCAAGAAAAAGAAGAAAATATTTTTGTCATAGCCGTTATCAAGAACAGAGCATTGAATTTATTAAAACGATTGTTTTTAGGGCTCAAAATTTTTATTTTATCTCATGTAAAATATGACTCCTCTTGGTAAAACATTGTTGCTGTATCTTGTCAAAAAGAAATTGTATTTCAATTATTCAAAAAATCTGTATTTTCATTAATAAGCCCACGGATTCAGTTATTTAAACTTGTTCTAACTATATAATTATGTCAATTTTCTCAAATGTTTACTTTATTTGCATCAAATTTCTTTTTTGAAGAATTTATGTTAAACAATCAATTTTCTCATCAAATTTGAAATTTTCACCACTCAATTTTTCAGTCTTTAAACTCTTTCAATAGTCCTAGTTCAGAACTGGTTAATTCATGATTTTCAAGTCAAGTCATCCTCAGATACGCTTCAAGCTCCGCTTGATGCGTAGCTTCAAGCTCCGCTATAAACCTATTAATAAATTCAAAATCGATATGTCAGTTTTTTATTGGCAATTTTATTATAGTATTATTCATCGTCTCACGATTAAATTTATTTCAGTAATCATACTGTTTATTTGATGTTGCTGTTCTACAAGCAGAAATAATGATTAATGCAAGCGCTTTATTGAAAGGAGTAATTTTAGGAACTAGATGTTGTATGTGAGAATATCAAATAAAATCTTTTTCTTGGTAAAACATCGTATCACATCATATTGTGGTATCAGAACATGTTATTGAATTTCATCTGTTGTTTGGTTCTAAATTAGAGAATCCCATAACTCCGTTATTAATTGATCAATTAGAAATTAAAGGAGTTTTTCATCCTTCTGAAATTATTTCTTCATTTGATAATCTATAATATTTGGTTGGATTAATATCAAATAACTCTCAGAGCTTGAATTCGCCCCACTCAGTTTGCTCTAACATTTTTCTAAGTGGGGCTTCTCTTTTCCCAGGCAGTCATCCTCTCCTTTATTTTTTAAAAGATTAGAAACTTCCCAAGCAAGGTAATCTGCAACCGTCTTTTTGAAGTCTTTCAAAGTCGGTTTGGTATCTATTGGTGCGGTTTGATTCCAGTCAGCTCCATTATTGGGATCAATAGTTCCTTCATAATATTCTTGATCAGTAAAGATTTTTAGTTTAGACTTTCAAAATCTGACTAAATTCACAAGTTCTTCATATCTTCATTTTGCATTGTCAGTATCTTTAAGGTTATTACTTGCTTTTTTACGAGCTGTTCTTGTATAACCATCATTTGAGAAATCAATAAATTTTACAATTTCATCTTTTTCATGCTTTTCATTGACCTTGAAAACATAAATATAAGTCTGAACACTTGATTTCCCTACAAAAAGATCAAGAGGCATCTTGATACTAGCAAGGAGTGTATGCTTTTTTAAGATTTTCTGATTATATTCTTTCGCTTTCCCATTTCATGCTGATCCTTGGATGATAATTGCAGCATACCCTTTGTTCATCATATTAAGTGCCTTTTCTACAAAGACCATTCAACATCCACTTGCAGAATAGGGCGGATTAAGTACGAAAGCATCTGCTGGAAACTCTTTATTTGTTTCTCAATATCAATATTTTCCATCAAAATCTAATAATGAATCTTTATTGAGAATATTTGAACTTCCATCTCCCATCAGAATCATATTCAAAATAGCGAGCATATAGACACTAGGCAAGATTTCAATTCAAAGCAGTTGTTCAGCTTTTATTTTTAGTTCTTTTTGAAGTAATTTATCTGGAGAAGTTATAGTATTTTTTGCATCAATTAGCATTTCATTCATTGCAGATACCAGTAATCCGGCAGAACCGGTAGCAAAATCCCAGACATAAGAATCTTTATTTACCCTGGATAATTTTACTAGTAAATTTGCTACATATGAAGGCGTTAAAACAACATCATTAAGCTTATCTTGACTAAATCCAAGCCAACCATACATTTCATTAAAAAGTTTTCCTGTAAAATCAGTTGTTAAGCCGATTTTATAATAAATTCATAAATCATCTATAATTTTAGTAAAAACTCTTTTTAGCTGAGTCTCTCCATTATGGACTCTATTTATATTGCTATTTTCAAGGGTGTTTTGTAAAGTTCTAATAATTAGGTTTTTCTTTTCCTCTGGTAAATCCTTTTCTTGCATAAATGCTTTAATTTTTCTGATAATAATTTCTCAGTCAGTATTTCATTTTTCATTAGAAGATTTTAAATCGGATTTTTCAAGTGGTGCAACCTTCCCATCAATTCAAAGAGTTGCAATAATTGATGATGCTACTAAATAAACACGATCATTTTCTCATAGTCATTTTTCATTTTGATAAATATCATTATTTAGCTTTACCAAGCTTGCATCTATTTCTTTTTCTCTTTGTTCTTTGATCTGAGCAAGCTCTTCATCAGTTAAACTTAAACTTTTTACTTTTTCTATAAATTCATCAAAATGCTTTTTTGCTAAAAAAGAAAAATCTGAATACTCTCAAATTTTTTGTCCAATTCAGAGATTACTTTTGGAAACATAATATACACCAATTTTGTGATGAATATTTCAGAGTCCGTCTCTATGCCCAGTCATTCAGATAGCAATAATGTCTGAATAATTTGTGTAATGCAAAATTCCATTCGCATAATGTACTGCTCCATTTACCGCAAAAGAATTTATATTTTTAAAGTTCCATTCATTTTTTGCGTTTTTATTTTCTACTTGCCCATGAGTATCGAGTTTTATCAATTTGTCTTGATACCCCTTATACTCTATCAAAATAGGCCAGTCTTTTTGATTTTTATCACGGAGAAGGAGTTTTACATCAGGACGATTTTTCCCATTTCCTCCATTTTTAGAAAAATAATCAGCAAGTGCTTTGTCTATATCAGTATTTAGGAACTCTTGCTCTAACTTATAATCTAAATGGTAAGATTTTAGCCAACTGTTCGCTAAATCAGCAATATTGGGTTCTATAGATTGAATTTTTTGAACCATTTTATGTTATATGACGAATAAAATTCGTATTATTGTAAAATACTTTTTTAGTTTCAAGTTTTTTTGTAATATTTAATTAATTTTATTCTCATTCTATGCTGTTGAGGTGTGTTCATAGAATCGGCTGGATTTTTTAATTTAGAACTGTGATTATGTTTGTTTTTTCTCTTTTATGCTTTTTTTCACTGATTTGCAACTGCCTGAATAAGTGCTGCAATTTCTTCAGGATCTCCAAGAAAATAGTCTTTAATAAGGTTCATCTCATCATCAAACTCAAATACATAGGGCACAGCAGTTGGAAGATTGAATTTAAGGATTTCTTCCTCAGAAAGGTTTTTGAGGATTTTGATTACTCCTCTGAGACTATTTCCATGTGCAGCAACGAGAATTTCTCATTCCTGTTTGAGGGTTGGGAGTATTGTCTCCTCTAGATAAGGGAGTGTACGAGCAATACAATCCTTGAGCGATTCAGTAAGTGGGAGATCGGCTGGATTGATAAGTGCATAGCGAGGATCTAGTAGTGGTGAACGAGGATCCTGTGGATCAAGTGGATCTGTTGCAATATCATAGCTTCTTCTCCAGAGAAGTACTTGTTCTTCTCAGTATTTTTCCGCTGTTTCGGCTTTATTGAGTCCTTGGAGGGTTCCGTAATGTTTTTCATTGAGTCTTCGGCTCTTTTCAACTGGGATTCGGTCAAGATCCATTTGATCAAGAACAGTATTTAGTGTTTTTACAGCTCTTTTTAGATATGAGGTGAATGCTTTTTTGAAGAAGAAACCTTCCTTTTTTAGCGTTTGACCAGCTTTTATTGCTTCTTGCTGTCCTTTTTCAGTGAGGTCAACGTCTGTCCATCCAGTAAATCTATTTTCTTGATTTCGGGTGCTTTCTCCGTGGCGGATCAAAACGAGTCTTTTCATACTTTCTATTGTGTTAGTGGCTAAAACTTTGAAAAAGTATAGGAAAAAGCTTTTTGAGTTCAAGAGTTTATCAAAAAACCCTCTTGCAATTTCTCTTAAAAACCCTAGACTAAGGGCAGTTTATTCAACTATCAAGATGAAAAAAATCTGATTAGAAGTCGCTCGTCCTTCGCAATCTTCTTCTCGTCGTTTATGGGTACTTCGTTGAATATTTGGAGTGCTGGTTTTTTTTGCATTTGTATTTTTTTCTCTCTATGCAAGGTTGACTTGATGGTTCCTTTCTCCCAATAAAATTGATATTTTTAATGATTTGGATCAGATTTCTTTTTATTTTTGGGTCATTGATCCTGAAATCTCAAGGCAGTTATTGACCTTGGATGATGTGGTAAAGTCCTATCTGAGGGGAGAAAATGTGCTAAAAAGCAAGGAAGAAGAGCTTCTTCAGCTCTGGCAGTATGCAAGGTCTCAGAAAACCTATCTTTCCAAGATGGGGTTCTCAAATTATGAGAGAATATTTCAAATGCTTGATGATGCTTGGCCTTTGAGAGAGGAGATTTTTCAGCTCTTGGGAAGAGATAAAAACTATAACTATCTGATTCCGCTCCAAAATAGTAATGAGGCTCGTCCAAATTGAGGTTTTTTTTGATCTTTTGCTTTTGTGAGTCTTTCTGGTGGACATATTGAGGATCTGCAAGTAGTGGATTCGTATTTGCCAGACTATATCTCTCCAAACTCTCGCGTGAATTTGCCAGGTTGGATAGTAGATATTCTCTGATCAAGGGCTGTTTGATTTATTGCTGGAAATAAGTTTGGATTTACAGATAAAGATGGTCAAAATCTGAAGTTATTGTATGAAAAAATCTTTCATACTGATTTTGACCCAGAGAAAAAAGCCAGACTTTTTAAACCTGATGAGCGAAATAAACTCTTTAAAAAGGATATTAAGGGGGTAGTGTTTTTGGATTCAGAGCTAATTACTTATTTGTTGCCATCGTTTCGTCAAAAGGCATGGGAGTGGCAGTTTGTAAATGCGAATATTGATCTGATTAGGGGAGCTGTTTTGAGCAATAAAAAGGATCTGTATATCAAAGATCTTAACTCCTATCTCAAACAGAATGCACTTCGTATGGCTTCAGCAGCGATCAATACTGTGCAGGAGCTTTTGCATAAGGGATATGTTAATGTGTATCTCTCAAATGTCTCTGCACAGATGTGGGGGTTTTTGCAGGCATATGATTTGACGACAGTATATCAGCCAGATATGCTCTATCTCTGGAATATCAATACGGCATTTAATAAATCAGATGGTTTTTTGAAAAAGCAGGTCGAGATTCAGGATTTGAATGGCGTGGTAGTTGCCTCTTCAGATCAAAAGAAGTTTTCTATCAAAAATATTGCCTCTGGGGAATATAAACTTGTGATTACCTATACTTTTGATCTTCCAAAGAGTTATCAGGATGAGATGTTAGCTTTGCAGGAGAAGTATCATATTAATATGACTGATAGGGAGAGATATATTTTGTCGTTGCAGGATTTTTCTGCCGATCCTAGTATGCCTCGTCACTGGCGAGAAACAAGGGAGATGATCTATTTTCCTCCAGAGTGGAAGATTTGAGCTATACATGGAGATTTCCGTGAATACGCTAGTTTTAATGCTGATTTTACTCATGGGGTGACGTATTTGACTGAGATTACTCAAAATCCTCATACTAATAGGGTAGAAATTCAGATTTCTGTTCCTTAATTTATATTTTTTGTGAGAAAGATGCTTAGATTGATTCAGGGGTATTATCACTTTCTCATGCTGGGAAAGTTTATGGAGCAGCTCATGTTGACCAATGATTTGTCTGATTTGGCGATGGATTATCCTCTTAGAACTGGGAAAAATACCTCATTTATGCTCAAGGAACGTATGCTCAAGAGGCTCTTTACTTCTTTTTATGGGCATCAGGAGCAGAGGAATGTTTATGGCTATTTGACTGAGATTAGTGCATTTAGAGGGATTTTCTCAGTAATGAGGGAAATGATCGAAAATGATCCGAATTTTCGTGGATATCTCAAGGATTTGCTCAAAGATCAGTATTTCCCATTTGAGCAGTTAATCAGGTTTTTGAGGAATGTACTGAATCATACTACTACCTCAAGTCTTAAGCTTAAACTTGAAGATTATGAGGTACAGAGGGATTTTATTCTCTCTCCCAAAGTGCAAAGAGTTCAAAAGCTGAATGGTTCAGCAAGGATAACCTTGAATTTTCATTATTCAAAATATGTTGCTCAGCGAAAGGGGAGTCCAGAATACTGAATTCAGCTTTCTATTGATTTTAAAAAGTTAAAGCCTAATCTTCAGCTCGAGAAATTGGTGAGTCGGCATCAGTTATATTTACTGTCTGAGCTCTGCTTTAATATTGCTCAGCTCGCGGATCAGCACTTTAAGCCTAAAAAACCAAAAACTAGAACTAAAAAGTCCTAGTTTAGATCAGATTTTTTATATGTTTTTTATTTTTCTTCTCGTTGAGCTTGTGTAGAGTCTAGAAGTGGATTGTATACTGAAAAGAGGAGCGAGATAACATCTTTGGTATTGAGCTGAGTAGTACGAATACCGAGTCCAGCAAGGCCCTCTTGGATGAGGGCGATTCTGGTATTGAGCATTTTTTGTCCTTTGACAAAGTTTCTGTATCTAGAAACGATAGTTTCTACATCATCTTTTGCATTGAGGGTATCCATGAATTTGCTTCGCCATGGTTTTTTGATTTGGTCAGTGTCCTGCTCGTTGACATAATAAGGCACAACAACATAAAATTCTTTGACGAAGATGAGCCCTTGTTTCATATTGATATCTTCCAAAAAGCTGAGATAAGATTGGCCTTGTTGTTTGAGTGCTCAGGGATCTAGCTGTTCAATATTCCTTGAAACATACTGGAGATATTCTCTGAGGTCTAGATAGGTGTTTCTTATTAGAAATTGTAGAGGAAACTCGAGTCCATTAAGAAATCTCTTGTATTGTTCTAGGATTGTTTGGATTTCATCAAAGTTTTTGAGGTCGAGATTGATACCATCAGCTCTAAGAATTGCTCTGATTCCTCCGTCTTTGAGAATGCAGTAACCATCTTTGATTTCAGAAATAGGAAGCATTGTCTCAGTATTAAACTGAGATTCTTGTTTTCCTTTCTGGATTTGTTTATTTTGAAGGTTATCAAACAGCATATCTATGCATTAAACAAGAAGTAAAAGTCAGATTTTTTTGTTTTTTTTATGGACGGGATTGAGTTTGAGAGGTTGGTGAGTCTTTTTGAGCTGGATTTTCATAGATCCAGAATAGTGCTGAGACAATAAGCCATGAGAGTGACATTGAGATGATCGCGATTGCGATTCCTTTGAGGGTAGATTTGACTTTGTCTCGTCCCTTTTCTCCATCACCAATGAGCATCATATAGAATCCATACAAAAGTAGCATAAATGCAATAAAACTCACAAAAGCTAATGCATAATTGAGAATACTCTTGATGTAGTAAAAAGCCTTTTGAGGACCTTTATATTTATTGTTGATATCAAGCTTGAGGACTTGCATAATTTTTGTAAGAAGTCCATCATCTTGTTTGACGGCATCGGTTGTGATGAGTGCTCAGTAGTTGGTATCTTGGGTACTCCCTACGATTCTTTCTGTATTTTCGTAGTAGAAAGGGTTTTGACTATTTGAAAAGTTTGAGTTTCCGAGACACATGCCTGATATTCCTGTTAGTCAAAGGAAGAGAACCATTAGTTTCCATCAGCTTTTCATGTTTTTCTTTTAATAGGTAAAGATACTATTATACATTTTTAGTAATGACTTCAATAATCCAGAAGATGAAGTTGATAATCAGCCATGAAACTGCGATTCATCAGATGGCTCTTGCCACTTTGAGAAGAGAAGCTTTCCCAGCTCAAAATTTCTTGTCATCTCCAGCGGCTGTTGCCATTTGAAATCCAGCGATGAGTAAGATAATTAACGCGATAAGAGATACTAATCCTAGTGCATAATTAATGAGTCTCTTGATGAGTTTGAATGTCTTTTTTTCTGCATCTTTTTGTGTCTTGATCTGATCATTGCTATTGATCAGGTTTTTTATCTTGTGATTGTCCGAGTGGATAGCATTGTAGGCTCATTCCCTCAGGGCATCCTGATCTCAGATATCTTTAATAATTTCCTTTTGATCAGTAGTTAGGATTTGATTGAGCTTAGTGTCAGTTAGGAGGTTATTAGCAAAAGTGCTTACTGAGACTGAGCTGAGAAGTAGGAAAATACTGATTTGAAAAAGTCTTTTAAGCATTATGTTTTGTTTGATAGAATAAACTCACTCTAAGTATAGTCATAATGTGTTTTTTTGCAAATTTTTGGAGGTTATTTTGTGATTGTTAATGCTTTCTTGTCCTTGCCGTTTTGTGGATATCTCTTCGCTGATGGTCGTAATGATACTTGGTCATCGCGAAGCGAATGAAATGAGCTGTGATATCTAGTAGAAAGTAGATTTATTTATTGTAATAGGTATCTCTAAAAACTCTTCTCATTTCTATTCTAAACGATGAGTCTGTTTTTACAGATAATTCAAAGTGGATGCATAAAGAAGAGAAGGAGTTAGATCTGCTGTTTATATTTATTATAGGAAAGTCTGATTTTCTTTGATGAAGTCAGTTTTTTCTTTTTTTTCTTCAAAAAAACTAAATCAGACTTGCATTTTTACTCAAAAACTATAAAACGGAGGCGACTTTTATTAGCCCATAGATCGGGTAGATGAATTTGGAAAAACTCTTTTGAAGCAAAACCAAGGTCGACATACTCAAATATCTGATTTTTAGGAGACAATGAGTATCTATGAGAGCATTAGAGACAGATCTCTGATGGACTTTCCCAGCGATTAAAAAACAGGTTGATGTTTTGGAGGAGGCTCAGTTGATTAGTATTCTTAAGGAGTCTACTGGATGGTCAATTAGTCTAAGGAGCGAATTTTGATCTCTGCTTAAAGAGTTATTTTTTTTGGCATTAAAACAGCAGTTGATTGATAAGTTCCAACAGCAGGGAGAACGAATTTTGCAGTATTTTTGGGGAGATAAGTTTGGAAAGCCAATTGGGATGGATATTATCCTGATCTATGATGAGGAGAAAAAATGAAATATTGATGCCTTGAAAACGGCGATTAGTGAGATATTTAGAGAGTATCGAATAGAGTCAGTCTCGGTTGTATTTATGGGAGCTGATGAGCGAGAGAAGAGGTATAGATTAGCAGATAGGTTTGTACTTCAGGTAATGAGGCATTATAATACACATTAAAAAAACAAAAAACTTTTTTACATATCACAAGCTTGTATCTAGAATGAATTATGAACAGCTACTTGATGAAATTATGGTTAATACGGTTTCTGCACAGGAATTGATTTGATTGCCACAGAGGGATTTGCGTTATGGGGTGTGCCCTGGTGTGTTAGAATTTCATACTTCGCTTTTTTTGGCGAGTGCATTATTGGCTTTTGATCAGCATAAACCTATTATCTTTTTGGTGCAAGTGGAGGAGCTTCCTCATGATGCTATGGTGTATACAGGTCAGATTTGACCTCATTTTGGTAGGGTGTGGAATCAAAATTCTGAAGATTTGTCTGCTGTTCGTAAACTTCAACTAGAGGAAACTAATCAGAATTTCTATCCTTATTTGGACAAGCTGTTTGCATATTTGGCAGTGATCAATATGCATCAGGAGCACGTAGTAATATTTGTAAAAACAGGAGCAAAAATCTGCTCTTTATTGGAACATATTAAGCCACTTTTGGAGCAGTGATATTCTCTGATGGTGATGAATGATTGTTATGCTGGTCTTTCTATGGAATCTTGTAAGGAGAAGACGGCTCAGTTGATCGCTTCGTGTAAACATCAGTCGATGACTGAGGAACAGCAACATGATTATCCGGCTTTGGCATGTTTGAGTAATTTACTAGCGCAGAGGCAAGATAGCCAGGAAATTGAACATTTGATCAATACTGGGGATCTTGGGCTTGATGAGGAGCGTTCGACTTCTCTTTGGTTTATGATAGTGTAGTTGGAATGAGGAGTTTTCTCGCGTTATATAAAAGTTCTCGTGCGTTTTTTCTCTTGATGGTAAGTGGATTGCTGATTGCGTTCAGCTTTTTTCTTTTGTTGAAATTTGAGATGAACTGAGGAAGCTGAGATGAGAATAATACAGATCAGAAGCTAGATTTCTCTGAAACGGATACATTGAGCTGAGGGCAGTTTTCTTGAGTGTATTTCCCTAGATTTGATGAAGCGAAACTTCAGATTACTCCTGAGATGAAAAAGATGAAATTCAGGATTCCGATTTTGATGTTTCATTATATCAAAGATATTCCCTCAAATACTGATGATCAGCTTTGATACAAACTATCGTATGCTCCACAGAAACTTGAGGCGCTTTTTGAGTATTTAGATAAAAATAATATAAAAACGCTGACGTTCTGGGATGTGAAGGCGATTTTGGAAGGGAAGATGTTGTTGCCAGAGAGGGCTGTGATACTGACTTTTGATGATGGACATCGTGAGCATTATACTACGGTTTTGCCTCTTCTCAAAAAATATAATCTCAAAGCTGTATTTTTTATCATTTCAGGGAAGGCTGATACGGATCCGCTATTTGTGACTTTGGATGAGATTCGCAAAATAGCAGAACAAGGCTCAGAAATCTGATCACATTCTGTTAATCATTATGCAATTTCTACACTTTCTCTCTCTGGGGTTCGTCATGAAGTGATTGATTCAAAAAAACAACTTGAGGCTGGGCTTGGATTGCCGATTATTAGTTTTTGCTATCCGATGGGGAGGTATGATGCTCGTGTTTTGAGAGAGGTAGAGAAAGAGTATCTGTTTGCTCGTAGCACAAAATGAGGTGATCTCTTCCGTTTTGCAAGGAGGTTTGAGATTCCAACGATCCGTGTATTCCCAACGACAAAGATTGGAGAATTAGCAAAGTATTGGTGATTATAGAGGAAAGTTTCAGTTATCTAGGACTATTTAGATTACCTCACCGTGTTTGCAATGATGAATTTTGTGGATAAATAAAAAAAGAGTTAGCTTTATGCTGACTCTTTTTCAATAGTTTCAAGATTGATAAGATCTCACTCCATTTCCAGTTGTTCAAATTTCTTTTCAATATTTTCTCAGAGGTAAAGCCAAGTATCCATCCCTCAAACTTCATCGAGTTCTAGGACATCCGCTGATTGAATGATTCAGAATTTTTTATTTTTTCATTGAATTAGATAATTAAGTTTATTATTTTTCCCTAGTACTGCTTTGATAAATCGTCATTTAACATCATACTCTCCTGGATAATCAATGATAATGATTTCGGGTTCATTGTATCTCATGGCTTCGCCGAGTTCAGAAGAAAGGTTGATCAATCCTGTATGTGTATAGGTATATCAAAAGAAAAGTTCCTTCTCGATTTGATATCCTCCATCAATTCTGATTTGTACTCCCATAATTTACTAATTGTAAGATAAAAAAGTCTGATTTTTTTGTCGTTTTTACTTACGCTAGTATAGGAGTTTGGTCGCTTATTGCAAGGACAACTAAGTAAAAAAGTTTGGATTGATCAGTTTTAGGATAACTCCAGATGCTCCAAGAAGAGCGAGTCCAGTAGCAACTTTATTGATGAGATCAAGTCCCTTTTTATAGTTTCCTGAGTCGTATCCACTTGAGGTTACCATTACTCCTGCTATGATGATAATAATCAGTGACATAAGCATGATAACCGAGATAATCAGTTTCATTAAACTTTTTACCATTCTAGGAAAGACGTTAATTTGATTGGTTTTCCCTCACTCAAAACCGATGCAGCTTCCTACAAATGGAAAATTGGTGTTGAGTTTTATTCCATTGCAGATTGGCGCGTTTGGTTTTTTATTAAGTTCTTCTGTTTTTTTCTTACGTTCTTCTTCTTGTTTCCTGAGTTGGCATTCTAAATCGCAGGTTTTTATTCATGCTGTTTTTGCCTCTACTTTTTGTATACGTTCTCTTCCCGCTGGAGTTATTGGTCCGCAATTTTCTCCTCTTAACGTACAAGCAGTTGGTGGTAGATTATTTTTGAAATTATTCGCGCTAACGAACGGGATACTTCCTAGTACTCAAAGTGACAATAATCAAATAGTCAGGATTTTTGTTTTTTTCATCTTATATTTTTAGCTGGATAAAGGATTAGAGCATTGTGTTGATAAGTGCGTTGAGGAGTGCTGGATCTAATTCTGTTTTGTGCGTTGCCATAAGCTCTTTTATCAGTAGTCCTCTTTGAGTTTTGAGGTCCGTGATGTTCAGATTTCTAATTGCACTTTCTATAAGGGATTTTGTTTGTTCCTCATTAAGAGTTGCTGGTAGATAGTGTTCAAGGACCAGTTTTTTCTCTTTTTCTTCCTGAAGTTCTTCAGGTTTGTTTGCCTTTTCTAAAAAACTGATTGCCTCATTTAGGGATTTGACCTCCTTTTTGATAATAGAAATGATCTCTTCATCATTAGGATCTCTCTGGAGTTCAATCTTTTTATTCTTAATCTGTGCGATCAAGTAGTTTAAAGCTGATTTTTTGAGTGTTTCTTTGTTTTTCATTGCTTGGATGTAGTCTTTTTGGATTTTTTCAAACATGAGTACGGTTTTCTATAGGATAAATCATATTTTGTGTTTGCTAGATATACCCAATCCTTTCAAAAATACAAATCTTTCTTGCAATTGATAAGCAAATCGCTATAGTGGTGATGTTATATGCTGAGGTGATGGAATTGGTATACATGTACGCTTGAGGTGCGTATGCCTTTGGCTTGAGGGTTCGAGTCCCTTCCTCAGCATTTTTTTGTATCTTAATTTTTTTAGGAGAGGAGTCCGGAGGTATCAAGTTTGTTGATATTCTCTAGTTCAATTCAGGTTTTGTATTCTATTTTTTGTTTGGTATTTTGATGTTTAGATTTTTCTAGGAGGATTGCCATTTTATCATTTTTTGTATAATTAGCCTGATATTTTTGAGTGGTATCAAAAAACTGATTTTGAATAAACTTTACGATAAAGGCCAATAGATTGAGTTCTGAAATTTTGAAAAAAGCTATTACCGCAAAGAGAAGAAAGATCAAAACTGCAAAAAATATTCCAACAGCTTTACTACTTTGTGCGAACTGATTAAATACGACAAAAGCTATGGCAATTCCGATTGCCAAGATAAAAAGCTGAAAGACCGATACCGTAAAAGGTCAGATGTTGAAGTTCATTCCCGCTAAGATTCCCTTTTGAATATTCTTTGGAAAGACGGCTTTCATCTCATTTGTCAGTAAATAAAAGATATTTAATTATAATTTAAACTCTAAAAAAAGCAAATTTTCTGAGGGAATGTTGCTTTGTTCAATAAAGAAAAAAGACTCTTCTCTGAGATTCAGAAAAGAGTCTGATTTGTTTAATGTTTTTGTATAAGATACTCGATTTCCATTTCTATTACCTCTTTTGTTAGTGCATTCCTTTCTAGTGTTCTAAGTATCCACTCGTAAAGCGAATCACTTGATATGAGGTTGATAGGGACATCTTCCCAGTCTGGAAGTGCTAGATATAGCTTATTGTTGCTGGATTGCGGGAGGAGTATTCCTCCATAATTGTTATGCTCTCTAACCATAATTTCATCAGGTAAATATGATATCTTTTGCAATCCTGGTTCTAGTCTTATGGGAACTGTCTTGTAGAAAAAGAGTTTACGTCCTGAGTCGATTAACTTCCAGTAGCAGTTTTGTTTGTGCATGAGTTCACAGAACTTTTGTTGATCGAGGATATCTTTCTTTTTCTCTTCGTAGATAAACTCAATGCTATTTAACTGTTCTCTTAGAAGTTGCTCTTCTTCTGCTTTTGCAACTTCAAATCTCTTGCTGAGTTGTTTGATTTTTGCAAAAAGTGCATCTCCCTCTTCATATTCTTCCTTTGTCGTTGGAACATGATTGATTTTACTCTCGAAGTAATCCTTTTTCTGGGTATATTTCATTTCTAGCAGACTAAGATACTGTTTCGAGTTTAGACGATACTCTGTAACTAGTGCAATTTTGTTTAACCGTAGTTGGTAGAGTGCTTGCTCAAATTTACTTCGCATTTTCATCATGCTGATTGTTTCGAGCGGTGATTCTAGAAGTAACATTGCGACTTTTTTGTGAATATCATTTCCCCTCTCTTCTGTTTCCGTTTGTTTTTTTGTTTCCATGTTTTTCTATTTTTTTATTTTCTCGTATTTTATAATATTTTTTGAGGAAATGTCAATGTCTTCTTTTTTGAAAAAAGAAAAAAATCAGATTTCTTTCTTTTTTGCCTTTTCTTCTTTTTGCTTGATTTTTAATACTGAATTCTTATATACCCATTAGTTAATGGGAAAATGGAGAAAGTTTTTACTTTCTCCATTTGTTTTATTCTTTTATCTTTATATATGCGAAAAATTTGCCTTGGAGTCGGTGGAATCTTAGCTATTGTTTTTTTTTCTTCTTTCTTCCCTTTGTTCAAAAAACACCAATCAGACCTTAGAATTTGAAGTTTTTCTGAATATGCAGTCGAAAATCCTCTTGTTATATTATGGAATAATTATTTTATTGAGCTCGATTCTCCAGTAGTTAAGGTTTCAGATTTTTTTTCTTTTGAGCTCCCTCGTGAACTAAAAGATGTGAAATTTTCAGATTATGGCGAAAGCTTTTCATTGCGTTTTTTTAGCTTAGATGATCAAAAGGGGATCACACTCAGAAATGAAATCTGACAGGACTTATCTGTTCTACAGCAGCTTGAAACAGTATGTAAAACGGGAATAATCCCTTGATCTGCTCGTATTGAGCAGGTTTTTACAGGGGAAAGAATAATTGATAATAAACTCGTTCCTTATTTTATATTTCTGCAGGATACTATAGATGCAAAGCAGGAACTCATTAAGAAATCTGATCAAAATGCTCATTATTATTTCTGTTTTTGGAATGTGAAAGGAGTGCTATATCTCCAATTTGATGGTTATGCGAGTGGAGTAATAGAAAATATTATAGATACGATTAGCTTTTTATAGTTTTTCTTTGATTAGTCCTTGAAAAAATAGAGAAAATAGCTAAGCTCAGATTTAGGATTTTTACTAATAATTGTAATGATATGAGCCAAATAACTTTGTCAGAAAAGGAAGTGAGAACACAAAAAACTCATAAAATGAAAAAGATGGGGATTCATCCCTATGCTCAGAGTTTCCAGAAGAAGGATCTTATTAGCGATATTATTGCACAGTATGAGGGGCAGACACTTCGTGATAGTGAGGAGGTGGTTTTGAATCCTCAGGTGCAAGTTCAGACTGCCGGTAGAGTAATGCTTTATCGTTCTCATGGGAAGCTTGCGTTTGCTAAAATTTTGGATAGTAGTGATCAGATTCAGTTAATGTTTCACAGAGATCACTGTAAGATTCTTAAGACGATTACCAATTCTAATGGGAAAAGTGAGGATGTTGCTGTTGATGTGCTTGAAAATGCTGATACTGAATCAGGAGAACTTTCTGCATATAAATTCATGGAGA
This sequence comes from uncultured bacterium, assembly GCA_963552955.1. GTDB lineage: Bacteria > Patescibacteriota > Gracilibacteria > Absconditabacterales > Absconditicoccaceae > HOT-345. The sequence continues at coordinate 37,805 of CAUVLQ010000007.1, forward strand.
AGATGGTTGATCTTTGAGATTTTATCGGAGTAAAGGGAGAGGTTTTTAAGACACATAAGGGAGAACTTACGATTTTTGTTTCAGAATTCAAATTTTTGTCTAAGGCGATCAGACCCTTGCCTGAAAAGTTTCATGGACTCAATGATCAGGAGGAGCTTTATAGAAAGAGGTATCTAGATATGACGATGAATCCTGAAACCTATCAGAGATTTTTGTTTAAGTCAAAGTTTTATCAGGTTTTGAGAGATTTTTATAGATCTAGAGGATTTACTGAGATTCAAACTCCAATCTTAGATAATGCAGCTTCTGGAGCTGCAGCAAGGCCTTTTATTACGCATCATAATGATTTTAATACTGATGTATATTTGAGGATTGCCTTTGAAACTTCTCTTAAAAAAGCAACGGTTGGTAGGTTTGAAAAGGTTTTTGAGATAGGTCAGGATTTTAGAAATGAAGGATCGGATCCTTCTCATGTTCAGGAATTTACTCAGGTAGAGCATTATGCTGTGTACTGGAATTATGAGGATAATATGAAGTTTACTGAGGAGATGTTTGATTATCTTTTTGAGCATCTTGGGCTAGAAAAGAAGCTTAAGGTAAAAGATAAAGACTGAATTGAGAAAACGGTTGATTTTACAACTCCTTGGAAGAAAATTGATTATACTCAAGGGGTAAATAAGGCTAGTGGACTTAATATCTCTAAGTATGGGATTGATGATGCAGATAGACTTAGAGCAGACATTCAGGCAAAGGGAATTACTTTTGAGGGCATGGAAAATATGGGAACCACTACGCTTATTGACTATTTGTACAAAAAGGTGTTGAGACCAAAGATTGTAGGTCCAGCATTCATCTATAATTACCCAGTGATTATGCAGCCTTTGGCGAGAGTTTCAGATGCTGATGAGCAGATTGTTGAGCAATTTCAGCTTTTGGTGAATGGATGGGAAATCTGTAAGGCATATTCTGAACTTGTAGATCCAATTTTGCAGCAGGAGAACTTTGATCTTCAGGCTGAGGCAAGTAAAAAATGAGATGATGAAGCTACAAGTGGAGATGACGCATTTGTTGAGGCGATGGAATATGGAATGCCTCCTCAGTCAGGATTTGGTATGGGACTTGAGAGGATTTTAGCGATTTTGACAGAACAGGAAAACCTCAGAGATGTTGTGATGTTCCCACTTATGAAGGCTAGAAATCAAGATATTACCTCAGAAGATGAAGAAAAATAGCTTTAAAACAACAAAAAGAAGTCTGAAGTCAGATTTCTTTTTTTATTATTCTACATAGTCTTGTTTTTTATTTTCTCTTGACTCTTTCTTTTAGATATGTATTATCTGTTTTGTGGAAATAAAAAATTAATCATATGAAATATAAAAAATTACCAATTGGGAAAAAAAAGAAGCGTTCTTTTCTTAAAAGACTCTTGGATCCAGAGAGATTTCAGGATTTTAAGTTTATTATTCAAGAAAAGTCCTCCTATTTTCTTCGTAGGCATTCGTTAAAACAATGTCTCAGAAGAGATCTTGCAAAGGTTAGAATGATGCGGGATCAAGATCGAGCTATCTTTGGAATGTATGCAATGTTTAGAAAGTCTCCTTTTTTTCAGGAGTTTGAGAACTATTTCGTCGTTATGAGAAATGTTAAGGAATGGTCTCTTCCCAAAAAGTATCAGACTAAAATTGAGCAGTTAGATCTTGAGTTTCAGAGAAAGTTGCAGGTGTATCGTATAGCTTGTACTTGGAAAAAGACTGAAAAGGGATTTGTTTATTATCAAGCTTCTTTCTACGATCAAAAGGATGTTTCTGTTGAGCCTCGTGGCAAGTGGTATCAGCTTGCACAAGACAAGTTTCTTTATCTTGTAGAGATTCATTGCATATTTTTGGATGAGGAGTGTGAACCTATACATGATGAGACGCGTTTTTGGAATGCTTTGAAGAAGGAAAATGAAGTTGTTGCTTTGTTAGTAAAAGCAGAGCGTTGATGGAGAAATTGCTCCTGTCTGATGTGGACAGGAGTTTTTTTATAAAAAAAGGAGAAAAGCCAGATTTTCTCTTTTAGAAAAACTCTACCATAAGATGCTTAGGTAGAGTGTTTGTTTTTGCTCTTTTGGTGAATGTCGGGAGCTACTTTGATGTTTGCCAGATAGAGCACTAATAATAGTGCAGAAAGTCCTATCAGAACCAGAAGTTCTATTGTATGGTTGCTCATGTGGGACCAGAGCTTATTTTCAAAGCTTATTGCCCAAAGGTCATAGATGAGATAGGTCAAGTACATATTGGTGATAAAGAGCGCGGTATCTAATTGCTCATACCAAAATAGTGCAATAAGCACAATACCTATAATAATGATAAATATCATAGCTAAATTATTTTTTGTTTGTTGTTTTTTACTATATCTAAATGTTTTAAAAAGTCAAATAAGAATTTGCACTTTTATACATAATCAAAGAGGATCTCTTGATCTGGGAGTTCTTCTCTAAAGATTTTGAGGAAGTGTTCTCGAGTTGATGTAGGGATCTTGATAAGTCAGTTTTCTTGAGGACTGATAAGTGGTCGTAGGTCAGAATTTGGATTCTTTTTCTGCATAATTTTGAAATCTCAAGGATTGTAGATGAGAGACGCGATAAAAATCGAAGAAATCTGATTAAAATTGAGTTCAGATTTTAATTTTTTTAGCAGTTCACGATAAAGAAAATCATAATTTTCAACGGGTAAAAGAGGAAGAAATCTGAGTCAGACTCTGTAGCCTTTTTCTATAAGCGTTTTGATGGCAGAGATTCTCGCCTCTAGAGTTGCGGTTCCTTTCTCATATTTTTTGATAATGGATTCTGGATTGAGAGAGAATGAGAATTCTGTATTTTTAGGAGGAATCCCATTATTGCAGCTGAGAATTGAGGAAATATTCGGAGACTTAGTTCTAGTCTCCATCAGTACGTTCTCAAATTGCTCAAAGAATGAGATAAAAGTCTGATTGAAATCAGTTAAGCTATCGACTCCTTGGATATCTGAATAATTGCTTGCATAAAAACTTATTGGTCATTGGTATTTTTCCTTTTCTCTGAGAAAGTTGATTTTTTCACTAATCGCTGATTTTATCTCTTCATAATTGACAAAAAGTACGGAATACTTTGTTTTGAAGTTCCCTTTGAGGTAGCAGTATTCGCAGTCATAAACGCAGTTAAGGCTTGTTTTAAAGAAGAAGGATTTCCCTGTTCGTCCGTAGTTTTCTGGGACTGGTAAAAGTGGGATATGCTCTTGTTTTGCAATGATAAAGGCTGGAGCGAGGTTTTGATCTCAGATATTTTTATCAAAAATATTTTTGTAGTGGTCGATTTCTAGGATTTGAGCATTGGGGAATTTGCTCAGGATTCTTTGAGTTTGTGGATAGGATTTTGCTTTTTTTTCAAGATAGATAAGCATGAGAGTGTATACAAAAGGAGATGAAAAGTCAGATTTTTTGATTGTTATTAGGATAGTGATTTGCTTTATTGAATGCAAGAAGAAAAGTCTTGACATTTCTCTTAAAAGAACTATATTGAGTGGGTTAAACATAAAAAACTAAAAATCATGATCCAACAAGGTGCAATTCCGTCTGTGTTTGACCCAGTTCTGGGGCAAACGTTTATTTTTGGAGCGCGAGGAAAGGTCTCCTCCGATCAGCAAATTATTAGACAGAAAAAACAGATTCCTGATGGAGTCGCTGTATTGAGGAATCAGCTTCGAGTTGAATCTCTTAAGGCGATTGAACTTCAAAAAAGAATGAAGTTTCTTCCTAAAGGCATTCGTAAATCGCAAACAATGCGAAATTCAAGGAGAGGTTAGCCTCTCCTTTTTTTGATCGGTTTTCCTCTTGTATTAGGCATCGAGTTTTGTAGAATGAGGAAGGTTTTATTTAAGTATAAAAGTTTGATGCAGTCTATTATTATTTGTGTTTCTGCTGAGGAATTGATCCCTGAAAAAAAGTCTCCTGAAGCGATGTGTTGGGATATTAAAGCAGATGAGACGTTTACTCTGCAGCCTGGAGATGTTAAATTAGTAAAAAGCTGAATTAAGACCTTTATTCCTACGGGATGGTGTGCTAAGATGTATGCGAGGAGTTCTCTTCCGCTTAAGAATGGACTGTTGCTAGCAAATAGTGTTTGATTGATTGATTCGGACTATAGAGGAGAGTATTTGATGCAGTTGTATAATTTTACTCAAAATCCAGTAACTATTCAACAATATACTAGGCTTTGTCAACTAGAATTTGCCCCGCATTATTGGTGAGTAGCACAGTATGGAACTGCTGAGATTCCTCAGGTAGAGATCAAGGTTGATAGTCAGCTTTTTGATATTTTTGATCAAGTATATAGTTCTGAGAGATGAACTGGTGGGTTTGGTTCTACAGGTTCTCATTAGTGCTATTCCCTAATTTTTAGTGTGTTTATTTTTGTGTTTTAAAAAATGATAAAAAATCTGATCAAAACTCCTGAACAAATCAGGAATATCACTGATTCTTGTAAATATCTCAATGAGCATCTCTACTATCTTAAGGACCATACTAAGGCTGGAATGACGCTTTTGGAACTTGAGGAGTTGGCTCAGGCTTGGCTTGATGAGAGGAATTTGATTTGAGCATTTAAGGGATATGAAGGCTTCCCTGCGAATCTTTGCTTATCTGTAAATGACTGTGTAGTACATGGGATCCCTGATCATACTATCTTGAAGAATGGAGATTTGCTTAAAATTGATGCTGGGATTATTTATAAAAAGTGAGTTTCTGATTCTGCTATTAGCTTGATTGTTGGTGATGCAAGTGCAAATCCTTTGGGAGCTCAGTTGATTAAGGTTACTAAAGAAGCACTAGATCGTTGAGTTGCGACTATCAAGACTGGAGGTTTCGCGTACGATTATTCTAAAGCAGTCTATAATCATATTACTAATGAAGGATTTAGCGTCTTGAAAAGCTTGAGTGGACATGGGGTGTGAACAGATGTTCATGAGATGCCGTATTTTATGAATCATCCTACTGCTGCTATGAAAAAAATCCAGTGGAAACCTGGTATGGTGGTGGCTTTAGAGCCTATTACAGCGGTAGAGTCTGATGATGTGGTTTATCATGAAAGTGATTGGAATCTTTATTGTAAAAAGGGAGATTTAGGAGCTCAGTGGGAATATACGGTTTTGATTACTGAGAATGGACCTGAGATTTTGGCAGGAATTCAGGAAGATTGGTATTAATTTATTTTGTCTTGTGGAATGAAAATTATTTCTCGAAATGTTAATGGGATTAGAGCTGTGCTTCAAAAGGGCTTTCTTGATTTTATAAAGCAGGAGAACCCTGATATTCTCTGTCTGCAGGAGGTAAAAGCCTTTGAACATCAACTGCCAACTGAGGTGAGGTTTGCTATGCAAGAGTATGAGTATATTTGGCATCGTTCAGACAGGCCTGGGTATGCGTGAACTGCTATCTTTTATAAAAAGTCGCTTCCAATTTCAGTAAAGCATAATGCTTTTCAAAATCCTGCATGTTTTAACGATGATGGGAGAGTAACTGCCGTTGAATGGTCAGATTTTTTGCTTTTGAATATTTATTTTCCCAATGGAGGAGATAGAGCGGATGGAACAGAAATGCTTAGCTATAAGCTCGATTTTTATAAACAGTATCAAGGGTTTGTTGCTCAGAAAGTTAAAGAATGAAAAAAGGTAATCACAACCGGTGATTTTAATATCTGTCATCGTCCGATTGATATTGCGAGACCAAAGGAAAATGAGAATTCAATTTGATTTCTACCAATTGAGAGAGTTGAGATGGACAAAATGGAAGAAAGCTGACTTATTGATGTTTTTAGGCTTCAGAATCCTGATTTAGGAGAGAAGTATACTTGGTGGAGTTATAGGGCTGGAGCGAGACCAAGAAATGTTTGATGGAGATTGGATTATTTTTGGGTAAGTGAAAATTGTTTAGATCAGATCTGAAAAATGGTGCATTACGATCAAGTTTTGGGTTCTGATCACTGTCCCATCGGAATTGAGATAGGGTACTCCTAGTTCTGATCTTTTTTTCAAGCGATAGAAAGGATAGTGGTGTTTTTCTAGATAAAAATCCCTCATTTGTGGGATTTTTTATTACAGGTATTTTTCTGAGATGATTTTTTGCAGCTGGGATTGAATTTCTTCGATGGAAAGATTTGCATTGATTGGTTCTCGAGAGAACTTTTGAGCGAGGTTTTGATGAACAAATCTTACTTTATTCATTAGCTCGTTATTTTGTTCATGTTGGTGAACTTTTTCAATTCCAGAGCTGAAGCGTTCTCCATCAAAGAAGAATGCAAGGTCTTCTTTGTGTAAGTGAGAGTTGATTTTTTCGAGGAAAGCTTGGTCTCATCAGGCTCCAGTTCCTCGTGCGATACCAGTTCAAGTATAGTCTTCTGCGATGATCCAAATTCAGTTTTCTAGCTTATTTTTTACTGTAGAATCGTATTGTGTGCGGTTGATGACTTGTAAAAGTTGAAATTCTGATGAAGAAAGCTGGTTTGGATTTCCTTCTCTGAGATAGGCGTTGAGTAATGGTCAAGAGGGAGCTAAGTCATAAATCGGGTATTTAAGATATTCGGCTTGAAGTCCTTTTTCTCTTAATCGGTCGATGAGGAGGTGGGCTTGTGTTGTTTTTCAGAGGTTATTGATACCGTAGAGGACGATGAGTTTTCCCTTTTCCATATTGTGGTTTTTGATATAAACTATTATAGTATACCATACTGATCTCTATGCGAAAAACAATCAAAAAAAATCAGATTTTTTTTAATTTTTCATTTCATCAAACCCTCTCTCAAAAGAGTGAAAAACTGTGAGTTTTTTCTCTTTGATGACTCGGAGGAGATCTGAGGTCGCTTCTAGAAAATCTCTATCATGGGAAACGATCAAGCTCACTCCATTAAAATCTGCAAGCATTGTTTTTATTGCTTCTTTTGAGCCGAGATCCAGGTGGTTGGTTGGTTCATCCATTACAACGATATCTGGGTGTGCAAGCAGCATTTTTGCTAGTGCCACTTTTGATTTTTCTCCTCCTGAGAGACTTCAGATTTTTTGCTCAGCTTTTTCTGGATCGAGGAGTAAGGCTCAGAGGAAGCTCATTGCTTCTTTGAATGAAACCCCAGGTCAGACAAGTTCTTCTGTGACGGTTGCGTTAAAGTCTAGATCATCTGCGATCTGGGAGTAAAATCAGATTTTTACTTTTTCATGGATCCAGATATCTCAGTATTGGGGTTTTAATGCTCATAAAATTGTCTTTAAAAGCGTTGTTTTTCAGGCACCATTTTTTCCAATGATTCAGATCTTCATCGTTTTTGTAATTTCAAGGTTTTTTGGTAAAGAGACGAGTGTGTTTTCTCAGTATCCAACTTGAAGCTCAGAAATTCTGATCAATGTTTCTGGGAGTCTTCGTGTGACCTGAAGTTTTGGTTTATGGACTGATGATTCTAGTTCTGGAGCCTCGATTTTATCCATTTTATCAAGCATTTTGATTCTGCTCTGGACTTGCGAGGCTTTACTGGATTTGTAGCGGAATCTTTCGATAAATCTTTCTTGCTGAGCGAGGTATTTTTGTTGGGCAGTATAGTTTTTGAGTTGAATTTCTTCTCTTTTTTCTTTTTCTAGTAGAAAATCTTCATATCAACAAAAATAGAGATTCAGTTTTTTATTTTTTATTTCTACAGTTTTATTGAAGGTAGAACCTAGGAATTTTCTATCATGAGAAATACAGATTAGTGCCTTATTTCGCATTTTACAGAAAGCTTCAATAAAGAGAATTCCCTCAATGTCTAGATGGTTTGTTGGTTCATCAAGAATTAAGAGATCGACGTCCTGGAGCAAAAATTTGGCGATTTGGACTTTTGTTTGTTCTCCTCAGGAGAGTTGCGAAATTTTGAAACTCAATTGTTCTTTGCTGAATCCGAAATATTTGAGAATCTCTTGCTGTAGATCATATTTTTGATAGGCTTCATTGATGAGCATTCGCTCGATAATTTCATTTTGTACCTCAATGAGTTCGATTGAGTTTTCTGGATTTTCGTCCAAAAGTCTTTTGATTTCCTCGAGCCTTTGGACTTTTTTTGTGATCTCTGGGAATGTTGTTAGCATCTCGTCTGCTACTGTTCTTTCTCTGGATTCTCGAAATAAATCTTGTGAGAGAAATCAGATTTTTGTATCCTTTAAAATGTCAATGTCTCCGTGATCAGCCAGTTCTGGATTGAGAAGTATTTTGAGAAAAGTTGATTTTCCTGCGCCGTTTTTCCCTACAAGTGCGATTTTATCTTCAGGTTTAATTCTTAGCTCGGCGTCTTCAAAGAGGATTGTTGAGCCAAGCTGTTTGCAGAGCCCTTTGATGGTTATGAGATAATCAGCAGATTTTTTGTTGGTGTAATTGAAAAGGTGTCTTGGGATAGAGGAGAATGAGTTTAGTTTTTCAGCATTTTTTTCTGGTAAACCTTCTCGCTGAACTCAAAATTCTCTTGTAAGATATTTTTTGAGGCTTTTTTCTTTCGTTTCTTCCTTGGTCTTTTCTGAAAATTGTGCGAGATATTCATAGCAAACTTCTGCAATTTCATCAAAAGAAAAATCTGAATGAAGCTCCTGAACTTTATTGATGATTGCTGATAAATCCATTGAAAATAGTCTAAAGTTAAACAATAGTGCTCAATAGTGTAGTGATTGACTAGGGATTTACAAGGGGAATAAAAAAACTATCACTTCCTCTTGAAAATCAAAGTGAAAAAGATATAAAGCAAATCGTCATCATATATGGATGGGGAATCGTCTAATGGTAGGACACCGGACTTTGACTCCGTTTGTCCAGGTTCGAATCCTGGTTCCCCAGGGAGTGTGATTGCGGAGTAGAGAAACGGTATCTCGTCGGGCTCATAACCCGAAGATAGGTGGTTCAATTCCATCCTCCGCAACCAAATTAATCGGGAGTAGCTTAATTGGTAGAGCATCAGACTCTGAATCTGAGGGTTATAGGTTCGAGTCCTATCTCCCGAGTATCTTGATTTTTATGTATAAGGTAGTCAGTTATGCCGGGATGGTGGAACTGGTAGACACGCTTGGCTTAGAACCAAGTGCCTTACGGTGTGCAGGTTCAAGTCCTGTTCCCGGTATTTGATTATCTTATGAGTATAAAAATCTGAACTTCGTAGTTTGGTAGACTCAGACTTTGGAAACTCGACATTGAATGAAAAAAGTCGTATAAAAAGTAAAAAATCTCTTGAAAATGGGTCTGATTTCAGTATAGTAATCACCATCGCCAATCCGAGATAGCTCAGTCGGTAGAGCAAGTGGCTGTTAACCACTGGGTCGTGGGTTCGAGTCCCACTCTCGGAGAGTTGATACTCTTTATATTTGATAATTTTTTCAATGCCAATTAAGAAGTCAGCAATCAAAGCTATGAATAGATCTCAAACTCTTGCTAAGAGAAACTATGATTTCAAACTTAGAATGAAGATGGCTATGAAAAAATTCCTTAAGGGAGTTGAAGCTAAAGAGGCTTTGACTGTTGAGGATCTAGCAAATGTTTACAAGGCTATTGATAAGGCTGCAAAGGTTGGTGTTATCAAGAAGAGAAATGCCTCAAGAAAAAAGTCTAGAATTTCAAAAGCATTTGATACTTTGAAGAAATAGAGATCTAAGTCCAGTATTGGACTTTGTGCCAGCTTAGCTCAATAGGTAGAGCAACCGCCTTGTAAGCGGTAGGTTGTCGGTTCAATTCCGACAGCTGGCTCCATTTGTACTTTAAGTTAGATGATAGTTATAGTTGGGGTGGTAGTTCAGCCGGCTAGAACGCCTGCCTGTCACGCAGGAGGTCGAGGGTTCGAGTCCCTTCCATCCCGCCACTTCTAACTTTAGTGGTCTTATCGTCTAACGGCTAGGACAGGAGACTTTCAATCTTCTAATCGGGGTTCGATTCCCCGTAAGACCGCCATTTTAATGGGTGATTAGCTCAGTTGGCTAGAGCATCTGCCTTACAAGCAGGGGGTCATAGGTTCGAGTCCTATATCACCCACCATTTAAGACTGTTGACTTCTTAAAATAGAAGGTCGTACGAATTGTTTCGTGCGGCTTTTTTTGTGTACAACGAATAGAGCTCTCCGCATAGTATTGAATCTTACCAGTGCTACACAATGCAGAGAATCTGCACCCTAAAGGTCTTATTAAATTGCATTGTGGTGAGAGGTAGCACCTCATCGCTATGCAATCTAATAAGACTTTTTTCAAATTTGCAATCTCAAAGACTTTGTCGCCTCCAATAAGGAGATAAGAGAGAGCATCACAGTTAAAAGAGTTGTTAGGTTGCGACTCTTTATATCTGCTTAGGCTAATACTGATGGTTAAGTACACAATTTTCTTAGTAGTAAAAATTCTGAGTGCAGTAATGATTGTACTTTGGATCCGGTTTAATCTTTCTGTGCTCCTACTGATTGGTGTGCCTTGTATCATTAGTATTGCTTGATCAGAATGATGGTTGCCTCAACCAAAAAAGAGGCAGAGAACTTTATTTGTTAAGAATTACCTATGCAAATAAAGTTCATGTATAGAACTGAAGATTGAGATTATATCTTCAAGTTCTCAGGAGAATATGTGGGGTGCGTATTTGTACCGCCCCACAGAGTACAGAAATTCATCAAACTTTTAGGTCAATACTTGGTATAAGATGAGAAAACTCAAGGGACAAAAAGACCTTGTGAATTACTCAGCCAAGATAGCCTTAGAGTTTGGGAATGTAGCTCGTGCAATTCTCTACTCGCAGATTATCTATCGGCGAGATATTAAGCAAAGGTCTGAATTTTATAAGACAGACAAAGAACGATCTTTAGAGTTATGATTATGATTATCAGAAATCAAATATACAAAAAAACGGCTGAAAGATAACTGATATATCATAACTCAGCATAAAAGATTAGATCATTCCACAAGTTATATTGTGGAAGAAAATCAGCTCAATACCTTATTGATAAAGCTGTATTGAGAAACTTATCAGAACAGGGAGCATTGTCAAAATTGACTATCGGTAAAGTCAGAATTGGCTATCGGTAAAGTTAAATCTGACGATAGCGAAAGTCAAAATTGACTATCGGTAAAGTCAGAATTGACGTTCGATATAAGAACAGAAACTACAACAGAGATTACAACAGAGAGTGTAGAGAGAGTAGAGCAACCTCCACCCACACAATTTGATAAAATCGAATTTGTTGGGAAAATGAGAGATGCAGAAAAAAGAGGAAGTGTTTATCTCTCGACCTGGAACAAAATCACTGGTAGAAATGATTTCCTTACTGAGGAGATTAAAAAGAAACTTTTCAATTTTTCAAATCTGAGTTTGCAAGATTTCGCTCTCAGAGCAGAAAAATTTGAAGTTATTAAATCGCTTATTCTAGCGAAAAAAATGGAAAAATATTTCTTCAGCAGGATTCGAGAGCGAGATTTTGGACAGTTTCTAGCAAAGTTTAACGACTTTTGAGGAACTGACGAGGAAATTGTTTCCAAACTCGCAATCTTTACTGAGGTTAAGAAAGCTTTGAGAATCCTTGCTACTCCTGAAGCTTCGCCAGTCCCAGAGCAAAAACCGCTGAGCGAAGAAGAGAAACAAGAACAAAAAGCAAAGCTAGAACAAGCAAAACAGCAACTTTTATCCAAGTTATCCATTTCTTATGACAACAACACAATTAGCCACTAGAGACTTCTTTCAGAGGGAAGATGTCGTGCAGAAATTCCAAGAATTGCTTGGGAAAAGAGCAAGTTCGTTTTTAACCTCAGTTTTGTCAGTAGTAAGTCAGAACGATTCGCTCGCTAAAGCAGATCCAAAAACAGTATATATGGCTGCACTTACCTCAGCTACGCTTGATTTACCTATCAATCAGAACTTAGGTTTTGCCTATATCGTACCATACAATGGGCAAGCACAATTCCAGATGGGGTATAAGGGGTTTATCCAGCTTGCATTGAGGTCAGGACAATTCCTCACAATCTCAGCAGCTCCAGTGTATGAGGGGCAATTGATTGAGGAGAATCCTCTTACTTGATTTGTTTTTGATTGGAAGGCAAAAAAATCTGAAGTCGTGATTGGATATGCTTCTTATTTCAAGCTTCTAAACTGATTTGAGAAGACTTTCTACATGACCAAAGCCGAAATTGAGAAGCATGCAAACAATTATTCAGCACAATTCAGGAAGAGCCAAAGCGGACTTTGGAAAGATAAGTTTGACGAAATGGCGACAAAGACCGTGATTAAGCTTCTGCTTTCTAAATTTGCTCCACTTTCGGTTGAGATGCAAAAAGCAGTGATTGCAGACCAGGGGGTGTTGCAAGATGAGAATTTTGATAGCGTAGAATACCCAGACAACGATCAAAATGAGATCATTTCTGTTGATCTTGATGAACAGATGAGGGGAATGACCGCTACGAATGAAGTGAATAAAAATACCGTCACTGAGGAACAATCAGAAGCCGAAAAATCAAAATCATTTTAACCTTTAAGCACTAAAAATCATGTGATACGTTGAAGATAACAGAGGCTACATTACCGCCTCGAAAATTAAGCTCTTCATGAAATCAAAGGAAGCTTATAAAAAAGTTTATGTAGATGAGGTAGATACCTCGTTTATCAAAGAATCTAAGAGCCTAGAGAATGGAACAATCGTTGATAGCTATATTCTCACTCCTCAGCAATTTGTTCAAGATTATGCAATCCTTGAGGGGACAAAAAAAGATGATCTTATCAGACAGTGCCTTGAACAGAATATCCCTGTAGAGAAATCTGATAAGGTTGATGATCTCAAGGCAAAACTCGTAGGGAATAAGCAAGTTTTGACTGATGGAGAAGTTGATATGGTGAAAGGCATTGAAGCTGAACTCAAGAGACAACCACTCTTTGATTTCTTCGGAAGAACTGAGAATCAAAAAGAAATCATCGTTGAATACAAAGGCTTCAAACTCAAGGCAAAGATGGACCGCTTAGATCTTGAGAACAAAAAAATCAGAGACCTCAAGACAAGTAAAGATATTGAATACCGCCCAATGATTGATATGTCGCAGATGGAGTATAGCTTAATCAATTCAGACGAGTATCAGTATGGATTCCAGCTCTCATTCTATGCAGTCTTGTGTTATATTCAGTATTGAGAGTGGTTTGATGGAATTTTGGATTGTGTAAAGACGAGTGGAAACTATGCTTACGAGGCTTATTTTTACCACAAAGATACCCTCAAAAGAATTGCCAGCTCAATACTTTTCCCAGCTCTTGATGCGTTGATTACTTGCCATCAGAAGAATAATTTTGAAGACTCTGAGGAAAGAAATTCTAGAGGGGAACTATTGAATGAGAGATACTATCCAATTCTGGACTCAGCAATCCAAAAGGACTTTAGAATCATAGAACCAGCTTTTATTTGCTAATTTTACAAGAAAATGAGCCAAAAAATTGAATATATTGCTGTAAAAAACTTCAAGTGAATAAAAGAACTTGAAGTCAGCAACCTTTCTCGCTTCGTAGCTGTTTTCGGAAAAAACGGAGCTGGGAAAACCAGCTTTATCGAAGCCATCAAGTCAGCAATCAAAGCTGATAAGTGAGTCAATTCTAAGGTTAGAATTGGAGAGGCGAAAGGCGAGATTGAGGTTAAATTTGAAGATTTCGTGATTAAGAGGATTGTTTGAGAGAATGGGAAACTTATTGTAGAGCATAATGGAGAACTCGTAGCTAAACCTCAAGCTTGGTTAGACTGAGTTTTTAAGGGGACGATTGGTGATCCGCAGAAGTTTATCAACCTCCACAACAAGGAGAAAATCAAATATCTCCTTGAGACGCAAGGTAAAAAGCTCGAGTATGATGCTTTAGAAAAGCAAAGAGAAGTAAAATTTGAGGAGAGAACTAATCTTCATAGAACCTACCTCGCAAAAAAAGAAGAGGTAGATAAAACTGATACTTCTGCTTTTGAAGTCCTCGAGAATGCTATGGTTGATCCTACCGCTCTCCAGAATCAACTTAAAGAAGCCGAGACCCACAACTCAGGTTGGCATGAACTCAAGGCAAGAGTAGAGAAGTGAGAAACGGTAATTGATCAGACCAATTCGGAGATTAAGGCGATGATTGATGGTATTGAGAGCATAGATCGTCAGATCGAAATGCTCCAAAAAAAGAAAGCAGAAGCAGAAAAAAATCTGACTACAAAGCAAGAGTTCCTTGATAACGCTTCTTGTCAATTGGCTGATTTGAGAGACAAATACGAGAATTTTGACAAGATTGATACAACCGAAATTCTTGCTCAGCTTGAAGCTCACAATCAATCGCTTGCAAAAAATGCAGAGATTAAAGCCAAAAAAGAGCTTTATACTCAGCAAGTGCAGGCGAGGAATGATTTACAGGCTCAGTGGAAAGAGCTTGATAATATGGTCAAGGAGATCGAACAAAAACAGAATGATCTCATCAAAGACCTTAATTTGAGCTATCAGCTCAAGTTGGAAGAGGGGATCATGTATGTATTTGTCCATGATAGCCGAATCCCACTTGATGAACTCAATACTGCTCAGCAGTTAGAAATCGGCGTTGATATTTGCCTCTCTTGACCTAATGAGATCAAAATCATCACAATAGAGAATGCTAATGCTCTTGACCCCAATACTCTTGAGAGAGTAAGGGAAAAGATAGAATCCAACCAAGCACAATGCTTCTTAGAGACGGTATATAGCACAGGGTATGATGAGATAACTATTGAGGATTGAGAACTCAAGAACTAATTCAGAATTTTATTCTTATTCAAAAGAATGACCCACTGAATGATTATAACCTTAGTATTCTTGGTTATTTACATATATCTCATTCGGAAAATTCTCGATGAGAAGTAAAATTTTATTTATTATGTATTGAAATGAAACTAAGCATAAAAAGAAAGGAGCTCCTCACTATGTTAGAGTTCGCAAAAAGATTTATTGAAAAACAATGAACATTGCCAGTCCTCAAGAATGTCTGTCTTAGAGCTAGTGAAGAGTGACTGAGATTGAGGACATCAGATATGGAGAAAGATTTTTCTGCTATTCTCAGAGAGGCAAAAGTCTCTGAAGAATGAGCGATTACGGTCAATGTAAACCAGCTCTACAACCTTCTCAAGAAAGACAAGAGTTATATGCTCCAACTAAGCAATAACGATGATGGTCTCGTAGTCCAATGAGACGAGCTCAAAAGCGTCCTCTATGGTATCCCTGCTGGAGAATATATCGCAGAGATTGATAGACCTGACTGTACGATCTCTTGTAGCACTTCACTACTCTTGGAGGCTATAGAGAAAGTGAGCTATGTGATCACGGAGAAAAGTTTCTCGCCTGTTCTTACAGGAATGTTGATCAAGCAAATAGATAACCTTGTGCATTTCGTTGGAACAGATAGTTTTAGGCTCGTGAGATATACCGCAAAAGCTGATCTTGGAGAGATTGAGGCAATTGTTCCAGTAGATGCACTCAAAGCCATAGCTCCTATTCTAAAATATGCGATCAGCATTGGAGCTACAAAAATAATGCTTTGAATAGATTATCAGAAGCTTTCAATCAGTATCTCAGGGGGAGATCAGGAGATTGTAGTCACTACATTGCTGATTCAAGGGAATTATCCTAACTATGATAGAGAGGAGATTATTCCTACTAGTTATAGTGGATATATGACTGTTGATAGACAAGAATTTTTGCAGAAATTACCTCAGATTATGGCTCTTACAACACCTTATCTCAACTATCCAGTAAAGCTTGAGGTAACGGATAATCAGCTTACACTATCAAGTGGAAAGACAGACAATGGAGAGCTGAATGCTACCTTATCTTGTCATTGTTTTGGACGGGTTGGGAACTTTTCAGTCAATGGTAGATACCTACTAGACTTTATAAAAAATGACTCTTCTCCTCAGATTAAAATTGAGATAGTAGGAGGCGAAAAGCCGATCAGAATAACAGGTATGAATGACAATAATGTAGAGTATATTGTCAGACCGCTTGTAAACTAATCTTGATCTATCAGGGCAACTCACCTAGCAGTTATGAAGTTCTGCTGGGTAAGATGCCCTTGATGGGCGGTATTAAACTTTATTTTTATTTCTTATTTGTATTGAGATGGAAACTTTTGAGACAAAAGAGATTCATGAGGATGATATTCCATACACTAGTGGTTGGGGATATGACTTATTTGAATGAGGGTATTTAAAACCTGAGAATATTCTAAAGAACCAAGAGGATATTGATGAAGTCAATAATGCGATAAAGGTTCTTGAAAAATACAAGGCTATATGGGATAAAAACAATTGGTATTTATAATCAGCTTTCTCCCCTGATGGGGAGATATGCAGAGGTGGCGGAATAGGTAGACGCTTTTGGGTAACGCATAACTACAAGGGGAGATAGTGCCTGAGGAATCAGCCCCTATGCGAGGTGCAAATCCTCGCCCTCTGCTCAATTTTGATTTCTACTTTTGTAGATTTGTATTATTTTTACCTAGTCCTTTTAGACTAGGTGTGCAACAGTAGCTCATTGGTAGGGCGCTAGAGGTGTTGGTTCGATTCCAACCTGTTGCAATTGATGATCGACACTAGTGTTATGTGGCGTGCACACTACATAATACTAAGGTTGTTCATTTTCGGAGGGGACGCCCTCCTGTATACAGAGGACGGCTAAGCCAAGAGAGCGAGTAAGCTCTCCCTCTGGAGATTTTAGATGAAAGTATCAGAATGAAAAAAATACTAGACGTCTGCTGTGGTGGCCGCACCTTTCGGCGAGATAAGAATAATCCACTAGCTGAGTATATGGACATAAGAAGAGAAGAAGCCTGATTTATCACTGCGAGACCTAACTTTGTTGTGGATCCAGACTTTGTGGCCGACTTCCGTGCTATCCCAAGACCCGACAATTCTTATAAGCTCGTAGTATTTGACCCTCCGCATTTAATTCATGCAGGAGAAAAATCTTGGCTGAAAGGTAAGTATGGTAAGCTTACCAAGGAGAGCTGGCCAGCCGATCTTAAGCAGTGATTCAGAGAGTGTATGAGAGTATTAGAGCCGTATGGAACTCTCGTATTCAAGTGGAACGAGAATCAAGTTAAGCTCCATGAAGTCCTCAGGGCTATAGACTATACTCCACTCTTCGGAACGAGGAGCGGTAGGAATGGAACGACAATACGACTAGTTTTTATGAAGATACCAAAAGAAGAATGCAACCAATAACAGTTCTCTCCCTCTTCGATGGGATGAGTTGTGGTAGATTAGCTCTAGAGAGAGCTGGAATACCTGTTGAGAATTATTGGGCTTGTGAGATTGATAAATATGCAGCCCAAGTAAGTCGTAATAATCGAGATGATGTGTTCCACCTATGAGACGTGAGCGATCTCAGCTGATGGGACTTCTCAGAGGATGTCTGTTGAGAACCAATTGATCTTCTCATCGGAGGAAGTCCTTGCCAGTGATTCAGCAATGCAGGTAAAGGGCTGAATTTTGAGGATTCTCGCTCAAAACTCTTCTTTGAGTTTGTTCGCATTCTTAATGAGGCGAAGCCGAGATGTTTCCTATTGGAGAATGTAAAAATGAAGAAGGAATGGCAGAATATCATCTCAGAGAATCTATTCTGAATACAGCCAGTGGAGATTGATTCTGCTCTCGTCTCAGCTCAAAGGAGAAAAAGACTCTATCGAGTAGGGAAAAGGAATGAAGACTGATCATATTCTCAGGTTGTAGTTAATCAGCCAGAAGATAAAGGGATTTTGCTTAAAGATATTCTAGAGGACAAAGTTGAGGAATCGTACTATATCAACCAAGAAAAAGTCCAGAATACGGATACTAAGCAGTCAAACTTTCTTAAGAAAATTTTGTTCAATATAAACCCTAGTGGTAAAGGTATGAATGGCAATGTTTATAATCCTGAGCATAAAAGCCCAACGCTTACTACGAACAAAGGAGAATGAATTAAAATAATTCAGCTTCCTAGAGGCAAGAATATCTGAGGGATTATAGACAGAAAAACACCTACTTTGTCAGCGAATTTGTGGCAACATAACAATCTACTACAGGAATGATACAGAGTAAGGAGACTCACGCCGATAGAATGCGAGAGGTTGCAGACATTGCCTGATGATTATACCACAGGAGTCAGCAACTCTCAGCGTTATAAGATGCTAGGGAATGGATGGACGATTGATATAATTGCCCATATCTTTAGGGAGATGTTCCACGATTAGCTTTTCGGTATTACCGAAAAGGTCAGAGATGTACGAGAATTTCGTACAGCTGAAATCAGATTTATTTATTATTATTTTTACAAATGACAAGAGAAGAGAAGTTAGAAGCCATATACGATGAAATTGATAGAACTATTGTATTTTTTAATCAGTTTTGAGGTATAGAATTTGATTGAGAATGAGATGATTATACATTCCTCCCAATTGTGATTGGTGATATTATGGAATACTTCAAAAATTCACGATGATATGTTGACTGTATTATTGGGCTTTGGAATGATTACGCAAATCCCCTATATCTACAATCAGATGAGTGTATAGACTATGTTTATTCACTGATACCGAAATCATAAGTCAGATTTTTTATCTTTTTTTTACGAAAGCAGATGAATATAGAAGTAAAAACTCTCCCAAATGGACTAAGATACATACCAATGACAATGGTTGAAGCAATGAAAATTTTTTGATGATTGTGAATTTGTGATAATTGTAATTCAGGGAATTTTGGAAAATGAAACGCTTATATACCAGTTCTTAATAAATGGTATTGTAAAAAATGCTTTGAAGGATGGAAAAAAAGAGCAAAATTTTATCCTGATGATGTCAAATTTGAGGAAAACAACATTCAGTATGTCATTTCTGTAACTCAAAATAAATCTTAGAGTAAACAAAAACGATAAATCAGAATTTTATTTCTTTATTAACTATAAGATGAATGAAAATTTATTACAAAAACTAACTGAGGTAGGAGATAAGATTGTCACAGCTATTCAAACAGGACTCGACCAAGCGCCAGCGTATATTCAAGACTTAGCTCATAGGCGAGTATCTTTACAGTTATGGAAGAAATCTGTATCCTTGTTTATTTTGTTTGTTATATTCTGTCTTATTATATGGCGAGCCGTATACCTAATCAAGGCAGGAAGAGAAGAAAAGTGTGACTACGGAGACCCATCTGGATATTATGTAGGGGCATTCTTTGTTTTATTGATTCCTGGTACTATTCTTCTTATTTGTATCTATAGTGACATCTCTACTATCCTTTGATATTCTATGGTCCCAGAACTATATATTCTGCAGGATATTAAGCAGTTCTTGCAGTAGATGATTTATTTTATCCTTTATGTAATTTAACAATGCAAGAACTAGAAACCTTACTTAACTCTCTTATACAGAGAGGGTGGAAACCGTTTAACTACATTTGAACAACTGAGAAAATAGAGGTAGGCGATAATTTTGAGATTGCTATAGTCTTTATAACTTGAGAATTCTCCTATCATACCCTCCGTGATTTGGTAGTTCTCGAGAGCTGATTCTGGCAGTTTATATGTAGGAACAAACTATATAAAAATAACAAAGAAAAATTTTGGCAGAACGTGTCTAAGGTATCAGTCAATATCTGATGGTTTCCTCGTAATTATGAATACCGACTCCTAGAATCAGCACTGATTCCTGAGGAGGAACTGGGACAGTTTTTAGTTGATAATATTAAAATACAATGATAGCAAACCAAATACTATGAACATTTGTATGAGTTACATTATGCTTATTTATGTATTCACTAGCAACAGAAGATAGGGCTTGAATATTTGCAACTACAATTGCCTTGGTTGTACTTATAATTACTTACATTATTGTCAATGGCAATGGAGGAATTTAAGGTATGAGATAAGGTAAGATACACTCAAGACTACCTCGATCAGCGAGAGCTTGTAGTTGGGATACCCTATCCGTTTCAGGATACCTATACCATCAAGGAGCAGCTTACAGCAATCTCCTACTTGGCAGACTGAGAGAAGCCTGAGCATAGGGGGAGAATAGTCCATCCTCGAGGGATGGAGAAAATAGAAGAATAATTCTGACTTTTATTTACTTTCTATACTTAGAATGAAATTAAGAATTGTCCAACTTCCCACTGGAGAATACGAAGTTCAGAAATTCTATGATAACAAAAAAGATTCTCCTTATTGGGCTCACTACTACCATAAAGAACCTTGATGACCTTTCCCGATGCCTGACCCAAATCAATCAAGATTTTTTACTCTAAAAGCAGCAGAAGCGTTTATTAAAATGCTTTTAGAAAAACTGAAGATTGTAAAGGAATTTGAAATTTAAAAAATCTGATTTGTCGCCTTCAAGTATCTAAAAACTCTTAAGGGTTGACTTTCTAAAAGATAAGAGTATAAGAAAACCACTATATTGATTTTCCAGTGGTTTTTTATTTTTATTTTCAAAATACTCATGAAAAGATTTCTAACACTCCTTCTTGTAGGGATTTTTAGCTTTGGGATGCTTAGCTTTGCTCAGACCCCAGTAGAGCAAAAGGCTGACGAGTTAAGAGCTGTTGTAAAACTCATACTTAATCAATCAAAAGATAAACAAAAAGATACTCAATTCGTAAAAGCTCTTTTTGCATGATGCGAACAAACTTGCTCTGATTCTACAATTAAAGAAGCGGCAAAACTTATAAATACTACCTTTGATAAGGATTTTTGACTTACAGCTACTGAGGCAAAAAATCAGACTTATAAACTTATTGAGGTTGTGGATTGAGACACTGTAAAAATCGAGAAAGATGGACAAGTAGTATCTGTTCGTATGATTGGGCTTGATGCTCCAGAAAGCACAACTATGAGATATGGTCATATGGAGTGTTTTGGTAAAGAAGCAGCAGCTCATCTTACTCAGCTCCTAAGTTGAGTTTCTCAGGTTGAACTAGAGGTTGATCCTACTCAGACAGCAACTGACAAGTACTGAAGGCTTCTTGGGTATGTAATAGCAAACGGAGTAAATCTGAATCAGAAGATGATTGAAGATGGATATGGATTTGAATACACCTACAATCTCCCTTATAAATATCAATCTGAATTTAAATCTGCTCAAAAAATAGCTTCAGAAAAGAAATTTGGACTTTGGGCTGATGTAGCATGTAAAGGCGAAAGAAAAGCTATTGAAGAGGAATCTAAAAAAGAGACTGAAAAACCATGAAGCTCTGAAGATAACATTTCAAAAGAGGAATATTTTTCATACAAAACATACTACACTTGACCAAAATGAGGTTGCTATTATTGGAATGGAAATGATAAAGTTTATGTAGATAGGAGTTACTGTTGAAGAAGCACAAGTACTACGACAAGTTCCTCATATAATTATTCATCTAGCTCCTCATACAGCTCTTACTCAGATTCTTCATCAGGGAGAATTTGCTATACTGGACCAAGAGGAGGACGCTATTACTATAATAGTAAAGGGAAAAAAGTTTATGGGTGCTAAGTAAATTCAATAAAAAAAGAAGTCGGATACCAGACTTCTTTTTCTTTTTTTATTCAACTTTATTCAATCAATGGAATCATATCGCATCTACAGTTTGGATGGAGAGGACTACCAATCACATTTTCATAATCTAGTCTTAATCTTCCTCAGTTATTACCACTCATAATAGATCATTGTTTGAAAAACTCCTCTTGCAGTCAGATTTTCTTTCAGTGCATCTTACCGCAATACTCACAAACCCTCTCATCTATTGCTGTTCGCCACTGTTTAGATTTAACAACTCAAGACTGCTCTCGTGCTGATTGCTCAGCATAAGTCCCAAATCTGATTGCCTCCGTTCTGACGATGGTTTCTAACCTGCGACCTTGGAGTTCATCAAAGACTTTTATGAGCTCTTGCTTGATCTCTTCAGGTTGCATATTTCCAGCAAGCCCCATCTCTACGACCTTTCCGATTTTCTCATCAGTTATTGTATCAACATTTTTTGCGATGAGCTGGATTTTTTGCTTCAGTTCTTTTTTGATTTTGTCTGTATTAAGATTGAACTCAATATCTACATTTAATTCGCTCATTGCTCTTACTCATTCCTCACTAATAAGCGTCTCCAATTCTGGTCTAAGATAAATATGATAGAGAGCATAGTATTTGAGTAAAAGTTGATAATCATATTTTTTGAATCCTTTTTTATGCTCTTGCTCAAATTTTTTCAATATATCTTGCTTTTGCTTTTCAAAAATTTTCATAAATCAGACTTTTAGTCTTTTTTCGTATTCATCATTTTTTTTCTGTTTTTGTATCCATCTTTTCTGCATCCATTCTTCAGATCGCTTAATATTCTCCTTTACAATCGTCTGAAAATCTACCGATTTCATACTTATTCAGATGCTTTCTTTTTGTACTTCTTGTACTATTTCTGCATCTGTTCCGTCCACAAAGACATCTCCTCATTTGATAGGCTTATATCAAAGTTCTTGCCTGTACTCATTTCTTGTTATTCATCCTGCAAAATAATGATTCCTGATTTCCTCCTCGTCGGTTGGCAATACATTCACAAATTCAAAATTTCCGATCCCTTGGAATAACTGGTCATTGAATACACGAGCAATCTTTTTCGCTAACGGCTCAATGCAACGAGATGCAAAAACCTGATTGAAAGCTTTTACGTTACCAACATTTACTCCTTCTCCGATACCCAAAACTGCTTTTGGGACTTTATAAATTGCGAGAATTTTATCTCTATCTCGAGATTGCTGAGCAATAAATTCCATCTCCTTTGGTGAAGATTGGAGATTTGCTGGTTTGATACCAAATGGTAAAATTGCCAGCTTTCCAGCATTATCAGCTCAACTATGACGAGCTTCTCGGGAACTTCTAACTTTTTCTATTTGCTCCTTACTCATTGCCTGTTCTGTTGTGAGTATCATACCTGGAGGAGTGTCATGATTAAGGAGTGCGTAATTCCATTTTTCAATCTCTTTTTCCCCCCTGATTGTCATTGCAATCGCTTGAATCGGACTATAACCTCTTGTGATATACGGATACCTTTGACTAGGATTAAACTCAGCAAAGACCATAACTTCTTCCGGTTGGAGGATGATTTTATTACTTCACTCTCGATAAATCCAATTTTTTAAGTATCAGTTACTATCTATTTGAGGGCTGATATTCCATGGCAAAAGCATACTCAAACCAAGCACTTTTCTGTTATTCATCACCTTCCAAACATAAGCAGTTCCCGTCATCTTCATAAAGATTGCAATATTTTGCAAAAGCTCAGGAGTGATAAAGTCTGAATATTCGTGCTTAATCTCTTTATCTTGTTTGTCTGCAATTCTCCAATTTAAGCCTGAAAGACTATCGGAAATTGCTGTAATTGCTGCATATTGCCAACCGACGAAAAAATTTACATACTCATGATTCTTAATTGCTTTGTCTCAACCAAAACCTCAAAAAAGGGTTAAAAAACCTGTTTCAGATTTCTTAAAAATATTTTTTAGTCGAGCAAACATTTTTTTACATTGAAAGAATAAAATCAGTATGGATTGCCAGTAAAACAATTGCATGGAGTGTTGGTCCACTTTCAGTCTCTACACTCTGAATATCTCAACCGACCGCATCAATTTTTAATGCCAATCAGTCTAAATCTGAACGATCAAATCTTTCTATTACTTCATCCAAAATGTCACAAAGATTCAACTCTGATTCCCTATTTCCAAGAGTTGTTGTCTCTTGAAAAATATTGATCTGGAAAAAATATTGTCTCTGATGATGGTTGCTATCCAGATTCTGGCTTTCCACTCTATCAAAATTAAAAAAGATTGACGGAAACCCTCCGAATTTTTTTGGTATCCCATCAAAAATTCCTGCAACTCATTCAATCTTTTGTAATTCTAAAAGAATTTTTGCTCTCAATTCGTTTATCATGAGAATCTATTATTGGCTAAAGTATCAATAATTTCTGAAAACCTCTTTTGGATCCTACTTTGAGAATTTTCCAGAGCCCTAGTAAAAAATGGATTTGCCTTAGTTCAAGGATGTCTGACTGATTTGACAGGGTGGTTTGCACCGTTCCAAAAAAGTCCTTTTTTCTCCTTTGGTTTAATGAGATGAGTCTTTGTTCCCTCATGGACATAGAGAGCATAAGCGATATTATTATAAATCATAGCATAGTCTGTATAGACTTTACTTCTGATATATTTTCTCAGTATTCATTTATCTACAGGGGCCTCCTTTTTTGCCTCTCACTCAATGAATATTGCAGATTCTTTAAGCCACTTTTCTCTTGCATTTTTTAAATCAAGTTCTCCAAAAGTCTGAAGTTTTTTTGCTACTTCTTCAGCTCAAACAATTTTTAGTGTTATATTCATTTCTCCAAAATTACTGTTGTTAAAGCCAAGTTTCAGCCTCTCCTCTGTGCGACTCCTTGCACAGAATATTCTTGTCCATCAATTACGATAGTATCGGATTCTCTAACATCTACCCAAGCAGTAATGCTCAGCTTATACATTTTCCCAAATTTCCCAGCTTCCATCAAGCGGGAGTTCTCACTTACTGCGGTCAGGTAGGCAGGATGTGTAGCAATGGTTTGTTTCTCTCTCGCTATCTTCCCCTCATAGACAAGCCTTTTTACCTCAGCGTTGCAATTAAATAACATCAATAACTCTATATCTATCTAAAAGCACTTTTACTGCATTTGGCACTTCTTCATTACTGAATGTGATTGAATAATCACTTAATCTTTCCGAACTAATACCGAGTTTTTGTGTCGCTTTAATCTTTACGAGATCAATTACTGCAAAAAAGATATCTTGAGGAATTTTATCAGCTTTATCTAAGGAATAGTCTTGGAAAGTGTAGGAATTAACAAATGCAAAAGCTGACTGAACTAAAAGTTCAATCGTTGCTTTGTCTCGTCCACCTCCCAAGACCGTAATACAATTTTGTATCAACTGCTCCTTATTCATCCTTAGTTTCTGCATCTTCAGAAGTTAAAGCCTTATTCTTTGCTTTTTTAACAGTCTTAGTTTCTGCATCTTCAGAAGTTTCCTCTTCTTCAATGAGTTTAACATATTCCTCTCCATAGCTTTCAGCGACTTCTTGTTCAAGTTCTACAACTTCTCCAGCCACTTTACCATCAATTCTACCTTTAATTACTTCGTATTTCATGATATTTCTTATATTAAGAATAAAAAAGAAGGGAGAAATCAGAATTTTATACCTCATTCTCCCAAAAAGACTAAGCGTGAGTCTTGATTACAGCGAACGCTTCATCAGCAAGAGAAATTCCGCATACTCTAGCAGATCCCTTGATTGATTGAATATCTTTCTCCCACTCTCCAGACTTATATCCAACTTCAAAGCTGAGTCCCTTTCTGATTCCAAGAGCAAAATGCTTCAATGCTCCAAATGCGATGAATGGAGTATTAACTGCGATTGATCCACTAGGCATCACATCTGTCAGCTTTACAGGATATCCGAGCAAGAATCCTCTTTCTCCGTTATCAAGTGTTCTATAAAGAGGTCTACCATCACTATCTTTAAGCTTCTCAATAATAGCAATTGCATCTTGGCTAAGGTACCAAGCAGGCTTTGCATTCTCCTTATACTTAAGAGGAACTTTTCTCACTGCATCAATCAAGTTGTCTGCTGTTAATGTTGCAGCATTACCAGTAGTCGTGATCACATTTACATTTTGGAGATTACAAATTCCTTTGATTTTAGAATTTCCACTAGCTGTTCCAGTCAATACTTCTTTATCCAAGAAAGCAGCAAAAGCTTCAGCAAATTCTTCTTGAGCCTTATTCCAAATCTCATCTGCTTCTGCACTATCAGCAATGAGTTCATAGGTTGCTGAGAGAATTGCACCGATCTTTTTAGCTGTCAATTCTTTTCTCTCGTAGTCCATTTTAGTATCTTGGTATGCACCAGCTTCATCTACATAGAATACTTTGAGTCCTGTTTTTCTGAGAATAAAGTATTTTGTGTTAGAGTTCATTTTAGAGATATTACAATCTTTCCAGATTCCGTAGTTTTCCATAAATCTCAATACTCCTTTTTCAAACTCAGGATGAACAAGATATCCACCATCTCCATCAGTGCCAGTATTCATTGCCTTCATTACTGAATCATCTCCACTTCTGAGAGCAACTAATGCACCAATAAAGTCTTTTTTGGTCTGCTCAAGATTTTCTTCAGCATTACCAAATTTTGACTTTTCTACCAAGGTTTTAATCTGTTCCTTGA
The DNA here is from genome assembly GCA_963552955.1 of uncultured bacterium. GTDB lineage: Bacteria > Patescibacteriota > Gracilibacteria > Absconditabacterales > Absconditicoccaceae > HOT-345. The sequence continues at coordinate 64,055 of CAUVLQ010000007.1, forward strand.
TTTCTTTGATGTCAGTATTTTCTGACAAGTTTAATTCTTTGAGTTTTGCATCTACTGCCGCTTCTACTGCAGCAGGAACTGAATCCTCTAAAGATTTTGCCAACACTTCAGCGATTTGTTTCATTTGTGCTTCGTTCAACATGTTTTTTTACAAAATAAGAATAAAAATCAGATTTTTTAGCCTCTTACGGCTTTTTTGAACATTGAAATCCCCTCGTTAGCGGCTTTTGCAATGTTCTGTAGGGTTTCTTTTGCGATGTAATTTGCCTCGTCTGCCCCTTTGCTCTTTCCATCGAGCAAAGCTTTCAGAAGATTCTTTACCTCAGCTACTTCCCCCAATATCTCAGCTTTAAAAGCTTCTAATTCAGGTATTTCTTCCTGTAAGATTCCAGCCTCGATCCCCTTTTTCATAAGCTGTTTTTGATCAAGACTAAGAGCATTCGGATTGCATGGAACTGCCACAAATGAGAGCTCCAAGAGTTCTGCACTTGTGATAATTCTGCGATTGTCCTCTTGTCTCTGCTTAGGTATAAAACCTACAGAAACCGTTTTTACCATCCCTTCATCATAGAGATCAGCCAACAATACTCCGAGTGGATTGCTCTTACTGAATACTCATTCAATAATCAATTTTCCATCTTCTACTCAAATTTTTGTAGCTTTACCTACGATATTTTCTATTTGATAATCGTGATTTGCGATTATGACAGGATTTTTCATATAATTTTCCCAGTCCCATCCAGCAACTTTGATTACTTCTCAGCTTCTATCAGTATCCTCAGTCGAAGCGACAACTCTGAATTTTCTATCAGAATTTTCCTCTTTTATTTCAAGAGAAGCAATCTGATCCTTGATTGATTTTGCCTGTTCCTCACTAATAGAGAGGAACTTTGCTTGCAATTCATTCATTTTTTGATAGCCAGAATATAAAATTAGTAGTTCTTTTGAGTATTTTTAAGTAAGATTTCAATTGCCTTTCTGGTCTTTACATCGTAATGACCTTTGAATTTGACTGATTGCTTGGTAAAGTCATCTACCGTATATGCAGGTGTCCAGTCTGTAATCTGAATCTTACTCAAATCGAGTTGGAAAGTATTGTTGTGACTCGCATTGATAGGATGCTTTGTGTCTTCAGCCAGCATTCTAAACGCTTTTGGAGTGCTATTGAGGAATAAGTCCTTATAGGTATTATTTTCAAAAATCATCTCCATACCACCTTCGATACTTACTCCAGCATTGATATAGTCTATCGGATCAATACTCGAGAGACATTCGATATCTTTGATCTCTTTCTTGATTGATACTGTGATGCTCTGGAGACAAATATTCTGAGCAGTATCAAGCTTCGTTACTGTATCAGCGAGGTAGACTTTAAGCATATTTGCTACAAATCCTTGCTCGTCTTGATATTGAACGGTATGAGTAGCAGTTTCTCCTTTCCTGCTCCTAAGTTTGACGCTCACGGTTAATTTTCCTCAGACTTCAGCTGTAAAGTCTATTGACTCAATCATTGCCAGAGGGTAACTACTAGAACCAATCGGCGTACTTGTTCCAATTGTTAATGTTGGATGAGTGTTACTCTCCAAGAGTGTAAAGGTGTGCTCATAAGCTGGTGCTTTAGCAGTTGTAGCTACCGCACCTAGCAACGCCTTAAGGAAAAATCCTATTCCATTTGGATAGACTTGCCCTCAGATAGTTCCCTCTGCTCGTTGCTTAGTTACCTCAGAGCCTATGGAATCCATAAGCGTATCCACCACACCTGCGTTAGACTCTACATTTGCCTTATCTCCAAAGGTATTGTCGGTCCGAGGCATCCAGTAGGCAATTTCTGCTTTTTGCCCTCTTGTAGTTTCAATTCCGACTCAAACTCCGACTTTCTTTCCAGTAAAAATTGTCATCCCTTATTTTAAAGAAAAATAAAATTTTGACTTTATCTCACCTTTGTTATAGAAGATTTTTTATC
>CAUVLQ010000008.1:0-49087 GCA_963552955.1 uncultured bacterium
TGAAGAGAAATCGGTTGAAAAGAAGCCTGCTGAAGAAAAGCCCGTTGAAGAGAAACCTGCTGAAGATTATAAGTTTGATCTTACTGCTAGTCTTTCTGATGTAGAAAATATTCATCTAGAAAATGCGAGATATAAAGCTGAGGAAGAAATTAAAGAAAAATATAATAAACTCAATAAATATAACCTCTTTGGGAAGGCAAAATTTTTTCTTATGAGAGGGATAATGAGGGACAAGAAGATTAAACAACAGATGAAAGATGCGACAAACTGACCTTTTAGTAATGACAAGGCACTTAATTCTGAGATTGGGAAAGGAGTAAATAGACAAGAGTTAGAAACTCTGTTTAGTGGTGAAAATAGTGAAAGGCAAATCAAGGATATTCCTGAGCTGAATAAAGCTTGTATTTCTTTTATCAGGGGAGAACTTTCAGAAACAAGTTTTCAGGCTTTTTTCACTGCATTGATCCAGAATAAGAAAAAAGAATTCTGAATCCAAGATATTGACTACTTGGGAACAAATATTTTAGAGAAATTGAGATTTGAAAAGGCACAGTTTGAACTTCTGAATGAGCTTGCAAAAGATCTAGAAACAGGTGCCGATACGACTGGGATTGAAAAGAAAATTGAAGATTTTCTCAAAAGCTACCAAAGAAATCCAGATTTCTTAAAAACTATTAGAAGCGACCTAGCAAATAAAAATAATGAACAACTCAAAAATTACTTTAGGCACGAACACGCAAAAAGAGTACTAGCACTGAATAATCTTAAAATGAATCTTAATGTCTTTACCGATAAAAAATCAGCATATCAAATTGATAATTCTGACCGTGAAAAAGGTCGAGCCTATTCTCTAGGTAAAAAAATTGATGCACTACCTTGGTGGGCACAAACTGCTGGATTTACTGGTGGTGGTTTACTTCTAGGACTTACAGGTGGAGCTCTTGGACTTGGGGTTATTGGAAGCTCAGCGCTCGTAACCTGATGAGTCGCAGGAATGACTGGATTTAAAAACTATATCAAAAAATGGACACACTATACTAAAGAGCAAAATACTCATGAAAAAAATATGACTCGTAATTTGAGTAATGAACTAGCAAAAATCGAAAAACGAAAAGAAGACACTCAGCTTAAAGGAGCCAAAAATTGGTACCGTTCTTATCGTGCAGGAAGACAGCTTGATCTCTACAATAATGCAACTCAATCTTTTGAAAAGACAAAAACTATCAGTGAAAAACTCCTTGCATTTGGAACTTCACTAAAAAGTCCTACAGAAGAAGAAAGATCACTAGCAAAAGCGGCATTAAGAGAAGCAAAATCCAGACTTGAAGCCTATTATAATACTGGGCACAATTTCCTAGCATCTGAAAATATAACACACATTGAATCAGATATGAATGAGCTTCATATGGCAATCAATATGGTCTGCGAAAAGCTCAATCTAAAATATAAAGACATTGATAGTGAAGAGCTGATAAAAAATCAGATTTCTGGTTATCATCATGCCTCATCTATATTTAAGAGTCAAAGATCTCGCCTTGCTGCTAAATATGGAATTGCTACAGGAGCTGCGTCTGCTGGAGTAGCTATTGGCGCACAATATCTTATGGGAACCTGAATCTTTTCAAGTGAAGCTATTCCATGAAAGACAATCTCGAAACCGAATATCTCTGGGAAAGAGTATTTTGAACTAGGAGGTACTGAACTTTGAAATATAAATAATTGAGGAGGGCAGATCCATGATGGAGTAAAAAATGCTTTTGATGGATTGGGAAATAATGCTACAGTGAATATTCATTATGGAGCTTGAACTGATGCCACACAAGTTCTTCCTGGAAGTAAGTTTTTGGATGCAAGTATATATCAGGATAAGCTTGCAGAAGTGGTTAATGAAATTGATACACTCTCTCTTAGCAACGATCAAAAGGCTGCATTCATCAAACAACTTCAAGATGAACCTTGGAAAGCAGATTGGACAAAATGATTCACTTCAGATTATTTACATGGTCAGAGGTGTGCTGAATGACTTCTAGAAACAGCTCGTGGACTTGCAAATAGTGGCTCAAATCTTGTACCAGAATTTAGCTACGATTCAGCTATGAATATTGCTGGTAATCAGGCACATAATCAAGCTGAAAGATTCTTTAATGTAAATATGGAGGTTGTTGAGCATATCCCAGGGAAGGCTGGACATGGAAGCAGATGGTGGATTCCGATTACTGGATTCGCTAATACATTTAAAAAAGAGCCGAAAAATTCTGATTTCTCATCTCCTGAGGAGACTATCAGGATTGAAAAACCTGAAATAAACAATGCAACTAGTGAGAAGAAGGATATTCCAGTTGTATTTACGGCACCAGCTGCAGATAATACTCTTCCTGATGAGGTAGAAAATCAGCAAAAAACCATTGAGGAAGAGATTGCTGAAATCAGAAATACTAGAGCTGAAAAAGAAAAAACAATGAAGAAAGAAAATCAGGAAGAATACGAAAGAATATATCAAAAAACAGGTATTGATGTAAGAAACATTAACGATAAGGAAAGTAGGTTTGTAAAACTTGCAGATCTTAACATGAAAGAGTTTGATTTTGAAAATAAGATTTATCTTACTCACCACACAAGCAAAGACAGTGCTGAAAATATCGTAAAAACTGGTCTCTATCATCGTGGAGTTCTTCAATGAACGACCAATCTCGTCGGTAAAGATACCCTTTTAGAACACCTGAAAAATGCTGAGAATGGGAATTATAGACATAGAAACTCTGATACTGTGATAATTTTAGAGTTTGATAAAAAGGAATTTGATATTAATCCAGGGGAGAAGAATGTTATTGATCGTATCTGAGAAAAACTTATGCTAAATAACGCCAAAAATGAGTATAAACTCAGTGTTCCTCGTCAATATATTAAAAAAGTAGTCAGCCTTGATCTCAAACCGAAAGATTTGATTAGTAGCATAACTCCGAGAATCAACGCTGCGGAAAACGAAGTTACGCCAACTATTACTCCTCAAGTTCCTGAAACAGTAGTAGAAAAATTATTAGTAGATGAGAAAAGAAAACAATTTACGCAAGCAATCCGTGAATATAGAGAGCTCATTGATAAACTCAATATCTCAAAGGAGCAGCAAAGATCTCTTCACAAAACCGCAGATAGACTCTTTGGCAATGTATTTTCTGTTGACTCCGATAGCAAATCTCCTCAAGAAAAAATCAAACAATTTCAAGATGGGATAACCCTTTTGACTCAACTCAAAAAAGAAATGCAAAGAGAATAAAACAACACAGACTAATCAGAAACACGACTAAAAAAAGATGTAAATGATCAGTAAATCAGTATATTTAACTTCGGATTTTTACCCTTTTATGCTAATAAAGATGAAAAACAACAATCAACACCTTGCTGAGGCTCACGAAGAAGATTTTTTGAATGATCTCTTGATGCAAGCTGGTTTTAATCCTGAAGAGGATAATTTTGAAGAACTTAAAGATGAGCTTGAGCCGATTTTGATTGATAGAATTATGGTGAGAGTTTTTGAAAAACTCACTGAGCCACAAAGAAAGGAAGTAATGAAGCTTTTTGATGCAGAAAAAGAAGCAGAAGCTCTAGAAAAAATTGAAAAACTGATTCCAAATTATGATGAATTTTTGGCTGGAGTTTTTGAAGAATTTCAGGAAGAGTACTTAGCAAATATGGAGCTCCCTGAAGAGGATGAAAAATAAAAAGAAATCTGATTTTTATCTTTTTAACTAATGAGATATGGGATTTTGGAAAAGTACAGGAAGATTTACAGGGAACACTGTTGGAGTAGCTCCTAGAGTTGTAGGAACTGGTGTCAGATGAGTAATTGATGGGGCACAAAGCACAGTAAATATAGCTTCAGATATGGCTTTTGTTATCAAAGACACTAGTGATAGACTCTGGAAGACTCTCACTTCAGCCTGGAATACAGGGAAATGGTACAATAAACTCTACCAAGTCCCACTTTCTCCATTTGCTGGAGCGGCAGAAGTCGTTGAAGGAGCAGTTAGAACTGTCATAGAACCTACAAGAAATCTGATCCTTAATGCACGTGATACTATTTCTCATGGTTTTACTAATTTAGGGAGAAGTATCCGTTGGCTTTTTAGGACCGATGTTCCAGTTTCAGATTTTAGTTTTGATAAACTAGCATACAAGACGCCTACATGAAAAAACTGGATGTCAAAGCTAGCATTTTGGAAGAAACCTAATCCTGCTCCAGCTCCAGCGCCTGCTCCAGCGCCTGCTCCAGCACCTGCTCCAGCGCCTGCTCCTTAATTCCTGACCTATTTCATGAAGAAAAAACTAAATAGAGATCATTATTTATCATCTCATAAGAAACAAAATGCAGAACTATACAAGTAATTGCTATTGATTTGTCTATGCTGGACTCCGTAATAGCGATGAAGAATTTTTCAAATGTGCTGAGGATCTTAAGCTCAAGAGAACAAATTTTCAGGGGAAGATTGACAAAGAGAGTTTTCGCACAGCAGAAGCCATCATGGATGTATTCTCTCAGGAAGAGAAAGACTACCTTTGCTTAGAGCTTTTTGATAATGAAAAACAGAGTCAACATGTAGCCTTTTTGGATGCTAATGGAAATTTTTATGATCAAAACTGACCTGATGGAGATCTGCGTCTCAAAAAAAAGCTTGATAACCTCCTTTGGGAGTATAAAGAACTTTTTTGAACTGCGTATTATATGGTTCACCCCTTAAGTTTTGAAGAGGAAAAGAAGGTTTCCCAGTTTATAAATAATCTCTTAGAGTAGACTAAAAAAGGAAGAGAAATCTGATTTCTCTTTTTTATTTTTCTCTTGATATTATCTAGCAAAATAGTATATTCTTTCGCGTTAAATAAAACAATAAAAAATTCATTAATAACATGAAAGAAAAATCAAAACAGGCTGAGAAGCCTCGACCTAAAGGTTTTGATCTAGGTGATGTCCTAGTTCATATTATTGAAAATGTAGATAATCTAGAAAAGGAGAGCTGCGAGAATCCTCGTGAGTATCTTCAAAAGTCTATTGTGTTTCTTATCAATCGTATTCAGAATAGAGAGGTAAGACAAACGCAAAATCCAGTGACAAAGGACAATATCATAAAGCTTGAAGAGCTGATGAAAAAGTTCAAAGTTCCTAGCCGACTTCCAAAAGAGTTGTTTAGCTGTATAGATATGAGTACTTTATATCCAACACAAAAAGCTCTGATAGCATGATGAGGGATCTTAGCTAATCTCTCAGTGATTACTACTTTTTTAACTTTAAAGTCCTCCATATAACGAGGACTTTTTTGCTAGGAAAAATTTTGAAATAAAAACAAAAAACTGACTCCTTCACTGAAATCAGCTTTTTATTGTTTTTAGTCATCTTGAGGTTTAATGACTGACTTGATATCGGCGAGGTGATATCCCTTTCTCATCAGCTTTTGAATAATTTCGAAGCCGTCAACTCACTTTTTTTTGTAAAGTTGTATTTCCTTTGCGATTCTTTGATGAATTCCCTCAGCAATATCTTCAGAGTGCTCTTTTGCAAGTTTTTGAAGAAGAGATTTCTCAATACCTTTGATCTCAAGCTTTTGCATCACAAGAAGTAAGGGCTTCCCTTTTTTAACAACTTCACTATGGAGATAGCTTTCTGCAAAGAGTTCATCGTTCAAGAAGTTTTCAGTTTTCAGCTTTTGAAGTGTCTTTTGAACCATTTCTGAATCATAGCCATGTTGATACATTTTGATTCTAAGTTCTTTTTCAGTTTTTGGATATCTAGCAAGGATATCCATTGCATATTCATAACAGGATTTTGCCATAACACATACCTGGGAAATTAAAATTGATTCTCAGCTTTGAGGAGAGAAAAGCAAAGGTTGATTATCTACTGAGAGTTAGAGTGATTGCTTCTTGATTATTAGAGAACATAGCAGTAATACTTCAGGTTTCTTCTTTTTTTGAGATTGAAGCGAGAAGTGCTTCTCCTTGGAGAAAGTCAGAAAACTCAGAAATGATTGCGCTGAGAGATTGGCTCTCTGTTGTATAGGTCAGATGTACCTTCTCCTCTACTGAGAAATCAGCGTCTTTTCTCATTTGATTGAGAAATCTTGAGAGTTCTCTAGCAACTCCTTCTCTCTCAAGTTCTGGAGTAATTTCTAGCTCAAGCTTTGCGATCATATTCCCATCAATTGCGATATCGTTACTATCAAGTCATTCATAGCTCACTTCATAAGAATCTGAATCTAGAATCCACTCACCACCAGCTGGAGAAAAAACAAGGATTTTTCAGTCCTCAAGCTCTTTAATATTTCACTGCTTTCCATTTGAGATAATTTGTCCAGTATCTTTTCCAAATTTAGCAGAAAGCTGTGATCCGATTGGTTTAAATATTTTCTTGATTGGAGAATCACTAAGAAATGGTCAGATTTCTTTTACATTTACTTCTTCTTTGATAATATCTCCATATTTTTGGAGGAGTTGAGCTTGATTGAGCATTTGGGAAAACGAAATATGATAAACTCTCTGTATAATAGTAAAGTTCCGCTAAAATGCAAGATTTGATTGATAAAAAAATAAAAGGAGAAAAAGTCTGATTTTTGTTTTTGATACTCAAAGAGATGTATTAAGTTATAGGTATATATCCCTTCTCCTTCATATCCTGGATTGCTTCACTTCGTCCGCAATGACGAGTTTCACTGACATTGCTTCGCTATTACCTGCAATACTACTTTTTTCTCTTAATAACAAAATAACAAAATTCTTGTAAGACTAGACATGAAGCCATTAAATAAGAAAACTTAAAAAAGTCATCAAAAATTTGCAAAATAGGAAAAATCGGATATACTTATACCGTCATCAATGAGGCAGTAAATATTTTACTCTGAAATGATGAAACTAAAAGAGATGTTCTTTACCACAAAACTCACTATCAGAAAAAATCATCTTTTACTTTTGAATTAGAGTTGTAGGAAAGGTAAGGTATTTCCTTATTTATCTTACGAGATTATCTTTTGAACACAACAAAAGATCAAAATCAGATTTTTTATCTTCTTTTTGGAGTAAGAAATTTGGCTTTTATTCAGAAGAAATTGAGTATCATTGTAGTCACTATCAGGGAGATAGGCTACTACTTAGCTGAGGATAACTACTCTTCTAAGCAACTCAAGAGGATATTTTCGATTTAATGACCAAAAATTTGGTTTTGCTTGTAGTTTTATGTTCTGTTTAGCGTTTACCTTTGACCTTAGATAGAATATAAAATGAGAAATCAGATTTCATCTTATTTATAAGTATTTCTTGGAAAGTTCTTGATTTTTTCTTGGGATTAGTATCATTGTAAGCAATACTCCTCTGCAAAAGGAAGGGATGCTATCTTATGATGATTGGATGCAATATTGTATATTGATTGGCTGATAAATAACCTGTTGATATATAACTATTCTCCTCTAAATATACTAAAACTATGGTATCTAATAAAAAATAAGTTCTAGGAATGCCTAGAGCATTAGATAGTTTCAGAGTTTTTTCTGAAATCCTCGTAGGCTTTGAGGTCAGATAGGGAGTTTTCATTTCTTTTGGGAATGAGGACTTGGCATATTGTCAGGTTCTTTTTTTGTTTGCATTTTTAGGTAAAAGTCCTATAGTCAGAGGCGAGTTTTATTGAGAAATATTGCGATATGGCGAACAAACGATATACGGTTTGGGAAGGAAAAGAAAGCTGAGTTTTTGCGGACTGGAAAACTGTTGAGACATTGGTAAAAGGATTCAAATGAGCGAAATATAAATGATTTTCTAGCAAAATAGAGGCTGAGCTAGCTCTCTGAGAAGGTCGAGAACGCTACTATCAGCGAGAAAAAAAGCGAAATGAAAAAGAGCTCCCTTTTCTCAAAGAAAGCATTGCTGTGGATGCGGCATGCTCGAGTGCAAGCTGAATAATGGAATATCAAGGGATCGATTTAGTCAGTTGAGCTCAGGTTTTTCATTTTTCTTGTCCACATGGGACAAATAATATCGGTGAATTTTTGGGAATAGTTCATGGGCTTTCCTATCTAAAAGAGAAAAAATCTAGTTATAACTTATATTCCGACTCAAAAATTGCCATAAATTGGGTACACGAGGGGAAATGCAAGACAAATCTTCCGCATACGGCTGAAACTGAGAAACTTTTTGAGCTTATAAAAAGGGCTGAGCAATGGCTTTCAGAGCACAGTTATGAAACTCAAATCCTTAAGCGAAAGACTGAAGAATGGTGAGAAATTCCTGCTGACTTTGGAAGAAAATAGTATTTATATTGTATAAAAAAGAAAATGAAAACTTTTGAACAAATGCAAAAAGAATATGCTGAACTTATTGTATGATTTTGACTTAACCTGCAAAAGGGGCAAAATCTTTTGATTAAGGCGCCAATGGAAGCAGTCGAATTTGTGAAGCTGATTGCTAAGGCTGCATATCAGGCTTGAGCACAAGAGATTTTTTATAGGCGAGGGAATGAAGAACTAGACCTTATTAAATACCAGTATGCTCCTGAAGAGGTATTTGATACTGTTCCCCAGTGGATAGAAGATGGCTATGTCCATGAACTAAAAAATAACTGTGCGCAGCTGAGTCTCTACATGCAGGATCCTGAACTCTTGAAGGAGGTTGATCCCCAAAAGGTTTCTCGCCTCATGCAGGCACAAGCAAGATCAAAACACGAATATCGTAAGCTTATCTCTGAAAACTGGACAAACTGGACGATTGCAGCGATTTCAACTGCTGGTCGAGCAAATCATATTTATCAGTCAGGAAATACTGAAGAAAATATACAAAAACTCCGAAATCAGATTTTCCACCTTGTGAGAGTCGATCAAGAAGATCCGCTCTGAGCCTGGGAAAATCACATCAAAAACCTCAATCACTATGCTGAATATCTCAACTCACAGCAGTTTACAACACTCCATTACCAAGGAGAAAATACTGATTTAATGGTTTGATTGCCCAAAGGACATCGCTGGATATGTGCTGGAAATACGACTACTCGTGATGGAATCAGCTTTTGTCCTAATTTACCAACTGAGGAGGTCTTTTCTGCACCCCATAAATATGAGGTAGATGGGATCATTTCATCTACACTTCCTCTCGAGCATAATGGAAAGATGATTGATAAATTTTGGCTCAAATTTGAGAAAGGGAAGGTTATAGACTTTTGAGCTGAAGAAGGATATGAAAGTTTGAAAGCCCTTTTAGAGACTGATGAGTGAGCGAAAAGACTTTGAGAAGTAGCGATTGTACCTATCAATTCTCCTATATATGAATCAAAATTGATCTATTCTAATACCCTCTTTGATGAAAATGCTAGTTGCCACTTTGCTTTGGGAAGTTCATATCCTGATACGATTGCAGATGGAGAAGCTATGAACGCAGAGCAAAGAGATCAAGCTGGAATGAACGAGAGTTTGATTCATGTAGATTTTATGGTTGGGAATGAGAAACTGAGCATTACTGGAATCAGAGAGAACTGAGAAGAAGTCAGGTTTTTTGAACATGGGAAGTGGAATATTTAATAGCATTTAACTCCTCTTTTGAGGAGTTTTTTTAATACAAGTAAAGAAAAAAGTCTGATTTTTCTCTTTTTTTTATTATCATTTTATAGCATTATTTTTCTTCTCTAAAAGAAATCTTAGTTTAAAAGCCTGATTTTTGATGTAAAAAATCTCTTGCTTTTGCTTGTTTTTTTTATACACTACTATGCGATACATAGTACCATTTTTTATATACTTCTTTGTTATGTAATGGAAGATAAAATTACCACACAGATGAAAAAGGGGGTACTAGAGTATATTATTCTCGCTATTATTGCAAAGTGAGAGGTCTATGCGTCTGATATCATCACAACGCTCAAGGACAATAATCTCATCCTTGTTGAAGGCACCTTGTATCCCCTTCTCTCCAGACTAAAGACTGAAGAACTCTTAAGTTACACTTGGGTAGAATCTCCTCAGTGACCTCCTAGAAAGTACTATCGTCTAAGTTCAAAGTGAGAAGACGCACTTGCAATGATGAGGAATACTCGAAAAGGACTGGCAACTACAGTAAAAAATGTTGATCATTAAGTATTTACTTTTATTTCTTGAAAAAAGACAGATGAAAACTTATAAACTGCTTTGACATGTTTTTCAAATGGAAGATCGTGCTTATTCTTTTCTAGAAAGCTATGTGAACCGCATTGATACCTATGCAAAGGAACAAGAGATTAGCAAAGATATTCTTGAAGATATCAAATATAACATTATTGAGAAGCTCTACACTAGCCCAACACCAATCAAAGAAGCATTTGTAATGAATCTTGCGGAGAATATTTGAGAACCTGAGGCGATCTTTGACTGAAGAGATACGGCTGAAACTGAAGAAACAGCAGAACCTTCTAACCTTTTACAGAAATGGTTTGGAACTAATAAGCCTCAAATTTGGTGAGTTTGTTATTGGATAGCAAAGTCTGCAAATATTCCTGTCATGTGGGTTCGTCTGTTCTTTCTTATTGCTATTCCTTTCTGGGGACTCTCTGTCTGGGTATATCCAGTTTTAGCACTGTTTGTACCATTCAAAGATAAAGGACAAACAACATGAAAAAACTGAAATCTGTTTTTTGAGCTAGTTAGAATTGGACTTTGGTTGATGATTCTGTTTACCCTCTGAGGGCTTTTCCTTTGAGGAGTAATGGCTATAACTCTATTTTCGAGCTTTCCAACAATTAGTGGTCAGGTAGTACAATGGGTACTTCCTCGATTCTATCCAGTTGCTTGAGTCGGTATGGCAGCATTGAGTATTTTACTTATTGCTTCGCTAGGAGCACTCTTTAAACAGCAGCGGTTTAGGAAATGAATTATTTTAACGGCTCTTGTTACCCTTTTACTTAGCTGAGTAATTGGAGGAATTCTTGGGGCAAATCAATGATTCCAGATTTTAGGGACTAACCACATAGAACATAAAACCCAGCTTCTGTCCAATGAAAAAATAGATTGAAAAAATCTGAAGATCACTGTTGATTCTGATGTAAAGAGATATCTTTCTCCACTCGGGACCTATGGAGGTTGGTTTTTTGGGATAGAAGGAAGGTTTTGACGAGCTGAGCATATTCAATTCATCGCATCAGAAAATGATACCATTAGTGCGTGGGTAGAGACTGAGTTCCTCCCTATCAATGAAAATCCTGAAACAATAGTTTCAAAACTCTCTCCAGTTCAGTCTAAATTCGATAAAGAGAATTCAGAATTATCTATTCATTTTCCTGCACAGATGTTCTCATCTCTTGTTCCATTTGTTGGTGCTCAGAGACGTGTTGTAATCTCAGTTCCAAAAGATATGACAATCAACTATAAAAATTCGACACTTGGACTATCTGATAACATTTCCTCAAGACATTCCATTGATATGAAGGATTCTGCATGGTATGAATGTTTAAATAAGGATGTTCTCTTTTTTGAAACAAACACTAATAGACGAGTGTGTAAAAATGCAGTTTCTAGAATAGTTGAAACACAGTATCCTTCTTCAGAAGACCAAATTACAACTGATGACCAAGCTCAAAATGTTCAGAGTCTACCTTCATGAACCTCTAATCAGCAATCTACAGCTCAAGCAACTCAGACTTTTGCTCCAAACTATGGTGAAGAATTCTATGACTATGATGAAGGATTCTACGACTATGCTGATATAAAGGAAAGAGAAGCTGAAAGAGTTTATATTGGAAAGACTCTTGCTGCTGCTCAAGCTCTTGCTAAACAAAGAGGTGAAACTATCCGTGTTACCGAACAAGATGGCATCGATATGCCACCTGCAACTGATTTCGTTCTTGGAAGAATTAAGGTAGAGCTCAAAAGAGGGATCATTACCGATGTGGATCTTGAAGGCCATGATGATTAAACGTTATGATAAATAAAAAAGTTCTCAATATGAGGACTTTTTTATTCTTTTGGAATAATGAGCACTCCTCTATATTCCACAAAAAAATCTGATTTTTTTGCTCTTTTTGAAATTATCAGTATACTTAAACTAGGACTTTATATTTATGATCTCAATCATGATACCACAAACAGCAAGTATCCAACAAGAGGTACCACTAACAGATGAAGAGATGACCTTACTTCTAGATCATATTTCTCAAAGTAATCCTCATTTTTTAGCACTCGCACAGACGCGAAATGTTTGTGATTGAAGCGATAGAGTTCAACTAAAATCAGTTCTTTTTTGAATGATCAAAGACTACTATCAACTTGCGGTTGAGGAAAGTAACTGAAAAATATCAAAATATAAGCAGTATTTAGAGCAAATTCAAGCTATCGAAAAACAGGAAAAAGCTGATGCAGACAAGCTTTTGGAAGAACAACTTTTAGTAAAATAAAGATTGAGAAAATGCCATTTTTAACTCCAGAAAATATCCTTCAGGATAAAGATAATACACTCAATAAAAATGAGAAGTCTCAGCTCCAAAGTTTTGCTAAACAGCTTAATCAGATTTGAGACAAGGTTAAGATCTATCTTAACAAAAATCTCAATTCACAAGAAAAAAAGAACTGAATGTCTGACTCAGAGAAAAAGATCTGACCTTTACCTCAGCTAAAATCCCAAGTAAGCCAATCCAACTGGGAATCTTATAAGCAAAGAACAATTGAAAGCATCAAAAGTCAATTTAATTTAGAGGAGATCGCAAAAAATCCAGCAAAAAGAACTCCTGAGAACGTGGCAATGCTTCAGCTTTTTCTCTTCTTGAAAGGAGCCTATGCTGAGTGAACGAAAGCGGATGTGGAAAGTTCCAGAAATATCGATGGAAAACGAGGTAAAAAAACCGAGGATGCCTGTTATAAAGCTGAGATCCTCAAGAGATCTCCTTGAGAACAAAAGTTTATCAATGAAGTTAAAAAAAATAATCCTTATTCAACAGGATTTGCTCAGGCAGAGCTTGGAGGAGAGTTCAGTATGAGAAGACATCAAAAATGAGGTCCTCTTGATTATACCAATGTTAAGCCAGAAGATATCAGAGGGACCTTCGGTATTTATGGATGGGTAGTCAGAGGTGAGAAGGACTCTGGGCTCTTACATGGTTTCTTTAAACAGGAGAGACTAGGGAAAGAGCTTCCAAAACGAACAGACGAGACTGGGGCTGAATACAAAAAGGACTTTGCGTCATTTCAACGCTTCGTCAAGAGAATTTTGACCGACTATAATTTTGCGACAGATGTAGCAATAAAGTATGAGAAATCACTCCTACATTTTTGCAACAATGATATTTGAGAAGCAGCAGCATTTAATCTAGGAGGATATGCAGGTATTAAAGCCTACAAGAGGAAAGATTACGATTTCAAGATCGGTAAGAATGCGACAATCTGAACTTATATCAACAAAATCATTGCTAATTCAGCTCCTAATGCTCCAAAACCGAAACAGCTTGATGTCTTAAACTATAAAAGGCCGACTACTCAATCTCAAGACATCTCTGAATCAGAAGCAGCATAAAATCAGATTTTTACTTTTTTATTTACCTAGAAGATGGTATTTACAAAGCCAGAAGATATTATAGAAGACAGAAATACCTCGCTAGAACAGAGAGAAAAAGCTGAACTTCAATCACTAGCTTACTCACTAAAAACTATGGAGACCAAGCTGGAGAAGGATTTTTCTTCTGAGCATAAAAATCAGCAAGGCACCACTGTTGATATCTTAAAAAATCAGCTCGCTCAGGAACCTCTCTATGCCCATACTGAACAGATGCTTACAAGGCTAAAATCTGAAATTGATTTTACATGACTTGAGCAATCTTCTCAAAAAAGAACTCCTGAGAACGTGGCAATGCTTCAGCTTTTTCTCTTTTTGAAAGGAGCCTATCAACCTGATGCAAATGGGGAAGTGAGTGAGAAAAAGATTGATGGGAAACGGGGAAGAGAGACAGCGGAAGCCCTAAGAAACTTTAAAAATAATAATCCAGAATTTGTACAAGAGCTCACTGTTATTCAAGAACAGAAAAATCAGATTGAAGCTCCTTATATTGCTGCGGTCCTTGATTCTGCAAAAGCCCAAATTGGAAAACCCTACAGGCGATGAGGAAGCAGTGAAAGATGAGGATTTGACTGTTCATGAGTCTGGATGTATGCATTTAAAAAGCAAGGCATCGATTTTAATTATCGTCCTACTGCAAAAACCTTCTTTGACTCAAATAAAAAGATCAATAAAGAGGAGGTTAAGGCTGGAGATTTTATGTTTTGGAAGAGTAAGCCATGAGCAAATAAACATAGCGATATCTACCATGTTGAGATGACAGTCTGAGAGCCGTATCAGGAGAATGGAAAATGGTATGTTAAGACGATTGGTTCAGCGAAGAATAGGGATGCGATGGATGAATATGGAAATAGGACATGAAAAGCTGGGGTATGATATAGGATCAGGGAGATTACTTCCTACCGTAAGTTTTGAAGGCCAAGTTACTATTATCAGCTCGCTGAAAATGCTAAAAAATATGAGAATACTATCGCAAAGATAAATAGCGAGAGAAATACAACTGAGACAGTTAGCTAACTGTCTTTTTTGATTGCTTTCTTGTTGAGAAAGGCTAAGATAGCGAATATCTTTATTTTTTTCTCAAGAAGATTATGAAAAAAAGCTGAATAAAACATCTAATTTTTCTTTCTTTTTGTCTCTTGGCGATAGTGTTTTTGAGTGCCTGCTCAAAATTACCTTCATCTGATGCTGATAGACAAGCAATCTGATCAGAGACTGGGAACTTGAATTCATCAGGATTTTTTGGAGAACCAAAAGATGCTAATCAAATTTGAGAAGGTCTAGATAGAAACCTCATCTCTCGACCATTGAATTTCAAGGAATGTGTTGAAAAAAACAGCAATCGTCCCTTGTCTCCAGATGGGAAACGAGGAGTTCAACCACCGACTTCTGGTTCTGAGATTTCTTGGACGTACTGCTACCGAGATGGGATCAGCTATCATAGCACTGATAAAGAAACTATCCCAGAAGATCCTCAATATCATCCTGACCCTAATACCAATTCATTGGTTAATACTATTTTGAAGAATCTTCCTCTAGAGAAGAAGCAGCAAAATACAATTATCGAAATGTTTGCCCTAGGAACTGGAAATCTTAAAAAAATCTGAACTCAAACGTCTCTAAAGGATAAAACAACATTACCACAATTCACTATAGAGCGAGTTAAAGGGAAAAAAGAATGAACTCTAGTGCGAGATCATGGTCTTGTACTCAAAGATTTTAATTTCGATACGAGGTCTTATCGCTTTGAGAATGAAGAAACAAACGAACACTATGATATTTGGTCTACAGAGGCACAAGGCGCAGCATATGATATGACAAAAAGACAGCAGTTTTTTATGAGAGGAATGGGTAAAAATCCGAAATTCAAACTATTAAAGTCTATAATCAATGAAGAAAGTTGAGATGAGAAACTCATTCCTATTGCAACAATAAGTTTTGATGAGCTTCAGTATGAACATTTTGGTTATACAGGCGAGCAATGCATTAGTAGTGTTTGTTTAGATCCAAGATATCCTGCATACGAATACAAGTGATGGATCCTCCAAAAGTTTGAAAATCCAGAAGAAGAATCAGATTTTACCATTCTTCAACATCAAGACTCTAGGACCGCTATTACTATTAACAATGGCTTGATAGCAACGGATATTGATATCGTTATCCACTCATCAATAGGAACAATTCAGCAGTCGCTTAATAATGGATGTTTGACCAATACTGTTTATCAACATATTCAGTGAGCGACATGATTTCAGCTTTCTAAAGCTCTAACTATCTTCTGAGAAACCTACACGCTGATGCCTCTGAATCACTATACAGCATTTGGATATGGAACATCAAATGAGTACTGAGCTATTGTGCATATACCAGCACCCTTTGAAAGCGAAAATGAAATGATTGAGTATATTACAAAGGAGATCAGGGAATCATGAGTTATCTATGCTACTTA
Source organism: uncultured bacterium (assembly GCA_963552955.1). GTDB lineage: Bacteria > Patescibacteriota > Gracilibacteria > Absconditabacterales > Absconditicoccaceae > HOT-345. Next base: position 15,983 of record CAUVLQ010000008.1, read on the forward strand.
TTTGGTTCATTTCAAGGATATTCCGCAGCTCTATATCCAATATACAAATCAAAACTGGAGAAAAAACAAACAAGAAAATCCTGAAAATATCTTCCCTTTTTCATGAAATCTCGAGCTCGATAAAGCTGGGAATCTCATAGATCTTGAACAGACAAGAGAAATTATCTGTACTCAACTTGGACAAATCTATCTAGGAATAGAACTCGAAGATATCTGTTGAGAAAAACCGGATTGGTGGAGCCCAAGGAGAACGCTTCATGATATGGTCTTCTTTGATGAGAATAAAGAGAAAAAGCTAGATACGATTATCAAAGAATGACACTATAGTACAGACTTTAAGTTCAATAAGAAAATTCTGCCGCTATTTAATATTAAGCAAGCTCCTATGAAGGGATATTACTATCTCTATCCAGCAAAGGGGCAGACCTTTTCTAACGGAGGAGCTGGCTGCAAACCTGTAGTATATACCTATGATAAACTAAAAAGAGAGAACTCGCTCACAGTAACACTTCCAGAGAAGAGCCGCTTTACTAAAGTGATTCCTGACTTTGAGGATCAGAGCAGGACTTGGAAGTTCACGACTGATGAACAAAGCAGTATCTCTGTAGATGGTCAGATTTTCCCTTATTTGTACTACTCTACTTTGCGACCTAACTATCAAAATAATACACGTTGATGGTCTGTAGCAGCAGAAGATATAAAATTCTTCCTGAATAATAAGCTTGATAAGATGAATTTTAATATAAAAGAAAAGGCTGACTTTTTGGAGTACTGGCTACCACAGTTTGAAAAAGGATATGTGTATGGTATTAGCTTCAAGTTTGATGAAGAATTTGAGCCTTATGCAAGGCTTCACTTTACTCACCAGCCAGAGAAAAGTTTTAGAGTCTTTATGGAAGCACACCAATACGCTCCTACTCATCATATAAGTTTCAATAAAAACTATCCAGATGCTAATGATAATCTTCTTTTGAGGAGGTTTGATAGAGGAAGTGATTTTGATATGCTGGAGCGAGGAGGTAAACTAGAAAAACTTGAGAAAAGAGAACCATCTCTATTACAAAGATAAAAATCTGATTTCTTGAGTGATTCTTCCCTATTCAAGATCTCAAATAAGAAAAAATCCCCAAGATTGGGGATTTTTAGCTATTTAAGATTCAGTTTTTATTCAGCCTTTCTAGAAGCATATACTCTATATCCAACATAGAGTAAGAGTGTTACTCCAAAGATAAGCATCATATCTTCTACAGGACCAACTTTGATCTCTTTTACAGGTTTTAGATCTGGAACTACGTCTGTTTCATGTCTAACATTAACTGGATATCTGATTTCTCTTCCTTTACTATCTCTTGGGATAAATGCAAAGATATATGGATCTGTAGCATTAGGATCTTCCATGATATACTCAAACTTTTGCTGAGTCATAGGAACAGTTCCTAGAGATCTGAAATCATTAAGTTCCTTATTAAAGAGTTTAATTTCTACGTTTGATGATTGAGGAAGTGCTGTCCAAGAAAGATAGATCTTATTACCTTCAATGGTATGAGAGATATCTGCAAGCTTCATATCGGCTCCTGCTGCTGAATGTTCCTCATCGGTTTCACTTGTAGCATTTACAGCATCAACAGGTTCTGCTACAGCTTGAGTAGCTGATACTCCAAAAGTTTCACAAGCAAGCCCTTCAGCGAAAGCTTCTTTTTCAATATTGAAACAGAATTCCTTCGATGGTCTACCTTCTTGAACATTATCATCTACTGGAACAACGATTCCATGATAATAAGCATTCTTTTCAAGATCTTTAGTTTCAAGCTTCATTGTAAGCTGTCCTAGAGCTTTATCTTCATCCTTTGGAGTGAAGTTAACTTCTGAGAGATCTGATCTATCTCCAGTGAGATAGGTCCTCATCATATTCTTTCCCAGTAGGACAGTATATGTCTCGGCATCAGAATCTACCGCATCCTTTAGAAAAGGAGAAGTGATCACAAAGTTTTTATTAGTATTTTCTGTTCCTTCTTGTGCTGATTTGAATCCCTGAACTGTGATATTTTGATTTTCAGTATATCCGAAATCAAAATCCTTATCAGGATTCGCTGAGAATACCTTATCAAGATTGAGCAATGGTGTAGCAGCATAGGTGAATGTAGTCAATCCGATGACTGCAAGTGCTGCTAAAGAAATCTGTTTTTTCATTGTCTAACAACATATACATATAAAACTGTATACTCAATTATACTACAAAAACAAAAAAAATGCAAAAAATTCGTCAGTTTTTTTATTGTTTTATTATGAGAAAGAAAGTAAGTATGAGAAAAACCAGTTTTGTACTTGTTTTTTTAGCTTTATAGAAAAGAAAGAGAATATCACTAGCAATAAACATAATGATCTTGATTGGATTAAAAGACAAAAAAATCTGAACTCATCACTGAGATCAGATTTCTTTTTTATTAAAAGATTATTGTACCGCTTCTGATGGATTCACATAAAGGATCTCTCCTCAGACTAAAGGATAATCTGTCGTAATGTATACATTTGGCGTATTACAGTCAGCTTTTTCTAATTCTCTACCTTTTTCATCCAAGATACCAGTAATTGTAAGCTTTCCATAACTATCTGGTGTTAGATAACGGAGCTGAATTCCTGGTCTGATTGTCTCTTTTGGAGAGGTTTTGAAGTATTTTTTCCCATTATATTCAAGAGTTTCCTCTGATACAAATCCATAATAGTTTCTCGCAAATAACGGTCAAGGAGTAGCTTGTGTAGTTGTCCCATCTTGAACAAGCTGAGGAAGATCAGTATTTTCTGTTGTTGCTGTCGGTTCGTTATTTCATCGCTCAGATACAGGCTTCATCTCTACTGGAATATCCGTCGTAAGTTCCTCCTCTCTATCTGGATAATCCTTCAGCTTATTGAAAAGGAAACCATCCCAATACTCTCTATGAGGAATCACATTTACAAGATTTTGGATCTCTGGATCAATTGGAGTTCCATCAATGATTGCATCTCTCACATGTTTATAGGCTTTTACCATTCATCAAACATAAAATTCTGATTTACTTCTTCATTCAATTTTGAGTGCATCAACATAAGGAAGCACCTCAGCGAGTCTATTGATCACTGAGAGATCTTTTGAAGACATAATGAAGCTTCCTCAATCCTCCCCCTGCTCAAGTTGGAAAAATTTCCCAGGTCTTCTAGGTTCTTCTAGATAAACATTGTAGTTAAATCTACAAGCATGGTTACATTCTCCCTTATTTCCTGGTCTTCCTCCCATATAGTCTCCGAGCAAGCATCTTCCTGAATATGTCATACACATCGCTCCTTGAACGAAAACTTCGAGTTCAACACCTGGGACTTTTTCTTTGATTTCTCTAATCTCATCAATATGAAGTTCACGAGCAAGGACTACTCTCTTAACGCCCATATCATACCAGAACTGAACAGCAGAATAGTTCATTGTTGTTGTCTGAGTACTAAGATGGAGGTGGGTATTTGGCATATATTTTTTGAGAACATGGAAGGTACCTGGATCTGAGAAAATAATCGCATCAGCTCCCATATCAGAAACCTTTTCTACTACCGCCTCAAAGATCTTGATATCTACATTTCTTGGGAAAATATTCATCGTCAAAAATACTTTACTTCCGAGCTCATGAACTGCATCTACGGTTTTTTTGAGTTTGGAGAAATCTCAGAGTTTGTTTGATCTCATTCTGAGTGAGGTAAAAGGCACCCCCATATATACCTCCTCTGCTCCGAATCTTGCAGCAGTAATTGCTTTGTTGTGGGATCCTCCAGGAGCCACGATCATTGGTCTATGCATGTAGTTATTACTCTATTTAACTAAAGAGAAAAGAAAACTGACCTTTTACAAATAAGTTTGGTCAGATTTCTATTATTTTTTTATTGAGCTGAATTCATTTGCTGATTGAGCAACATCGTCTGATTTTCAAGCACCATCTTCCCGATAATATCATCAATATTTCCAAGCATAATATTTGGGAGATTTGACCAAGATTCGTGAATTCTATGGTCAGTCACTCTATCCTGAGGGAAGTTATAGGTTCTGATCTTTTCTGATCTATCCCCAGTTCCGATCTGATTTCCTCTAAGAGACTTTTCCTCAGCTTGTTTCTTTTCTAGTTCAATTTGATAAAGTCTTGATTTTAGGACTGCAAAGGCTTTTTCCTTGTTTTGCATTTGCGATTTACTATCTCAGATATTTACAATGAGACCAGTTGGGAGATGATGAAGTCTCACTCCTGTCTGGTTTTTATTTGCATTTTGTCCCCCAGAAGAAGAAGCCGCATACGTATCCATACTAATATCTTTTGGATCGATCTGAATATCTACATCCTCAGCCTCTGGCATAATCGCAACGGTAACGGTCGAAGTATGCACTCTACCATTAGACTCAGTATCAGGGATTCTCTGAACTCTGTGCACTCCAGACTCAAATTTCATCAGTGAATACACATTGTTTCCAGCAATCTTGACCATCACAAACTTTACTCCTCCAATATCTGAAAGTTGCTCTTCCACGATTTCAGGTTTTCGACCTTTTCTCTGAGCATAGCTGAGATACATTTTTAGCAATTCTGATGCGAAAAGTCCAGCTTCATCACCTCAGGCTGCAGGCCTGATTTCTAGAAAAATATTTTTCTCGTCGTTTGGATCTTTGGGAAGAAGTGCAATCTTAAGATCATGATCAAGGGTTTCGATCTGCTCTTTGGCTGTATCTAACTCTTCTTGTGCCATTTCTACCATATCAGGATCAGTTTCTGAAGCAAGCATTTCCTGAGCATTTGTCTGAGTTTCAAGGGCTTTTTTGTAGGCGCAAGCGAGATTATAGGTCTCTTCCATAGCTGAAAGTTCCTTATTGACCTTCTTGGCTTTTTCCATATCTTCAAAAATCTCAGGTTGGAGAGATTGTTCTCTGAGATGTTCATATTTTAAGATGATCGTATTGAGTTTTTCAAGCATCAGAAAAGGGATTTGAAAGGAATAAAAAATCTGATTTTCCTTGTTTTGAATTAAGATAATTTATATAGAAAAGCCTTTTTGTTTCAAGGGATTTTGCTGATTCTGCGATTTTGAGCGGATTTAGTCTGATTTTTTTGATTTTTGTTTTCGCTTTCTTAGAAGGTATCTTATTCAGATAATGATTCCAGTTATGAGGAGAGAAGTTCCTATTCCTATTATGACATAATCACTAACAAGATAGTCATCAAACAAGACTCGCCAATCAATAAAATCTCTGGTAAGTCAATATACTATTAATCCAATCACAAGGAAAACGCTAAAAAAAACTATAGGATAATTGACTAGCCCTCACCAAAACGAGCTTGAGAATAATACTTCCCCAATAGCACAAAAATAAAGTTTTCGCCCAGTACTTGTGCAGTTATATTCATGCTCTCAGACCGAAAATATAGAGATAAGAATAAGGGCTATTAGTAGATTAAGTAGCAAATACCCTAAAATTCGAAGAAGGATTTTTTTTAATTTTTTATAATTTTTAGAAAGTTTGAACATTATATTGAGTAAAAAATAGATAAAAAAATGACCGTAGATGATACTCTCTACGGTCAAATTTGGCGTTTTCCTATCACCTTTTAACTGCTCTAAGAAGTATCGGAATATTCCTAGTATTCACTCCTTTTTCTTTTGAGTGAATAATAAAATCATTTCCCCAAGCAAATTGAGCAGAAGCCGAACCATCCAGCATCAAAATTTCATTGCATGAGAGACTGTTTTTCAATACGGTAATAGCTTCTTCTTGTGTTGCTCCCATATCAGAACCATTCCCTGTAATAAAGATATGGAGAACAGATCGTACATTACTATCAATTCCTACCAATACTCTACCAATTTTCTGAGTACTTTTTTTATCAATATTAGGGTCCAATCCTGAGATTAACAATTCAAAAGAACCACACACCCCCTGAGATGAAATACAACTAGGACTCGTAATATAGGCTCTTTTGTTTTGAATAATTAGACTCCGGCTTCCTTGCTCACGTGGGTCATACCCTAGAGAGACAATTCTGTTATTTTCTCCAATAGGATGAGCAACTTCAGCTCGACGACCAAATGCGCCGTACCCACTGAAAGCAGAAAGTGGATCTGAATCATAATTGAAGAATGAAGCATTTACCATCATTGCGGTAGGCTGTTTCCACCCCCTCTTCAACCAATCCTCCATATCAAGTCTTAGGAAAGTCGGATTAGAGGTATTTGCATTTGAAACAATTTCATAGCCAAGTTTCAGCTTCCAGCGAGTCAAATGAACCATAATCCAATACCACTTTCTGCCGTCCTTTTTATTGCATACAAAGTATTGTAAGCCGTTAATACTCTTCTCATGCTTCCAATATTCTCCATCCTCAAGACCAGAATAGGTAGTTTTCATTAAAGAAGCCGTACTTAAATTCACACCTTGAGTAGCGAGTAGCACTTGATCATTTATTTTGCTCTCATCCTCAACTTTAGAACAAGCAAAAAGGCAACAAACAATAATTCCTACAAAGAGGAATTTCTTTACTAATGTTTTCATGTTAAAAAACCTTTTTTATTTATCGTTTTATTTTTGGTGAAGTAGTTTGGTATGGAGTCACCTCTCCATAAGACGAAATATTTTTTAGACGACTTCATCTCTTTCGTCAGAAGCTTGAGTGACAGAGCAGCTTCTCACTCCGATTTCATCACTCTAAGGAGAGCGATTTCGTTTTTGATCATTCATGTTTTTTATTTTTTGTTTACAAGTTATGTATATGGTTATCAATTTTTATGTCAACAGAAAAAATCAGATAATTGCTTAATTCCTCCCAAGAAAAATCAGATTTAGGCTGAACTCAAGGTGAGTTGTAGCTTCAAATTCAGCGGTAGGAGCTGGTGCATTCGCATCTCCTCGGACAAATACTCTATCTACCAATTTTCAGTAATAAAATAGAGATCAATTATAACTTCCGCTTAAAGCTAGCGAATAAACAGTAATATTTAAATAAGCAGAAGATTGAACTCTCATTTTTTTGTAAATGAGATTGTATTTGTATTATATTTACGTATATTTATACTCAGATTTTATTTTTTGTTAGAGAAAATATGACTCAGCTTTTTCTTTGTTCTTCATTTGCAGACGTAGCAGGATTTCTCCCAAACTGTGTAAAAAATCTGCAAGGTATGAAGGTTGCTTTTATCCCGACAGCAGCAGAGGTAGAGAAAGTAACATTTTATGTAAAAAAGTGATGGGAAGCTCTAGAAAATCTAGGAATGCAAATAACCGAGCTGAATATCAGCACAACAGAAGCTTCAAAAATAAAGAACACTATCGAAAATGCAGATTGTATTTATGTCTCAGGAGGGAATACCTTTTATCTTGTTCAAGAGCTCAAAAAAACTGGCACAGACGAACTAATTAAACAACATATTCTTGCTGGGAAACTTTATATTGGTGAGTCTGCCGGTGCAGTGATTACCGCTCCCAATATTGAGTATGTTTCTTTGATGGATGATCCAGAGAAAGGAAAGGAACTGACAGGTTTTGCCGCTCTGAATGTTGTAGATTTTTCAACGGTCCCTCACCTCTGATGCTTCCCCTTTGAGAAAGCAACCAAAGAAGTTATCTCGCGTTATGGAGAATCTTTGGCTCTTAAAGCGATCTCTAATACGCAAGCATTACGAGTTGATGAAGAAGGAGTAAAGACTCTTGAATAAAAAAATCTGATTTTCAGCAACGGAAATCAGACTTTTCTTTTATTTGGAATACTTAGAGTTCCTGCATATCCAGGACAAAGCGATAGTGAATATCTCACTTCTCTAGTCTCTCAAAAGCTTGATTTGCTTGAGTGATTGGCAAGACCTCCCCTTCTGCTAAAATATTGTGCTGGTAGCAGAAATCTAGCATCTCCTGCGTCTCTCTAATGCCTCCAATATTTGAACCAGCGAAGCTTCTGCGACCATGCACGAGGTTAAAGACTGAAACCTTCAAGTGCTCAACTGGTAATCCAACCATCACGAGCGAGCCATCTGGAGTCAGTAATGAAAGGTATTGATTAATATTATGAGTTGCTGATATAGTATCAAGAATAAAGTCTTGCTTGGGTGCGGATCTGAGGGCTGCATGATCAGTGGTTAAGACTGCGGCATCTGCTCAGAGTCTTTGAGCATCAGCGAGCTTTTCTAGAGAGGTCGTAAAGACGGTCACGGTTGCGCCCATAGCTTTTGCGATTTTGATAGCCAGATGGCCTAGTCCGCCAATTCAAAGGATTCAGACTTTTTTTCCTGGTCCTATTTGCCAGTGCTTGAGTGGAGAATAGACGGTAATCCCTGCACATAGGAGTGGAGCTGCCATTGCGAGATTCTGAAAAGGTGGCATATGGAGCACGTATTTGTCTTCGCAGACATAGGTTTTAGAGAAGCCTCCGTAGGTCATCCCTCCAGAGACTTTGTCTGGACTATTGAAGGAGAACGTCACGCCTTTTTCGCAAAACTGCTCCTCCCCTTCTGCACAGTATTGGCAGTGCTGACAGGACTCTGCAATACATCCAACTCCAACTAAGTCCCCAACCTTAAAAGCAGAAACCTGATCTCAAATAGCAGTTACTCTCCCGAGAATTTCATGCCCTGGGACAAGTGGGAATACTGCGTTTCATCGATCATTTTTGATAGTATGAAGATCAGAGTGACAGATTCCACAGTAGAGCACTTCAAATGCGAGATCCTGAGATCTGAGTGCTCTACGAGTAATTTCCAAAGGTTCCATGGGGTGATTAAGAGCTTGGGCTCAAAAGGCTTTTACTTGCATCGTTTATGGGTATGAGGTAAAGTTATTGATTTTATACTAGGATTTCATCAGTAGAAAGCAAGAAGAAATCAGACTTTTATCTTTTCGTTATCAGAGTAAGAACAGAGGGAGTCTGGATTTTTAATCTTTTAAGCTAAATTTAAGGTAGATGTGTATACTGCCGACACTCAGCTTTCTGTCAGCGTAAGGGGAAAGCTCTGGAAAGCTGGGATTGTCTTTACTTTTTAACTATGAAATATGATGAAAACAATACCATCTAAAATGCTCCTGATGTGAGTGATAGGTTTAGTACTTACCCTAGGCGGATGTGGAACTACAAGTTCAACCCTAGCTTCAACGAACTCAAGTACTACTACGAGTACCGTTGCACAAGCAACAAGCTCTAACATCACGTTGAACGATCAAAGCGTTAGCATTACACAGCCTGGGACCTATACTTTGAACGGAACAATCAGCAATGGGCAAGTAATTGTTGATGTTTGAGAATGAAATGAAGTCAGACTTCAGCTTGCTGGAGTAGATATTACTTCCAAAGAATCCTCTCCAATCCTTATCAAGAGTGGGAAAGCGACTATTGAACTTGTTTCCGGAACGAGCAACACGCTCACTGATGGCGTCTATGATGAAAATGCTGAGGAGAACGCAACTATCTATGCTCAAGATGATCTCATGATTGAAGGAGAGGGAAATCTAAAAATCAATGCGAACGAAAATGACGGTATCACCTCAAAAGATGATTTGACAATTAAGAGCTGAAATATTGAAGTTCAAGCCGCTGATGATGGTATCAGAGGGAAAGATAGCTTAACAATTGATGGAGGAAAGATTAATGTGGTAGCTGGAGGAGATGGATTAAAATCTGATCATGAAACGAAAGGTGCTATCGTAATAAATGGAGGAGAAGTCAGCATTTCAGCTGGTAGTGATGGAGCAGAAGCCTATAAGACTATCACCATCAACGGTGGGACGCTCAACATCCTCAAATCCTACGAAGGATTAGAATCTGAGGTCATTACCATCAATGATGGAGAAATCAGTATTGTCTCTAGTGATGATGGGATCAACATCTCTGATAGCTCTTCAACTGCTTCTGAAGGCATGATGCATCGAAATGGGACAGCATCAGGAAGAATCCTGACAATCAACGGCGGAAAGATTACGATTGATGCTGGAGCTGATGGACTCGATGCTAATGGGGCTATTGAGATGAATGGAGGAACGGTACTAGTCTTTGGTCCAACAGATAATGGAAATGCAGCACTCGACTACGATGAAACCTTTACAGTGAATGGAGGAACATTGCTTGCCTTCGGAAGTAATGGAATGGCGATGAATGTCAGCAACGGAAATCAGAATTCTGTTCTTATTGGACTTTCGAGTCAGCAAAATGCTGGAGCTAAGTTCTCATTAGTTGATAGCAATGGGAATACTATCCTTGAAGCAACACCAACTAAAGCATGGAGCTCTGTAGTGGTTTCTACTGCCGGTTTGAAACTCAATAGCGAGTATCGTTATCTGGTTGATGGTGTAGAAGTTGGTAGCTTTACGCTCACAAGTTCGGTAATGTCTTCAGGGACAAGCGGAGGAATGATGTGAGGACATGGCGGTATGTGAGGCGGAAGACCAAGTGGTACTCCTCAGAGACCAAGCTGGTAATAAAAAATATTTGAGATGAGAGAAACTCTCTTTAAAGGGAGTTTTTTTCGTATAAAATTTTGAGACAGAGGAAGCAAAAATGCTGTATACATTTCTAAATATAGACCGAGAACTGAATGTTTCTGGAGGAATAAATTTTAGGTTATCTGAGATGATAAGACAGGTAAAGCACTTTTTTCAATATTTTTACTCGCGGTGAGCAAAGTAATTACCTTATGAGCTTTCAGCATCTCGCAAAAAGCAGGGAAGGAACTATTGTGATTGAGTTCCTCTATATAATCCTTGCTAAAAGCCTCAAAATTACCATTTTGATGGTAACGTTTACGCAACTCGGTACTAGGCGCAATCTCTTTTGCCCATAGATCTAAACCAAGATTTTCTTTTTTAATGCCACGAGGCCAAAGGCGGTCTGCAAGCACTCTAAAACCGTCTTCATGACTTCTCTCCTCATAAACACGTTTCAGATATATTTTCATCCCCTGTTTGTATTAATAAAGATAAAGGTAGTTATAAAGTAGAGCTCTTATATAACTTCTAGACCTAAAAAAATAGCTGAGAGAAAGGGAAGACAAGCATTCTGAATAATCCATATGCAACTCGGCTAATATATTCTCATAACATCCCCTTGAATGGTCAAAAGATCACTAGAGCAAGGAAAAGAATCGAGATAATTCAGACATTTTTTTCCAGAAACGCTCCAGCGTTATGATTAAAGACTTTTATCAGTCTATATCCATCTAGTGGTGGCAAAGGGATCATATTGAATGCTGCGAGCGCAAAATTCGTCACCGCAAATGTTATCCAAAATTGAATCACAAGATCTGTCTGCGTAGATAGTGCATTGAGTCCGAGTGCAAATGTTTTCATATACACCATCATAATGATGATCGCTAGGATTCCCAAAATCACATTGGTCAGCGGTCCAGCTAGGGCAACAATCAGTTCATCTCTATAGGGCTTTTTGTAGTAGCTAGGATCAATTTGCACAGGTCTCCCTCGACCAAATCCGATCAAAAAAATAAGGATAAATCAGATAGGATCAATATGTTTTATTGGATTTGGAGTGAGTCTTCATTGGATTTTTGGTGTCGGATCACCGAGTTTATATGAGGCATAGGCATGCGCAAATTCATGCAAACTCACCGATACGATAAAGATAATTCCAATCTGAATATACGAATAAATCGATACCATACAGCGAACAAGAGGATAAATATACGTATTAGGCAGGTTTAACAAGTCCTTCAAATGGATTATCCGTATTGATCTGTGGTCTCTGATCTGAAGTTTCAAGAGATGAATTCTGATTTCAGGTTTCTGTCATTGTTTGAAGTGCCCCTGAGAGGCTTTCTCCACTACCAGAAACTACAGGTTCAGTCTTGAGATTTCAAGAGAGGTTAGGATTTGTTAATTGCTGGATATGCTTAATAAAACCAGAGATATCCTTGAGTTTTGAGAAATCAAGAACTGTATTTTGCACGAGAGTCGCGGTATGATAGAGATGATTTCTCCAGTTGTATTCATACAAATCTCCAGTATAAGCAAAACCATTTTCTAGCAAATTTGACTTCACATTTACAAAGTCAAACGGATATCACAAAACTACAAAAGGCATATCTTGAGCAAAGATCTTGCTAATCTCTGTTGAAAGTTCAGTTTTTTGTGGACTTTTTGTATACTGTTTGAAGAGATTTGTTAGTTTTGGATTGGTATATTTTGACGGATTTACTAGTGCATCACTTGTTGTCAGGATTTTTAGGATATCCTTTTTAAGTCCAATATTGATCGTATTGAGCAGAATATCATAATTTCCCATAACGAGCTTTGCTTCAAGCTCCTCTGGACTACTCACCTGTTCAAAGAGGAAGTATTCTAAGATACCAGCTCTGGTAAGGAGTTCTCTTAGCTGCTTGATTGCAAAGTTTGACTCAAGATTATTGTAATATACGACAGAAATCTTTGATACATCAGTATTTTGCTCAATTTTTGGTGCAGTTGTCGTCAAAAGATAGAGATCAATATTTGCAATAGTATAGGTTTTACCTTTGATAGTTCACTCAATAGTGTATTGATTGAGTCCATCTTTTAGATTCTTTCCAAGTTCAAGTGGATAGGTGATCTTTTTGTCAGTTTTTTTATAGTTTTTTGGACTGAAAGTATTTCCTGAAGCATCTTTTACCTTGATTACCTCAAACTGATTTGAGAATTTAATATCAAGATTGAAGGTCTTTTCTGGCTTTTGGAGATAAAAAAGAAACTTTCTCTCTACTCCATTGATAGAAATTGACTTCTTGAGTGGCTGAACTCCACTATCTTGGAGATCTTTTTGTTGAACCGCCTCTTCTCATTCATCAGCTGTTGAGAGACGATTGATAAACTCCTTGATATTGCTTCCATCTGAGTAAAAGAGCGTAAGGAGTGGATCGTTATATTTTTTGAGATATTGCTTATAGTCTCCAGTATAGAAATTAGCATTAATCAATCCTCAAAGTGCTCTTCTGAGTCTTACCTTCATTCTTTCAGACTTTGTATTGAAGAAAAGGGTCAAAATCTGACTTTTGATGATATTGAGCTTCTGATATCCCTCAAGAGTCACCTGATTTGCATAGGTATCTACAAGAGTATTTTTCTCCTCTAAAACCGACTTTGCGAGTGTATCAAATCCGTTATAGTTTTTGATCTGATAGAAAGCGAGGTTGGTATCTTCACACTTTGTGAGATCAAAGACAAGACTTTGACTATCACTTGATTTTGGGGCAATTTTTCCACAACCACTCGTCACTGGATTTGCCGCAAAAATCTTCTTATACATATCACTATTTGCATGTTCTAGGACATGCTTTGGCAAAATATAGAAGCTGAAAAAATAATTATTATCTGTTGTACTTGTTGGGAAAACAATCTTGAGCTTATCATTTTCCTGAGAGATTTGTATCTCTTGGTAGGTCTTGAGTGTCTTGATATCCCAAGCATTTTGACGAATGATATGATCATACGTGAAATACACATCATCAAGCGTCATCGGAACACCATCACTCCATACTTTCCCACCTGTTGCAAGGTTTACATAGTAAGTCTGATAGTCCTGAGTTGTAATCTTGCAAGTTTCCCCTTTTAGACCTTCGGAGTTAAGCGTAGCATACCCCACACACGCATCAAACAAAAAAGACTGATAAAACATACTCTGTCAGTCATTTTTTAGGTAAGGCAGGTAAGAAACCTGATCAAAAATTGCTTCCACAAAAGTTCATCATTTTTTAGAAGTTGATTTCGAGTTTTTTACAAGAAACTGATAACCAAGAGCCACAGTAGCAAAAAACCAGAGCACTACAATCACATAAAGAAAATAGGTCAGCGTTTTTTTTGTGGAATTAATCTCGTAATAACGATATCGCATTATTTAACATAAGGTAAAAACAGGCAGATTATTACGAAAATGATACCTGTAATAATAGCTATTTTTTGTAATTTTCATTCCATTGTTTTTTTGCTTCCGTATTCGTTTCCTCCTGCAGAAGCTCCTCCTAATCCGAGACCAAGTCCACCTCCTTTTGGAGACTGAAGCAAAACACTCGCGATAAAGATAATCCCATCAAGGATAAGTCCGATAAGGAGTAGGGTTTTCATACTATTTTTACTAGAAAAAATAAAGAATAATCTGCTGGTAACTATATGGATTTACTTTAGAAATGCAAGTAGGAAAAAATCCTCTTGTCAAGTAGAAAGCAAGCACCTATATTTTTAAGAGATCAGAAATTAGAATATGCTCGCACTTTGTAGAACATTTCTCAAGTGCTTCACCTAGCTGTTCTGAGGGAAGATTTTTAACCTGATAAATCTGCTCAGTCTTTGAAATAAAGGTATAACTTGAGGATCCGTCATTTATAATTTGATCAATTTGTCAGTCTAGCAAAAGTGGCTTTAGGATTTCTCGCTCAGCATTTGAAGTTGCGGCTATAGCACTTTGGATTCAAGTAGCGGAAGAAATCTGATTTTCTCCTGTTTCTACCTCAGGACTCGAAAGCTTAGCGGGACGAGAATGCAGTATCCACAAAGGCATAAGGATACCACAAAATAGAACTACTCAGAGAGAAGTCCAAAGAGAAACATTATTTTGTTCAGCATGAGTTTTTTTTGAGGATTCAGAAGCTGAGGTTTTTGAAGTATTTGAATCAGTCATTTGAAATCAATACATATATTAAAAATAATCTACTTTTATATTTTTATCATACAGATATTCTAGCACTTTACAAGGAAAATCCTATATATAAAATTATAGTTCCCAGCTGAATATTTTCAGATTTGTTAATTTTTTCTAACTTTCTCTTGATTTTTAATATGTTATGTTTATATAACATATTGTTATATATTTATAACTTTTTTATCTTTTTTCTGATTGTAATGAAAAAAGCAAGAACTTTAAGGATTATCGGTATTATCCTTGCAGCTTGGGGATTCTGATCTCTCATCAACCTCCTAAGCCAAATTCCTTTCAACCCTTTAACGCCATCACATTGACTTTTACTACTCTTTGTAGTTCTCCTAATAGGTTGAGCAATACTGACGCTCTATCATGCGAGGAAGATAAAAAAACAAACAGGATCTATTGAAACTGATGAGATGTTTAAGAGAATCGGCTATACCTCACTTGCAGCATCATTTCAGATCCTAATGTGAATCACTCTCTTAGTATCTCTACTAGAAGGACATTTTCATTTCTTAGAAACATTCAGTGCTAATGATATAATAAGGATGGTATGGATATTGTGACTTGTATTACTAGGATTAAATTCACGATATTTTTCAAAAAATCCAGATAAAATCTGACTTTAATCTTATTTGTAAACAAATGAAAAATCGTATCAAAGAGCTGAGAGCTCAGTATAATTTAACTCAACAAGACCTCGCAAATGAGGTCGGAGTCAGAAGAGAGACGATTGTATTTCTCGAGCTTGGGAAATATAATCCCTCTCTCAAACTTGCATTTCTGATTGCAAGGAGGTTTGAACGCAGTATTGAAGGGGTATTTTATTTAGAAGCAGCAGATCTCTGAGTTGAGACTGAGAAGTAAATGGAAAAACTGATTTCAGTGAATGAAGTCAGTTTTTCATTTTTTCCAGATGAGAACTTCACTCCCCAGCAAGAGCGAGAGATTGACTTGAAAAGATTGAGGATTTTCGTACCTTTTGAGGTAAATTTTATCATTGATGAGCAGTATGCAGGAAGTTTCAAGAGCATTGATTTTTGATTCAGTATTTGATCCTTACAAATGAGTTCTCGCCTATGTAAAGGTAGTAGATGGCTCTTTTTCTGCTGGAGATGAAGTATATTTGATCCACTCGGACAAAAGCTTTTTCCCAACTGAAGTAGGATATTTCACGCCAGAATATACGCCAGATAAATCACTTAATGAAGGACAAATCTGATATATTGTGACTGGGCAAAAATCAGTGAGAGATGTGCAAATCTGAGATACGATCATCAAAGCAAAGGTCTGAAAAAATGAGACAAAAGATGAGTATCATCAGTTTTTGATTCCTGGTTTTAGAAAGGTTACTCCCTATGTATATGCTGGAGTGTACCCTATTGATTCGACTGAATACGATAAACTCAAGGATAGTTTAGAAAAACTCTCACTCAATGATAGTGCCGTTGCCTACGAAATGGAAGATAGTAAGGCTTTGGGACTAGGATTCCGCTGTGGATTTTTAGGAATGCTCCATATGGATATTATCAAAGAGAGACTTTTTCGTGAGTATGGCCTTGATACCATTTTCACGATACCAACTGTAATGTATCTAGTTAAGTCTAAAAACCTCTCAATCCCTCTGATCAAAACCTGAATGAATATCAAATGACTCGTTCAAACAGGACTTTATCGTGAAATCCTGAAAATGGAGAAGTTTGAACTCACTACGAGTGAAATCGAGCACCTTGAACATTCAGAATGAATTTTTGGGACAATGCTTGAAAATCCAAAGTTTAAAAAGCTGGCTGAGATTTTGAATCCTTGGATCGTGGTAAAATCAGGATCTGATATGATTGACCAAGGGATGATTGAAATGATTCTGGAACCGATTGCGAATGTTGAGGTTGTGGGACCAGAAGAATATGCGGGGAATATTATGGCGCTCTCTCAGGAATATAGATGAAAACTCAAAAATATGGAATATATTGATGCAACCAGAGTTGTTTGGCATTATGAGTTGCCGATGGGAGAGATTATTGTTGACTTCTATGATCGTCTCAAGTCTGCGACCAAAGGATATGCAACCATGAACTATGAATTTAAGTGATATACACCTGATGATCTGGTGAAACTCGACATCTTTATCAATAATGAGAAAGTTGAGGCATTAACCTGGGTTGTGCATTATGATAAAGCATATTACCTTGGCCGTGAAGCAGTAGAAAAATTAAAAACACTGATTCCAAAGCATCTGTTCGCGATTCCACTCCAAGCAGGACTTGGGAATAAAATCATTGCCCGTGAGACGATCTCTGCTATCAAAAAGGACGTTCTCGCTAAATGTTACTGAGGAGATGTGAGCAGAAAAAGAAAACTCCTCCAAAAGCAGAAAGAAGGTAAGAAAAGAATGAAGGCGATCGGAAGTGTTGAGGTACCTACTGAAACTTTTGTTAAAATGATCACAAGAGAATAGTTTATATCTAGTATTTTTAAAAAATATAAAGAAAAATCTGAAGTCATGCTTCAGGTTTTTTATTTTTTTATGTCAAATATTTGATCTACAACGGGATTTCAACTCTAATGGTCTTAAAAAGATAGACAGAAACCTGTGATGAGAGTCCATATTTTTGCTTGATGGCGGAGAGTGCCTGTTGGATAGTATCTATTCACTTGGTATTTGGCAGAAGAACTCAGCTCTTGTGATCCTCTCACTGCACAAGGAATACTCCTCGCTCATGCATTGGCACTTTGATGAGTTCATTTGGGTCGTTTTGGATTCTAATTTCAGTCACAAGATCAAAAATCAGCCTTTTAATTTTTTCTCAGTATTTGTTGAGAATTCCAGTGCAGAAGCTATCTACGAGCAGCTCCACTGCTCTATCCGTCTTAATCACCCCATTTGCAGCCAAAAGTTGCCCGGCTGAGTCAAAGGCTGAGAAAAATACTCCAGTCTTTGAGGCGAGATTGATATGTTTTGCGAGCTCGGTTTTTATTTTAGTATTCACGTGATCCTTTTTCAAGGTAAAAGTGGCTTTTTTAGCAAAAGGAACAGGAGTTTCTTTTGGTTATTTGCTTGGTATACTATATGAAAATGGTTACAGATTGCAAGAAAAAGCTTGTTTTTTGAGAAGAGTTTCATATACTGCATGGAGCGATGCTCCAGTCGTTCAATGGATAGGACACAGTCCTGCGAAGACTGTAATCCCGGTTCGACTCCGGGCTGGGGCATTATGAAACATTAGTTTCCACCTTATATAGAGTCTATTATCGCTGGCGATAATAGGCTTTTTTGTATATCCACTGAGTGTTGGGCTTGCCTATTTGAAACATCAATTAACTAGCTAATACACGGGGTAGTGAAACTAGAATAATTAGCTATAAATAACTTACACTATAAAATCCCCACTTTGGTCTACCCAGCCACAGCTAAGGCATTCTAGCCAATGTCGGGGATCATATACTGTAGGTTGTTTTTTATTCTTACCCAAGAATCTAATCAAGTCAAAGGAACGAATATTATTTGGTTTAGGATCTAGAGCCTGGATACTCTCATTCACGAGTTAACCCACTTTGTTGCTCATCAGTGTGTAGTAATCAATTGTGAGTTTACCGAGGAGATTCCTGCTTATATCATGGAAGAAGTTTTTAGTAAGGTGATGATTCTGAACAACGAAAGATTTAAGGTTGTGGAGGAGGCTTATTTAGAGTAAAACTATTTTTTCTCCCAAACCTAGTCAAAGAGTAAACTTTGAAGTAAAAATCAGTTTTCGCTTTCTAAGTAGTATTTACACAATATGCAATAACTACTTTTTCTGATTATGAAAAAATCCTGCTAGAGTGCAGGATTTTTTCTGTTTTTAATTAGATCAATTGTTTGTTTGGACTTTTTTTTCTAGATTCTGTTACAAAGACAATCATTTTCTTGTTGTAATCTGTTGCATTAATGATCTTGAAATTTGTATTTCCTTCTATAATCATCTTTGCAAATAACTCATCTGCGAATGAAGATGTCATGAGCCTTATCTCATTAAAATCAAATACCACATTAAAATCATCTTGCTTCGCCTCCTCAAAAATATTCCTCGCATCTGGCCTTGTAACTAAGGCTGGTCATAATTTTTTTAATTCAATCGTTTTCATCTTCAAAGTAGTTATTCTCGTAAAGTGTTATATACCGGTAATTCTGTGCTTTCTATATATCTTGGTCATAAAAATTCCTTTCGTTTATATTCATACATGATCATATTATCTAGATTTACTTCAATATTTATAAGGGTTCATGGAAAGGCAGATCAATTATATTCATATATTTTATTTTGTCAAATTTGCTGATAGAAAGTTTCTCATGAAAGAATTTCGAGTTTCCCTTGTATAGATTCCATGATCTGTGAACATGTATATAGTCCGTTCCCCTGTCATTCCGCAGGGTTCCCAGTAACTCATTGAACAAGTGCTAATCTTAAATATCATAATCAATCCAGATGCTTATCATAATGTCTACTTCTTTTTAGAGATTCAACAATTCAAATACCATTATCCACACATGCAATATGGACATTTTTTGTTGAGGGATAGCATTGCATCATAAACATGGAAGCATTTTTTGAAAAATCAGATTTAGAATGAACTATAATATTATTGGAAATTTCCGCAAAGGATAGAAGCAATATTTGATCAATAGCAGTGGTTATTTTTTGTTGTTTATTTTTTTCTTGTATCTCCATTTTCTGCAATAGAATCTTTGCAAACATTAAGGAAATAGGTCCAAAATCAATATCTCAGGGAATAAGTGTAATCTCTGTTAATCTATTGCATCCTCATGTATATGGACTCAGATCTCCTCAATTAATAATATTTGTAAAGTTGCATCTATTTAAATACGTTTTGGTTCCTTCTGATATATGTAAACTTTCTAGAATGTGTTTTGGATATGTTCACCCATTTATCATACTCGCTAATCCAATAATGTAGGATGGAGAAAGGAAGTCTCAACTTATAGGAGAAATTCTTCATAACTTGGCTTCTTGCAGTAATCTCCTAATTTCTTGTATTCCAATCATCTCTTTTGCAGCAACTATATGAAATATATTGTACCCATATATAACAAAAAAGAATAGAATGTCAATAAAAATTATGAAAAAAATATAATAAAATCAATCGCACAAAAAAGATGGAAAATCTAGCTTAGTCATAGATTGTTTTGATATAATCAGAATTCTTAGCCTGATTCCCTCTGATACCTAATATTTCTCTGATAATCTAATGTGACTGCTGGCCACTGCTCTACTCCTGGTACCCCACGAGCCACATCAGCTCTCCTTTATTTGATTGTAACTTCCAATACAACTCTCTCCTTCCGAAAATTTTCGAAGATCTTGGGGTATCAGACTAGCTCACCTCACACACTTTCAAATATTCTATTTTCTCCCTCCTCTCTACCACAAAAATCTACTCCAAGAGCAACAGGACAAGTCTCAGCTTTCAGCCTCTATTTTCACCTTTTTTGTGAGGTTGGAGAGATGGTCTAAGGAGGCTTTGTTTCGTTTAAAACCAAAGGAATACTCGCATACCAACCGCGTTTTCCCATCAGATTTTTCATCTTTTGATAACGAAAAAATCTCCACAAAAATGTGGAGATTTCTCGCTTGTCATCTAGAACTTTTAGCGTTCAAGAGAAAAGAGATGATGCAAGTCATGTTTGGTGTTCAAAACCTGATTTCTCATCTGAGAAGAAAAGCTATCGCTAAGATTCAATGTGCTAGAAAGCGCATTTGAAGTATGAGAAATATATTCATTGATTTCAGCTTCCTGAGATCTTAAAATATCCGCTTGCTGCGTATTTTTTCTCATTCTCGCAGATTGCTTCTGAAGGTATAAAGCTTCATTTGGTTCAAGTCCTTGAACAATATCCTTTTCATAACTATTATATCTAATTGTGTCTGTTTTTTTCATGGTATTATATGATTAAGTATAAAATGCTTAAATACTAAGCGAAAGATCAAAAAAGTCTGATTTTTTTGTGAGGTTTAACCTTGTTTATTTTTTCCAAGTACTGGTATCAACTAGAGTGTGTCCATCATATCTTTGAGTAAAGTAGCGAGAAATCATTTCTTCTCCTCTCTGAGTCCTTGGTTTTTAGTATTAGCACTTTGAGGTTCAGAAGTAGGTTGATAGGCTGAAGTTGTAGACTCTTTAGGAGCAAAATCAAAAGCCTGAACGATTAGATCCGCTAGCTCTCCTCTCGTGATCGGTTTGGAGGTCTCTCACTGATCCATGTTGAGCAACTTAGCTCTAGTAGCTTGGGAAACAAGCTGATAAGCCTCTCACTTAGTAAGCTGAGCATGAGGTAAAAACAGATATCCTGACTGTTCATTACGAAGTAGAAAATCTCATATCTCATTTGTAAGCAAATATTCCAAATGGGGAGCAAAGGCTGCAAAATAGGTTGTATCATTGATTTTTGGTAAATGAGTAAAATTAGTAATAACAAGTGCTTTTCACTGCTGAGCCAGTAAACTATTGGCGAGCATAACTATTCAGTCCGCACGAAGGACATCATTATCTGGATAGAAATTACCATTCTTACCAGCTACTACCCCGAGCTGTGCTAATTTGGTAATTGCCGCATGATATCTATGATTACTAATATCATTAAATACCGGTGATATGATACTTTTTTCCAACTGGAAAATATCTGCCAAATATCAGGCCATCTGTGATTTAGTAAACTGAGTATCCGAAGAAGAAATCAGATTTACTTTCTCTTTTTGACCGATATATGGATTGAGATCTAAAATAGTGTTAAGGATCTGCATCGCTTGAACAGGAGTAATTAGAGCATCAAGCTCAATTGTCCCTAGATGATCAAGAAATCATAAAGCTTTTGCGGTATTGAGTTTTTTGAGAAGAAGCGCATTTCCATAACCTTGCTTGAAAAAACTCTGATCAGAAAGACCATTAGTTGATTCTAGTGAATATCCAAGTTTGTATCTATAAATATCTAGTACAACTCTAATAAAGTCACTGGTACGAACAAAGTTATGTGGATAATATTTTCCACTTGCTCATCATTGAATAACTCAAATACTGGCGAGAGCTTCAATACTTGCTTTATGAGGATCAGTACTGATATCTCAAAAAGCAGGCAAGAGCGCCGATTCTGTCTGAGGTAAAACGCTACGAACGATTGGATATTTTATATCAGAAGCTGAATCAGGTTTTTCTTTCTGAGATTTTTCGGTCCCGGTTGAAGCACCATCCATACCATCTTGCATAAAATTTACCAGGTTGTTCCATACCTTTTTAGCACTCAAGGCAACATCAGTCTCAATTTCCTTTTGGAGGCTAGAAGCTGGAGTAATTGGGTTTGATTCTGTATTCTTGATACTTGTAATATTTGAGGCAAGCACACTAGAAACAGTGTATCAAAAGATCACAATCACTGCTAAAACTTTCCACATCCCTCCAAAATGAGTTCTTGAAGGTTGTTTCATCTTGTCTTTTTTTATGAATAAAACGGCTTGTGTGTAGAACCTTTTTATTCGTTTACAAAGACAATTTGTGAAGAATACTGTTCACACTCTGAAAAACTCATCAGAAAAAATCTGATTTTTATGATTTATTTCAAAGGTACTATCTGAAACGTTATTCTCCAAAGGAAGTGGATTTTTCCTATCACAAGATTACTATCATTCTTGCGACAACAATATTATATATCTTTTTTTGAAAATGTCAATTTTTTGAAAAGATTTTTGAGAAAAACAAAAATACCAGTTTTATACTTTATTTTCACTCACTATCTTTTTTGTTTTTTACAAGATTTTTTATGTATTTTATCATATTTATTTATTTTGTCAATATTTTGAATTGATTTTAGGGAGGGGATCATTATAGTGAGAGTATCAAACATAAAAAAAACATTTAGAAAATGAAAAAAATCGTAGTATTCGTAGTTCTGAGCATGCTTTTATTTGCATGTTCAAAGAGTGAAGATAGCTATCAAGAACCTATCTCTTGGAAAACTGGTATCTTCACGAGCCAAATCACAAAGCAATCCTCATTGATGATTACATTCACTCACTCATCTGAGCTCATTGAGCTTGTAAGATTTCAAAGTGAATGGACCATCTCTACCCGAGATAAAACCTATACCTTAAATCTTAAAGAGTCAGATTTTATCTGGGCAAATGAAGATAGGAAGCTTGAGGGCATATATACGGTCCCCTTGCAAGTTGGAGATTATCAACGAGCAAGTGTTCGCTATCTCCATGGAGAAGTTCGTATCAATGGGAAATGGAAGAGAATGACGTTTTAGTCGTAATACTTGGCAGAAAAAGCTGACTTCTGTATTAGGAGTCAGTTTTTTGGTTGTTTTCAAATTGATTTTGGAGAAGAAAACACTACACTCAAAACTGACTATTTGACTTTATTCTCAATCAAGACTATCTACAATGCCTACTATGAATAAATATGAGTTTGAACTTCGCTTTCTATCATATAGAGGGCTTAAGACGAGGTTTAGACTAGATTGGGATGATGATACGCTCATAGCACTCAGCCAAATATCAAACAAAGGAGTCCTTGAAAAGTCAGTACCTGAGACCTCCCCTGAAGACTTGAAAAGATTTACTCATGAGAGCTATACACAGTTCAAAAAAGACTTTATCGCAAAATATACAGATTTCTACCCCCTTCCAACCTCTAAATATAGTCTAGCTGAGTATATTGATAGACTTGAATACGAACTTAAAGTGATCAAAGAAATGGGATTTAATTCCTACTTTTTGATCGTATCAGACTATGTGAGGCGAGCAAAAAAACAAATGATCGTAGTAGGTCCAGGAAGAGGTTCTGGTGCTGGTTCTCTCCTTGCTTGGGCGATTGAAATTACGGATATTGATCCGCTTCCATTTGATCTCCTTTTTGAGAGATTTTTGAATCCAGCTAGAATATCAATGCCCGACTTTGATATCGATTTTGAGGATACTCAGAGACAGAGAGTAATTGATTATTGTTCACAAAAATATGGGCAGGAAAAGGTTTGCTCGATTGGAACCTTTATGAAGATTGCAACAAAAGCGGCATTCAAGGATTCTGCTAGAGCGGTTGGAGTGCCTTTTGAAAGAGCCAACCAGATTTCTAATATGATTCCTGATAAAGTTGGACTCAGAAGTCTAATCAATGATCCCTTGCCAGAGTTTGAAGAAGTGCAAAATATCTATAATACTGAAGATAATGTGAAGAAAGCCTTTGACCTTGCCTGTGGAATCGAGGGAAATCTTAGACAGCTTGGAGTTCATGCCTGTGGAATCATCATCGCTCCAGAACCGGTTTCAACCTATACTGCAGCTCAATATGTCAAGGAAAATGATCACACTATCGTAAGTCAGTATGATGGACCGACACTTGAACAAATCTGACTTTTGAAGATGGATTTTCTCTGACTTAGAAACCTCTCAATCATCAAAACTTGTATCAAAATCATAAAAGCCAGACACGAACAAGAAAATAAACCCCTTGATCCGATTTTTGAACATTTCTTAGAAACTACCTCATTTCAGCCAGACATCAACGATACTTTCACCTATGAAAGCGTATTTAAGGAGTGAGATACGACCTGAATTTTCCAGTTTGAATCTCAAGGAATGAGAAAGTTTTTGATCCAACTGGAACCGAACTCAATCAATGATCTCGTAGCCATGAATGCGCTTTATCGTCCAGGTCCGATGGAGTTTATCCCAAGATATATTGAGAGAAAGCATGGTAGAGAGGAAATTTCCTATATGAGTGCAGAACTAAGAGCTGAACTTACAAAAAAGTATGGAGCTGAAGTTGCTGAAGAAGAGAATAGAAAACTGATCGAAGATCTCTCTCCTATTATGAGTTTGACCTATGGAATTGCTGTATATCAGGAGCAGTTGATGTTTTTGGTGCAGGCAATGGCGGGGTTTTCACTAGGTGAGGCAGACATGCTCAGAAGATGAGTTGGTAAGAAGAAAAAAGAGGTAATCGAAAAGCTCAAAAAAGAATTTGTAACAAGAGGAGAAACCTATAAACAATATAAACCTGAGACAACAACAAATATCTACGAGAAAATGATCGAGCCTGCGGCTTCTTATTCGTTTAATAAGTCGCACTCGGTATGTTATGCGATGATTGCGTATCAGACTGCATATCTCAAGGCACATTTTCCACTTGAGTTTTCCGCAGCATTGATTCGCTCGGTTGAGGAAGACACCGATACTCAGAGCTTTTATATCTCAGAGATTCAGAACAAGGGGATCTCTGTACTCGGACCTGATGTCAATGAATCATTCAATCATGTAGCTGCGATCTGAGATGTCATCAGACTTTGATTTTTTTCTACCAAAGGAATTGGGGAAGATGTGTGAGAAACAATTCAGCAAGAAAGACAAAAAGGTGGGAAATTTACTTCTCTAGAAGACTTTCTCAAGAGGTGTGCAAGTATTATCAATAAAAAATCTCTAGAAAACCTGATCAAAGCTGGTGCTTTAGATGCCTTTGGAGATAGAAATGTGTTACTAGAAAATGTTCAGAATTTGATTGACTGGACAAAGAATATTGCAACAGCGGATTTTTGACTCTTTGGTGGGCTTCAGGTCGATACAAAAATCCAAATGAGGACAGTTCAGCCTTCTAACCTTTTGGAGAGGCTCATGATGGAACAGGAAACCTTTAAAGCATTTATCTCTGGGAATCCACTAGATGGACTCTACCAATATATCAAGAAAGGATCTTTCCTCAATCAGGTCTTAGAAAAAAATGATTATCCAAAATTTATCATCCATGGATATATCAAGGAGATTCAAAGAGCAAAGAAGAAATGATTTTTCATTAAGATTGAGGATATTTCTGGAGATTGGGAGTTTTTTACTAGAGATGCTCTAGATTTCAAGAAATTTGACCTTGTGATCATTTATGGAAGCAAGAGTAATGGTAGAGTATATCTGGATAAAATCATTAAAACTGACTATGAGACACTGATCAAACTCGCAGGAAGTAGATACGATCCTGAATGGACCGTCGTAAGAGCGAAAAAAGAGAGATACGGTGAAGAAAAGAGCAAACAGATTGAGAAAATCAAATCAGAGAGCGCTGATAGTGCAATCCAGGAGCAAAAACCGAGCAGACATTCTCATGAAGATGACGAGGAGAGCATTGAGGAGGAACTTAACTCAGAAGAGATGAATCCAGGGGAAATCTTTCCTGATAATGAGACTGAGGAAGAGGAAAACTTAGAACAACTAGATCAAGAAGACGATGAAACGCTTGAAATAGATGAGGAAAATGATGAAGCTCAGAATTCTGAGCCTCTTTGACCTATAACACCTGATCATGAGTTATTCTGTATCACAAGTTTGCCAGATAATTTAGAAAGCATCCAGCTTTTGGCAGATATTCTAAAAAATCAGCCAGGAGATATTCCTGTAATGATCATGGGAAAGGAGAGACTAGTCAATGATTATGGACTTCAGATGCTAAGGGAACATTTTGGGAAATAGAAAATTCCCAAGCTAAGAAGATTATACATAAAATAGAATAATCAAAATGTAAAGAGAAAATAAGGGAGAATTTCAGATTTTTTTGCTTTTTGGTGAGAAAGAAGGTATACTTAGGTATCTTTTTAGTTTTCAATAGGAGACTAGTATGAAAGCATCAACAAAATCTGGACTAAAAACAAAAAAAAGCCAGCGACCATCACAGCTTTCTAAATCGGTAAAGAAAGTAAAAGAGGCAGCTCCAGCAAAGACAAAAACAGCAGAGACACATGATTTTATTTTCCCAGAACAGGGAAAATGGATGACTGAATCACTTCTAAAACTCCTTTCCAAATGGAATATTATCTCTGTTGGACTAGCACTTGGATACTTTGCAGTATTTCATATTGTGCAGGGGGCTTTTAGAGCGAATACCGAATATCTTCTCAGCCTTTTATCAGCGGTTGGAAAGACACTTTCAACCTGAGATGCTGAAAGACTGTGAAATGATATTCTCCAGTATAGTTCTCACCTACAATTTGCAGTTAGCCAAGCAGCAGCGCTTGGATTAGGGGTTCTCGTAGTTCTATTTCTAGGCTCTCAAGCAATTAATTATAAAAAATGAAAACTAAATATCTTGAGCTTTTTGGTAATATTGGCGATTTTTATTAGAATTGCGTTAGTGTTTATCCCATATGCAGAACTCTATTTTCAGAGCTAAACAATATTACTAGACAGAAAAGCAATCAGTAAACAAAAAAGCTGATTGTTTTTTATTTTCCCACCTTTTTCTATTGACATTCATTGTTTAATACTTATAGTATTGCTTCAAAATATTTTGCTATTTATCTTTCAGATCTTTTGGAATATGAATAAATTACAAACAGGACTTTTGATTTGAGCACTAGGGATCTCTGTTTCCAGTGGTCCAGATCAGAATTCTTGATATCTTGAAGAGCAAAGAGCCAGGCTCTTTGATACTTTAAATACTCCTGAACAAGTTGATCCTACAGCAGAATCAACAGCTAAAAGCAAAGAAGAAATAGCTGATGAGGTGCTCGTTCATACTGATTCGATTGCAAAGTTTCAAAATACACCTTTTGCGGTAAAAGGAAGAGGGAAAATGATTGGATCAAATCTCGGGAATGTGCTCGGATATGGACAGGCTGAGAAAATTATGAGAGAGCGAAATAACTATCCTAGTCCAATGCAATTTCAGGCGATACAAAAGTATGATGACCTGGAAACGCTTAGTTTTCCATTGATTTATCCAGATTTAAAAGAGGTCTTTCCAAATCAGTGGGAAGCATTTCTTGAAAATGAGGATTTTTTGAAATATAAAGATGAGAATGCTGATCATATGCTAGTTGTCACAAAAGTTGAGGATTGAAAACATGCACTTGCCTACTATGAAGATTGAGTACTCAAGCTTGCAACTTATGTATCTATTGGACTCCCTTACCGCAAAACTGTAAGCGGAGCTTTTGACCTTCAGCATGATATGATTTTCCGTAAATCGAGAAAATATGATAACGCACCAATGCCCTATGCTCTACATATCACCTGAGGTTTCTTTCTCCATCAAGGACGAAGTGATGGAAAACCTAGATCACATGGTTGTATCAGAGTTCCTGGACTTTATCAAAAATGGCTCTATGAGCATCTTCCAAGATGAAAAAAAGCAGACGAAACCTGAGAGGTCCAGTCTACTCGTATTATCCTTGATAAACTCTATAACTAAAGGCAAGTTCCTCCTGTCGTTTTCATAAGCATCTGATGAATGCTCATTCTGGTCGCTGAAGCATTACAAAACTCATCAATACTCAGCACGAGAATACCCTTTATCCCCTGCACTAAAGTCAGCAATTCATACTTATGATTGCTGATTTTTTGAAGCGTTGATTTTTCGGCTTGTTTAGTGAGTTTTTTCTGAGGTGAGAAAAAATAATATAAATCTGAAAGGAGATCTTTTACAGATTTTTTGTCTTCTAGTGGGCACAGTTTATTGATTTTTTCAGTGTTTTGGGTATTGAGAAAAACAAGGTACTCACGAAAAGAATTCAGATTTTTCTCTATATTTTTTAGTTTGTATCGATGAAGATATTTTAGAGAAGAAATAGCTTCTTCCTTGATATATCAGGCGATCGAAAGCTCGTTGATCTCTTGCGTTAGGCTCTCGAGCAATTCCTCTGTTTTGGTCATTGGTATCTTTGCTAATGGCTAGGTAAAAATTGAGAAATTTGTTTTTTGCTCTAGAGTGAGAGCATTTTAAGCTGAGTATTAAGCTTGAGGTACTGCAATAATGCCTCATCATGAGTAACCAAAACGATAGTATTTCCAATTTGATTAGCCTTGATAAGAATATCTGCCATCTGAAACGTACTCTCTGGATCAAGATTTCCTGTAGGCTCATCAGCAATGATAAAGTCTGGTGAATGGATAATCGCTCTTGCCATTGCGACCTTTTGTTTTTCTCCTCAGCTGAGTTTTTTGATATCTTTAATTTCAATACTTGAGAGATCAAGGAGATCTTTCACCGCTTCATACTTTTTCTTGATGACTGCAAGTGGAGCTTCCTCAAGGAGCAATGGGTAAATAATATTTTCCTGAGGAGAGAGACTCTGAATCAACTGATAATCCTGAAAAATAATTCAGATTTTTCTTCTATATCTCTGAATCTCACTCTCACCAAGTACTGCAAGATCTTCCATTTTATAAAAAACAGTATTTTTATGAGGTCTAAGCTGTCCTATCAAAAACTTTACGAGAGTTGATTTTCCGCTTCCAGACTTCCCAGTGATAACAAGAAAATCCCCCTTTTTAAGTTGAAGATTAAACTTTTTGAAAAGCTGTCTTTTGCTCTCAGGATATCCCCAAGTAAGATCTTTGATATTAATGAGTGGAATATTCGTTTTATCTGCTATTTGCATGAGCTAGTTATTTAAGAGTAAATTTCTTAGCTTAAGTATAGCTGAAAAATAAGAAAAAACAAAAAAATCTGATATCAGATTTCTTGTTGTCCTTGACAAGTGAGGGAGATGATTTTTTGTTGTGATTTGATTGAAAGAATTCTAGAAAAGCAAATTAGTCTTTTAGTGCTCTCCAAGCTCTGACTCGGAAAACTTTGACTCAAAACGTTCAACTTTGCTAGCAATCAGTGGCTTCACAAACAGCCCCAGCAGTAAAAATACTCCAAAAAATCCAAGTAAAATAATAAGATTTGGTAGATAAATCTCCCAGACAACTCCTCCAACGGCTTCTCTCATTGCTGCAATCGCATAAGTAAATGGAAGAAATGGGTTGATAGATTGAAAGAAAGCTCCTGAAAGCTCTATTGGGAAAGTACCTCCTGCTCCTGATAATTGGAGTACTAGGAAAATAATAACAATTGCCTTTCCAGCACTTCAGAATGTAGAAACAGTAGTATAGACAATCATGGAAAAGACAAGAGCAACTCGCAATGAGGCAAAGAAAAATGCTCGTGGATTTGCCACATAGGCATCCAAAAGCCACATATCTCAAAGAGAGACTACAATCCCCTGCAAAAGTGCAATAGTCAAGAAAAAGAGCCGTTTCCCCAGATATTTTTGATAGGACTTAAAATTTTGGAATGCTTTTTCTCTCGTTTTTGTTGTAAAAAGTGAAATACTCAGCAATGAGCCCACCCAAATTGCTAATGTCGTAAAGAATGGAGACATTGCTGATCCATAATTTGGAATAGAAAAAAGCTTGTTTTCCACAAGCTCTACAGGCTCAGAGACAAAATCAGAAAAACGCCTTGGATTTAATGTCGCCAGCTGTATCAGCTCCTCTACTTTTCAGCTTTTTTTGAGTTTTTGTAATTGGTTATCAATAACATGAACACTTGACTGGAGTTTAAGTAGTTTATCCTGAAAAGATCTAATTTTTTCAATTTCTGTATTAAGGATTTCGATACCTCAGTCTATATTTTTTTCTACCTGAGGAAGCTTTTTCTCTAAAGTATCCAGCTTTTCAGTCCCTTGCTGTGAGAGCGTATCAATCTCTTTTAGCACCTTGGTGAGAAGCGGCTCGATATCATTTTGATAGTTAGTATGTACCTCATCCAATGTTGTCCTCATATCATCACGAAGTGAAGTGATTGCTTTTTGAGTATCTCTTGAGAAATCAATCGTCTGCTGAACCTCTGATTGGACAGAAGAAAGTGTTCCACGCAGTGAAGAACTTTTTGAACTCACAGCATTGAGATTAGCAATCGCGGTATCAAGCTTTGTAAGCAGCGGAGATCCTGGGAATAAGCTAGAAATAAGCAATCTTACCTGCTGGAGAGAAGCCACTTGATTTCCAACTTGTTGCTCAAGCTGAGAGAGTTTGGGATTGATACGCTGGAGATCCTGAGCAAAATTCTGATTTTTTTGATCTGCTTTATCTAGAATACGAGAAAACTCTCCATCAATATCATTTGCTATTGTTTGGAGCTCTGATTTGTACCCTTTTATTTTCTCCGGAGTTGTACTAAGAAAATTAAGGCTATTTTGTGCTAAAAGTGAGCTCTTGGATAGGGTTAATTGAACATCATTGATGCTTGTTTTTACCTCTGGAACCTTACCATACATTTCCTCAAGTCTGAACCTTGAACGATACGAAAGTTCCAGCATTTTATCAATTTTTTGATCGAGATGATCTAAACTAGTACGAGCATCATGCACAAAATCAATCAATGAATAAACACTTTGTTTACTATTTTTGAGATCAAAACCTACAAGATTGAGCTTCTCCATCAAGACACGATTTAATGAATCTGGAAAAGATTTTTGGATATTTTCTTTGATACTAGAGGCACCTTTTGCAGTGATTTTTGGAGCAATAGCATTAATTTTTTCATTGACAGTATAATGGATCTCTGGATGCCTTGGAAACTCATCCAAAAGACTCACCATTTTTTCTGAAAATCAGCTTTCTATAACGATTGACGCGTAATATTTTCCAAGTCTCGTTCCCTCCTGAGCAACTTGACTATCCACAAACACCCATCAAATCGAATCATTTGTTTTAAGTTCATTCACAACATCAGCTCAGATATTGAGTCGCTGATCTCTAAATACTACACCAACATCCTCGTTAACAACTGCGATTTTTAGACCTTTGGTATTCCCATAGGGATCTCGAGAAGATTTTAGATAAAACCAAGCATAAAGAGATGGCAATATACACAATACCAAAACAATCAAAAATGCAACTCGATTTGAAAAAACACGTTTAAGATTTGAGAGGTAGACTTGCCAGATTTTTTTCATTACTCTATAGATAGTTAAACTTAGAATACTTTGAAATCTCATTTAAGATTAGCCAATTTCTCCTAGAAATCAATGAAAAACTGAAGAAATCAGATTTCTACTTTTTATTTCATAGTATGTTCTCCAGACATAGCTTTTCACATTCACTTGACATTAAATCAGAAATATATAGTATATATCTTCACAAATACAAAAAAGTAAAACGCATGAAAAAGAACATTGAATGCA
Organism: uncultured bacterium; assembly: GCA_963552955.1. Taxonomy (GTDB): domain Bacteria; phylum Patescibacteriota; class Gracilibacteria; order Absconditabacterales; family Absconditicoccaceae; genus HOT-345. The sequence continues at coordinate 47,633 of CAUVLQ010000008.1, forward strand.
CACTTGTGCTGATTAAACCTGACGGGGTTGAAAAGGGACTTCACAAAGAGGTCTTTGCTCGCTATCGTAGAGCATTTCTTCAAGCTATTTATTGCAGTGATGAAATTATCGCAACTGGAGAGCAACTCTATGAGCACTATGAAAGGATCGGACAACTGCTGACTCGTAAAGGAGAGGCAATCTTTAACGAGACAGTACAATACATGATGTCAGGTCCTATCTTAAAGGCGATTATCATTGGCGAGGATGCCGTTCAAAAGGTACGCGAACTCAACGGTGCAACCAAGCCTTGGGAAGCGGAGAAAGGAACGATTCGTGCAGACTTTGGAGACACAGATCGAAAGGGTCCGATCCGCAATGTTGTCCACTCTTCTGCGACCCTTGAGGAAGCAAAAGAGGAAATCAAGGTCTGGTTCTCAAAAGAGCAACTCAAAAAGTACCTTCCAAATCAGTATCAGGAGTATTATCCTGATTAGCTGGTTTCTCAAAAAAGCTCAATAGGAATCCCTGTTGAGCTTTTGCGTTTTATAAAATATGAGAAGAAAAAAATCTGATTTCTTTATGTGTTGTATTAACTTGTTTCAACGAACATTGTCCTACTGCGGTAGTGAAGCGCTTCCATCACATCTGAGAGCGTAAGGTGTTCTCTAGCCTGCATATCTGCGATTGTCCTCGCAAGTTTAAGAAGCCTATGAACTACTCTCCCTGAAAGGGTAAACTTCTCGGTCGCTTGAGCAAGAAAATCCTTACTCGCGCTATCAAGTTTGATAAACTGTTCGATATCCTTTGCCTGCATAGAGGCATTATTCTGGATGGCAGTTCCCTTAAAACGCTGCTGCTGAAAGGCTCGAGCTGTTTGAATATCCTTGAGCAAATCTGCTGAAGATTGGTTTTGAGTTTTTTCAAGAAGAGTAGAAATATTTTCTCTAGGAATTTCAAGAATCATATCAATTCTATCCAACAGTGGACCTGAAATCTTACTCTGATACCTTTTTACCTCTCAAAGTCCACAAGTACATTGTCTTTCTGGATCTTTATAATATCAGCATTTACAAGGGTTCATTGAAGCTACAAACATCAGATTTGCTGGATATTGCACGCTACCATGAGCTCTGGAGATATTGATCACTCTATCTTCTAAGGGTTGTCTAAGCACCTCCAAAACCTCTCTTGGAAACTCGGTTAATTCATCAAAAAAGAGAACTCATTTGTGAGCCAAAGAGACTTCTCCTGGGGTAAGATTACTCCCTCATCAGATAATTGCAACCTTGGAGGCAGTATGATGCACCTGTCTAAAAGGCCTTTTGATAATAAGTGGCTGATCCTTACTGAGCTTTCAAACTACAGAATAAATCTGACTCACCTCGAGGATTTCATCTGATGATAAGGGAGGCAAAATGGTTGTCAAAGCTTTGCTCAGCATGGTTTTCCCGCTACCGGGAGCTCAAACCATCA
>CAUVLQ010000009.1:0-49043 GCA_963552955.1 uncultured bacterium
TTGAGGTACAGGTATATATGTGTTGAGGTACAGGTATATATGTGTTGAGGTACAGATATATATGTGTTGCTCCTCCCTTATGTATAATTTTCCTCAGTTCTCTAACTAAACAAAAAAAGAAGTCCTGGCAGTTCAGGACCTCTTTGCTTATTTGATTGATTATTTACTGTATTTTTCATACTTAACGGCTGCGAGCATTTCTCTCAAATCTGCTCCAGGGCGAAATTGAATCTTATTCCCCTTGATATTAGACGAAGTGAACTTATCAGCACTTGCAACTCCCTCGCTAGTGATTCCAATCTGAAAGCTTCAAAAATCTCAGAGCTTGACAATCTTACCCTCGGCGAGATGCTTTGTCAAAATCTTCGTCAAATCATTAAGTACTGCGAGCATATCACTATCAGATACCGTAGATCCAACAGCTGCAATTTCCTTTGCTAGAGCCTTAAAGCTGACCTCTCCATCAGCCTTTGCTGAGGCATAAAACTTTGGAGCTTCACTAGGCTTGAGAATGTTTTTTCTCTCTACGATGTTATACTTTACCGCCATCTTGTATTTTGGTTAAAGAATAAAGATAATTTCAGTCTAGGAATCCCTGAGAACTTTGCAAGGGAAAGTTGAGTGAAGTGATAGGGGTGTTTGAGAGGAAGCTTAGGAGCTGATTTTAGAAAAGTGATGATGAGAAATGAGATAGGAAATCTGAAATAAGTCGATCTGAGGTTTTGAAATTGACTTGCAATGCTGAGGAAAATAAGTATAGTAGGCAACATCAAATAAAAAATATGATACCAAAAACAAAACGAGGAAGGTCACCGTAGCGGTAATCATCTTCCAAAGTTCGTTTAGAGGAGCTTTGTCACCAAACAGAATAAAATAAAAACTTTTCTGACTCTAAAAAAAAGATGAGAGAACGGTCTCATCTATGCTGTAAAATGAATTGTGGTATCTCCGTTCAGATATCAAGCCAACAAAAAATAAATAAAAAATGGCAAAATTAAAGAAAGTAATCTTCGGATTATTCGTAGCGATGTTTGCGGTTGTAGCATTAAGCTCCTGCAATAAAGACAATGATGATACTTCTGTAGTATCGGAAGTGTCATTAGACCAGAAAGTAATGGCTGTAAGCCGTTCTTCTGATCCTGGTACTTATCATAGTATCTGGAATGATACAAAACGTGAATTTGTTCACTATTGTCAGCGAAAGGCGGGTCCTTCTTCTCATAATTATCCAAATGGAGAATATGCTGTCACTGAAGTATATGCGAAATCTCTATGTGGATTAACGTCATATATGATGGCTGCACATGTGTTGTCTAAGTATGCGTATGAGGAAGTAAATTTTTCACTTGATGGGAAACATTTAAAAACCTTATTGGACCAAGTTGGTACTAATAATGCGGCTTATAAATATCTGTCTAATATAAAAGATGCAATAGAGAAGGGGAAGCTAGATGGAAGTGAATTTTTGACTTGTGAGCTATTGTCAACTACAGATCGAACCGATATGAAAAGCTTCCTTGAGAATGCTGTTGACAGGAATATGCTTGTTCTAGTTGCTTTAAAAGCAGATGTATCTACTTGGAATGTATCATATGATAAGTTAAATACAACTAAGTATGGTGATTTTCAATCTCCAGATTCAAGATATAATCCGGATATGGCTTATGGGACAACTTCCAACCAATATTTGCTTACTAAATCAACTCCTAAGGACCCGTACCATAATGGGCATATAGTCCTTATTACAGAGGTAGATATCTGGGGAACTGGTAATGGTATAGTAACGTATATTGATCCACTGGCTAAAACAAAGGGATTTGGAGGCTATTGGGAAAATGCACGATTGGCTCTTTATTCACGAGTCTTGGATGCTATGAAAGCTAATGGAAATAATAATACTTATACGGCATTAGCTATTGGTTGCAGAGGCTATTAAAGTCTATTGAAAGTAGAGTGGTTTTAGGTATCCTAAAATCACTTTATTCTCTTTTATATATAAAAGTTATTGTGATGAGAAAAGGGTATTGAGTGTTTCTAATTTCTTTTTTGTTAATAGGAGCTGCTTGGTATTGATTATATATGAGCCAAGAGAAAGTAGTACAAGAATCTGTTGATAATCATGTTTTTGGAGATACTACGCAGCAGATCTCTCAAAATAAGGAACTATCTTGAGCGGAGCTTCCTGTGTTAATGCCTAGGAATGCCTTTCATATCAATCCCTCTCTGCAGACTCCAGAGATCATAAAGCATCAGAAGGCAATTCAGATTTCTAAGGTTAGATTTGCCCTTGATGAAGAGAATTCTGAACTTCTAGTGGAATATAAAAAGCTCAAGAAAGCTTGAAAGTGCCGTGTATTGCAGGATTGTGCTGATCCTGGAGGATGAGAATGTACTGTCTGTTGACCGCTTAAATGATATCAGGTTTCTTATACGATTCCAGAGTTCTGATTAAAACTCCTAGCGAGGACTACTGAAAATGTGCTTGGTATTGTAGATCGAGGAGCATATCATGTAATGGGGAAACAGGAGCCTTTTTCGTTTTCAGGGAATGCGATCTACGATAGATATAGATTTACTGGGAGCTCTCCTGATGGTGAAGTAGAATATGATGATCTTAACTCTACGAGTGCTGTCCTTTTTTATCATGAAAATAGGGAGAGACTTTCGGTTGAGGAGCGGATTAAGAAGGATTTCCCTTATTTTTGAGAGCATTTAACGAGCTTTGAGTGTGGGGATCACTGAATTATCTGAAAGGATATTTCCTGTTATGTTGTAGATTTTGTAGTCTATAACGGAGCGAGGCTTGATGCTGATTATCTTCCGATGATTATTTTTAACAATAAAGGAAGTAATAATTTTATTTATTATGATGGTGGGTGAACGAATTCTTTTAAGAAGATAGAGCTTATCGATCCAGTTGAGTAAAAGAGAAGCATTCAGACTTCTCTTTTTCTATTAATACAAAACTGTCGTATCCCACGGTCTCCAGCCTGCATAGAGAAGCGGAGACTTTCCCTCTTGGATGACTTGATTGTCAAACAGGTTCGCTAAAAAAAGATATTTCTGCCTCAAAACCCAGCTTTCATTCGTCATTGTTTTAAAAAGCTGACGGTTATTGAGATAAAGATTGTGACATTCAGCAAAATCCTCAAAGGGATTAGTCATTCAGTACCTACTGCAAAAATCTTTTTCTTCCGAAGTTTCTTTTCTAATACTCTCGCTATCCCAAGAAAGGCGATAGTACTCAAGTGAACTGTCATCTACTGAAAATTTTACCTTTCCAAATTCAGTATAATTCTGATCTTTATACTTGCTGAGTCCTCTTAATGCTCAGAGGTCCACCACATGTCAAAACTCATGACTGCTCACTCCCCAATATTCCTCAGGTGCTCCAAGAGAGGCAAGGTTAATCCTAATTCTTTCAGCTGTTGCTCCTCATCTTCTTTTCCCAGGTTCTCAGTTGATAATATAAGACTTTAGTGCAACGCTCACTGGCGTCCCTTTCATAAGATGTTTCTCTATAAATCAAATAATAGAGAGGTATTCACTAGTATATCTTATCTTATCATCAAAGTTTACTCCTCAAGTATAGATAACCTTCTTACAAAAAGTCTCTTGTCCATTGCATAAACGATCTAGAGGAGAAGAAATGAGTTCAATTGTGGGACTTGGATGTTCAGTATTTTTTTCTTTTTGTTCTTCTTTTAAATAGTCAACTTGGATCATCGTAGTTGGAATATCGACTTTCTTTGCTGTTAAAATCAGCATTAAAAAAATAATTACGCTTGCTCAAAAGAGCTTTCGAAAATCGTATATTGTCAAATTAAGCCAGATTTTCTTTTCCATATCGCAAAATATCACTAAAAATAAGGTCTTGTTGTTTCCCTTTATTATTATATATGATTAGCTCGGAAATTGCAATTTTTTGAGCAAAAAGTTGAAGTAAAAAAGCATAGCCTCAGATAATGATCTTTGTCCCTTGTTGTTTTGCTTTAAAGAGATTCTTTCAGCTGCCGCCAGTGATATTTTCCACAAGAAGGAGAAAATCCTGATCCATCCCCTTTTTTATCAACGCTTCAAATAATTCTTTTGATTCCTCTTTTTTCACTGACAAGATGAAAATTGCTCCATTGGGAAATTGTGTTTTGTCAAACGCCTCAATTGCTTTCAATACAGAGGCTGTTTTAGAGAGATGAAAAATCTGGTTTTCTCACTTTTGTTGCTCTTTATTTATTTTGGAATCTTCCCTCTCTGAGATCAAGCAAGGAAGTGTCGTATCAGTGTGTGAGAGGAAAAGTGCTTTTCTCTCTCTGAAAAGTTCTAAAAACTCATCCCAACTGCTAAACTTTACTTCTTCAGAATAAATAAAATAAAAAGCTGATCTATCATACATTTTCTTTTCTACTTGTAGATTGCCATCAAAGATTTTGATCATATGTTCAATCTGATTCCAAACATTTGAGAACTCTTGCTGAGTTATGATCTCTCTTAGTTGTGGTTCATAATCTACAAATTTTTCTAATAGTTTATTTGTCTGGTAAAAGGCTACATTTCCCTTGATTGGTTCTAAGGTTAATTGTGTCGCTTCAGTATGAGTAAAAAATTTCTTGGTTTCTTGACCTAAAATTCCAATGAAAACGGTAAAAAACTGCTTAAATTCTATCAATTGAGTCAGTTTTTTTTCTTCTATTTCTGCATAGCTAGTAATAAGACGATATTTATACTCGAGCATTTCTAAATAATTGAGAGTATAGTTCAAATCATAAGGACGAGAAAGGTAGAGATTAAAACTCTTGTATCGCCACTCACTATCAAAGAAAAAAATCTGATATTCTTCATATTTCTCTTGTTGCTCCAGAATCGAAAAAAGCCCAGCATGTGTCGCTAAAATAATTGGATAATCAACTTCTTGCCTAGCATTTTTGAGTGCAGTATAGATTTCATAGTCCTCTTTTGAGTTCAAGTCAAGCACTCCGAGTCCCTGTTCAAGATGAGAAAAATATTTTAAGAGAAAACTGATTTCAGCTCCTGTAAAAGAGCCTTTATTTGCAAATTTTTTGAGCGCAGAACGACTGAGTGTTTGTTCTTCTTTAACAAATCAAAGATTCTTGATGCCTAAATCATTGAGCAGATTTTTTGCAATATCCAGTTTTGATTTATTTGAAAAAGCAAAGATGCTGTGTTTGTGGCAAGCTAGGCTTGAAAGCAATTCCTTGAACGCAACATCTCAGACTCCATATCTTTTGTAGTTATCATACTTTTCAAGATCAATGTTATAGGTTCCTGAAAGCATTTGTGTATGTGGTGGTGTAATCTTTTTTAGAGGAGGAAGATCGATTTCAGTTTGGTTTTTGCTCTCCTTGATGTCAAAAATTTTCTTCAAAAAGCTTTCACTTTCTCATAAAAATACTCCCAAAACAGGATAAGCTGAAATCAGTGTTCTGATTCTATCTATTAAATACAAAAATAGACTCGCAGAGAGTTTTGCGTCATAAAAAGCATCATGAAAATGCTCTTCTTCATCAATTTTGAGCTGAGCACTGAGTTTTTGATAAGACGGTTTTGACTTAAGTTGTTGGATGAGAACTTCTTGTGCATAGCTTGCAGGATAGTGAATCAAAGTCTGAGAGAGTTTGAAAGTATCAAGCGTTGTTTTTCGCTTTAGTCAGGGGAAGAATTTTTCTAGAAAGTGGAGATCAAAACTAATATTATGCCCTACAATAATCGTATCTTCTCAAAAAAATCATTGAATTTCCTCTATAATTTCCTCAGGACGGGGAGCAGATTCTAACTGTTGGATTGAAAGCTTGGTTATAAATCAGACAATACTTTTGAGTTCAGTTGCTTTTTTTACAGGGCGTAAGAGCGATTGAAATCCTCACAAAACTTTCCCGTTCAAATCAAACTCCATAATTCAAATCTGAATTGGCTCATCGGTTTGCAAGTCTAATCCTGTTGTTTCAAAATCTAGTGCAATATAGCGAAAATTCCTTCCTCCCATCTGTTCAAAAAAGCTAAATCAACGATTAAATCTATAGATTCTTTGGCTTTTTACAAGTTGATTTCTTGAATACAATATATCGTTTTTAGAAAATGGCAAGGAAAAGTCTTGTGTTCTTTCTCCAAAAAATACAAAAATAAAAAAAACTGATTATACTTGATGGTGAGTATTTTATATCTCTAGTATCTAGGGGATGTTTACTAAAATCCTAAAACAACGATCATTTAAGAGTTTCAAAAAGTTGCTGTTAAAATCAGCGTTTATATTTTTTTGACTATTTTTGATTTCTCCTAATGCAGGGAATATTGCTAGTGCTACAAATAATAATGACAGTGTTGATGAAGTGCAGCAAAAAAATCTTATTGAGCGAAACACGATATTGGATATTGTGAGTAAGGCGGCATATATTATTGTTTGGCCACTCGTAACAATTGCTGGAATTGCGATGGACAATCAGATGGTCTATGGATCGTTTATGTATTTAGATGCGCCATTACGAAAGCTTTGGAATCTTATTAAGAATTTAGGAAATTTCGCTCTTGGATTTTTGTTTCTTGCTTGAATTTTATGATATGTAATTTCGCCTTGAGGAATAGGAAAGATTAAAGCCTTTAAAAATACTTTTAATAGTCCTGCGGATTTAATCAAAAAAACCTTGATAGCTGGAGTTTTGATACAGATGAGCTGGTTTATTATGATGTTTTTGGTTGATTTATCAACAATTCTGACCTATTCAATTGGTGCATTGCCTTCAAGTGTATTGAGTAAGATAACAACTGATAATGATTCCAAAGTCATGACAACAAATGTAATTGTTGATCTTTGAGATGCTCAAAAGGGATGAACTCAGGCTGAAAATGAGTCTTTAAAATTCTACTCAACTTTAGCAAAAGAGGATGGGAAAGGAGAGATGCATATCGCTCCATGTGAAATCTTTAGTTGATCACTTGGAGCTTATGTGATTGAGAGAAAATATAATTTACTTAGAGATCCGCATAAAAAAGGCTTGATAGATATGGAGGATGGATTCTGTACTTATAACGGAGCTCTCGTTGCTTTTTCTTCGTACGGTATATCCTCTCAGGATAAAACTATCACATCTAAGGACGGATTCTCAAGTCGTGTAACGCTCATGAAAAAAGTCCTTGCACAAGCTACTAAAGAGGAAATTAAAAAACTTGAAGATATAGGTGTTATTGTGCCACTTTACAAGCCTTCTATGGTATCTGCTCTGACTTCACAGAAAGAAGTTACAATAAAAGATACAAAAATTGTAGCAGGAGTAATTCCTTCAGAAGCAACACCAGGATTTATTAGTAGTAGAAAAGAGTGTAGTAACGAACAATGTAGTGAAAAAAAGTACAAATATCCATACTCAGAATATTGACTAGAGGCTTCAAAAATTATGGAGAAAGCAAATTCTCGAACTGGGCCATTTGTTACTTTGTATAATGGTTTAATGGCTTATTCAACATCTATTGATTTTTCAAAACATGGAATGTCGCAAAAGCTTCTTGTTTTAGTTTTGAATACAGGTTTTGCAGTTCTTTTAATTTTGCCGTTGTCAGCATTAGTTGTTGTTTTACTTCGAAGGGTAATAGTGCTGTGGGTTGCAATTGCTGTATCTCCTCTTATTGTGCTAAAAACAGTCTTTGGAGGGCTTTTTTGAAAGTGGATTGATGGAGTTGAGTTCTTTGACCTTGAGGAAATTATAAAATTGCTCTTTGCACCAGTATTGGTAGGATTTTGTGTAGGAATTTCGCTGATTTTTATGTCAGCATTGAAAACTACGCTTCCAACGAATGGAATGATTGAGCAGTGAATGGAACAGAGGTATAGAGATTCATTTAAACAGACTACAGGAATCGAAATTACTTCAAATGAACGTGGTGATAGTCAGGAATTAAATATTCTCTGATTTATCAAAATTAAGGCAAGTATTGCGCTTGTTAATTTCTGATGGCTTATTATTATGATTTTTGGTATGGCCATAACTCGATTTCTGCTTTTCGCTGCTATAAAGTGAACAAAGATTGGAGAAAAAGTCTGATGAAAACTACAAGAATTGTGAGAAAGCCTTTTAGCTACTACACCAATTATTCCAACATCAAGTTGAGGTATTGGTTTTTGAGCTATTGTAAATAAACCACAACAATTATTAGACAGTAAGATGTCTGAACTCAGTAAGTCTAGAAATTCTCAGCTCACATGACTTCTAGAACCAAACTCAGATGCTGCAAAAGAAAATAGAAAAAAGTATAACGCTGAGAATTTTATAAATTCAGAAGTTATTTCGTATGTTGCTGATGAAGATAATAAAATAGAAAGACTAAATGAATTACAGTGAATATATGATGCCCATGAAAAATATGCTTACTCTACTGATGATATAAGAAATCAGAGACTTAATGTTCTAAAAACAGAATATTCAACATTGATCTCCCAGGCGCTCGCAACTGCTAATGTTGAGCAAGCATTGTCTCTGGCTAATTCTCCTAGAGTTTCAGATTTATATACATGAAATAGGGAAGAATTGATAAATGATATGAGTCAAGAAGTAAAGAAAGCAATTGAGTTTAAAGATGGGAAATATCAGAAAAAACAAGTAAATTCTTAAAATAAGAAGAAAATAATAATTAGAACATTCAATTATTTATTTTAATAAAGTGAAATGAAAAATCAGATTTTATCCAAAAAAATGAAATGGATAGGAGGAGTGACTCTATGAGTGATGGTTTTTCTCATTTCTTTTGTTTTTGCAGAAGATTCAACTTCACAGGTATGCTCAAGATGGGTAACGGAATTTATGGATACATTGTATCGCATTACTCAGCTTTGTTCTTGGTTTCGAATTGTTTTGGCAAAATTTGTTGGAAAATTAATGACAAATGCATTGGTCTATGCTGAAGCTTTTCAGATGGATACCTATTTGTGGAAGATTTGGCAGATGATAAGGAATCTAGTTAATTTTGCGATTGGATTTTTCTTTCTCTATCATATCCTTAAGTATGTGATTTCGCCCTCAACTAATGAAAAGCCTCCGCAAGAGATCATTAAAAAGTCTCTTATTACCGGTGTTTTAGTACAAATGAGCTGGTTTATTGTGATGGTTCTCGTAGATCTTTCAACAATTCTAATTGCAACAGTTTCAGCTTTCCCATCTCAACTTGTTGACAATAGCCAGCAATTACAAACTACGATAGTTGCAGTAAAGGATGCAGATAAAACCTTAAAATATATGAAAAGTCAAGCAGTAGTATATACTATTGATGGTGAACTTACTACAAAGCTTGTAGATTTGCCAGAAAGGAGAGAAGTTTCTAATGAAAAATTTATTGATGAAATTATGCCGAAGCCAGAAGATTTGAGTGGTCCACTTATGCGATTAGGATTTTCTGTATTTAAAACAAATGATTATTTACAGTATAATAACAATAACGTAGCAGGAGTTTCTTGTCAAGATAAAGCATTTAAGCAGATTTTTCAATTTATTTTGTATAGTGCAGGACTTGTATTGTTTACGTTGTCTTTGCTTGTTTTGACTGTTGTCTTAATTGTGAGATTAGCATATTTATGGGTTGCGATTGCTTTAAGTCCTCTCATTATCTTTATTAAGCAATTTGAAATTAAGGGATTAGATCAAACAAAAGAGTGAGGATTTCTTAATGTAGATACAATTATTGGATTGATTTTTCAGCCGGTAAAATTTTGCTTTTTTATTGGATTAATGATGATTATAATTGTGATCTATCAATCATTTTTCCAATTAGACTATAAAGATGCTTCATTTGGAGAGGGTAATGTTAGTATTTCGACAACTAAAAATGGGGAAAGCTGATATTCTTCCGCTGTAAAAATTGATGGGTTACTTAATATGAATATGTCTAATGCGAAAATGACTATTCAGGAAATATTTATTGCAATCCTTTCTCTGGCATTTATGCGAATGATTATAAAAGTAGCTATTACGAATAAGACAGGCGTTAAAAAACTTGATCAGTTTACAAGTTCTGTTGCAAAATTAGGACAATCTACAATTGAGTCTACTCCAATTATTGCAGTGCCTAATGGTAGTCTCGCCTTATGAGATATCTATTCTTCTCAAGAAGGAAGAAGTGCTCTTCTTGAGTCAAGAGCGGCTGGGGTTAATGAGTGGGCAAGAATTAAGAGAGATGAGCAAGATGAAGAACTTAGTAGGATTTTATGAATCTCAGTAAATAATGTAGGACTCAATAAACAACGAAAATGACGCTTGGATGATGTTGTAGCGAGAACAAGCTGATGAGCAGAATGATTAGATAAATATAGAAATACTGTTATTGAAACTAGAAAAGCAAGAAAAATCTGATTTAGTGATATTGATAGTTGACTCTATACAATATTATGAAAAACATCAAGTAATACTACAGCAGTGCCTTTATGATTGGCTCCCATTGGTGAATTTGTTCGTAAAAATCTATATGGAAAAAAGGCTGAGGAGATTGAGAATGCTTTACAAAAAACGGATACAAAAACATTCCAAATATTTTATAGGTATGCTCTTGATATTCCAGAAACAGAAAACAATATTCCTACAAGTTTAGAGAGTTATAAAAAGAATATAGAAAAACGAAGGCTAGAAACTCAATCATAAAAAAATAATCAAAATATTAAAAGAGGATTTTACATCCTCTTTTTCTTAAAATCAAAAAAGATAAATAAAAAATCTGCATAAAAACTGATAAAACAAATAATGACTTTTTTTGAACTTTTGTTTTTTTGCGTATAAAGTGAGAAAAGTCTGATTTTTTTCTCTTTCTAAAAATAAGTTCCAGAGCCAACGCTACAAATAAAACAACCATTTTTTCAAAAAAGTGATAAAATAAATAAAAAATCTCTTGATTTTGTGTTTTATTTTCGTATACCTTGTCACTGTCATCATAGACAGACGAGGGTGCGGATATGATGTAGTTGGTGTAGCATAGCAGACTTCAGCTCTGTTTGTACGGGTTCGAGTCCCGTTATCCGCTATTACACTACATGGGTTTCGTATCAAAGTGCTCAAGGATATCTATTTATTAGCTACAAAAAGTGGAGATAAATGATTGGTCGTATCTTATTATGAATACTGCTTTGCTGAGTTTGAGGACTTTTCTGTTATTATTCTTATGATATAGTAAAGTTCTTTGGTAGAAATGCTTGGGCAGAGCTTCATTTGTGAGGGACGAGGAATCTAGTACTACTACTTGGATTTGTAGTTATGGTGCTTTGAGTATTAACAATGTTCGGTGTCTTTGTATGAAATCCTACAGAACAGATTGATCAAATTCAATGATTCTGAGGGTAGAAAATGTTTTGGGCTCTTAGCTCAGTTGGCTAGAGCGCCTGCTTTGCACGCAGGAGGTCATGGGTTCGACTCCCATAGAGTCCAAATTTAAGTTCTTTGGTCTAAAAGTCTTGTAGAGAGGGGAGATGGCAGAGCGGTCAATTGCATCAGACTGTAAATCTGACGCCTCACGGCTACGTAGGTTCAAATCCTACTCTCCCCAGGCTAATTTGACGATGGAGGATATGTCCCCGTAGTTCAATGGATAGAACAACAGCCTTCTAAGCTGTGGATCTAGGTTCGATCCCTAGCGGGGATAGGTTGTATTTTTTTATGCTCTCGTGGTCTAGTGGTTTAGGACGCCACCCTCTCACGGTGGAAATCGAGGGTTCGAGTCCCTCCGGGAGCGAGTGTTTATTATTATTGTCTTGTGTATGGAGCAAAAAAGCTTTAAGCCAGCAACAACGAATTCGAAATTTTGAGGACAGAAAAAAGAGTTTTCTGGACAAAATAAATCAGAAAAAAATATGGCTGGGAATTTTAAGGCGAAAATGATCTTTATAAATGATCAGATTAAGGCTCCTAATATTATGATAATAGATGATGATAAAAATAATCTCTGAACTTTCCCAAGAAGGATTGCCTTAGAAATGGCTGCTGAAAAGTGACTTGATTTAGTTCAGCTCGTATATGATCCAGAAAAGATGCTCTCAACAGTGAGACTTACTGATTATGGAAAGTATATGTATCAAAAAGGGAAAGAAGACAAAGAGAGAAGGAAGGCTCAGAAGTGAAAAGATACAAAAGAGCTCAAAATTAGTTATGCAATTGGGGATAATGATCTTCAGCTAAAAATAAAGAAAGCGCAGGAGATTCTCCAATGATGAGATAATGTGAAATTCTCAATCAGGTTAAAGTGAAGAGAGAGAATGTATGAAGATAAGGCTGTGCAAAAGTTAAAGATTATCCAAGAGGCTTTGCAAAGTTATGGAAAGTCTCAATATGATACACCAAAAAAAGAGGCTAATGGATATAGTATTATTTTATTTAGTAAATAGTGTCACAACAGATGGCAAATAAGATGAAGTCTCATTCAGGAGCGGCAAAGAGGTTTAAGATTACAAAATCTAAGAAAGTAGTTGCTTGTAAGTCTTGTAATAATCATCTCTTAACTAATAAGGGAAAGACAAATAAGAAGTTCGCTTATGGAAAAGAGATTCTTGGTGCAACGGCAAAGATGCTAAAAAATTTACTTCCTTATAAATAGTTGATAAAATGGTAAGAGTTACTAATGGTCTTGGAAGACAAAGAAGACACAAAAAATTTATCAATCAAGCTAAAGGGTTTAGACTTGGAAGAAAAAATCTCTATAAGCAGGTAAGATTGGCTCTTGTAAAACAAGGTCAGCATGCTTATGTAAGTAGGAGACTTAAGAAGAGAGATTTCAGAAAACTTTGGATTGAAAGGCTTTCAGCTGTGATTAGAGAAAAGGGAAATAGGTATTCAGTATTTGTTAATCTTATGAATACAAAGGATATAAAGTTGGATAGAAAAGTTCTTTCTAATATTGCAGTCGCTTTCCCATCAGTATTTGATAAAATTTATGATGAAGTTGTAAAATAAAAAAGAAAAATCTGACTTTGTGTCAGGTTCTTCTTTGGGCCGAGGTGGTGGAATTGGTAGACACGAAGGACTTAAAATCCTTTGGGACTTATAATCCCGTGCCGGTTCGATTCCGGTCCTCGGCAACTTAATGTTTTTAATTGTTATTTGCTATTGTTATGTGATTTACCGTTCGAAGAACAGGAGATTTGAATACAAACGAAAGAATTATTTCTTTCTACAAAAAGGAACTTTGGTCTTCTCATATTTTGGATAAAGCAAAAAAGCAAGTGCATTATGGTACTAAATGGTATAGAAAGTTCGTGAGCTATGATTTTCCATCTTCTAGAAGGTATAAGAGAATGAGAGCAATCGTTTCTAATGCTTATAGAAAGACAAAGAGAAAGTATAATACTTTGGCACAACTTGGAAAGATTGTGTAAAATTTATTTTGATATTTTGTATAAGAATGTATGCAGTTGTAGAACTACAAGGACATCAATATATTGTCTCAGAATGAGCAGAAATTATTGTGGATAATCTTGGAGTAAATCAATCAGAAAAGTTTGTAGCAAATAAAGTTTTGGCTATCTTTGATGAAGCTGGTAATGATGTGAAAGTTGGGAAGCCTGTAGTAGATGGTGCTAGTGTTGAATTTGAAGTTGGGGTTACTCAAAAGGGTGAAAAAGTAAGCGTGCTTAAGTTTAAGAGAAAAACAAGATACGCAAGATTGAAAGGATTTAGACCACTCCAAACAACTTTAGTTGCTAAAAAGATTTCTTGCTAATGGCTAAGGCTGGAGTCTTAGAGCGAGATGGAGAGATTTTAGAAGTCCTTCCTGCTGGAAAATATACTGTAAAATTGAAAGATACAGATATGGTTATCAATTGTTATAAAGCAGGTAAGATGAAACAATCTCATATCTCAGTGATTGAGTGAGATCATGTAAAGGTTGAAGTGAACCAATATGATATGAAACAAGGAAGGATAGTGTATAGATATAATGTCGTGACAAATAGTCCGCAGCATTAGTGTGCTTATTTACATAATATGTTTAATTACGATGAAAGTTGTAAATTCTCTTAAAAAGAGATGTATGTATTGCCAAATTGTAAAAAGAAAGGGTAGATTGTATGTGACTTGTAAGAGAAACCCTAGACATAAAGCTAGGCAAGGATAGTTTTTATTTATTGTATTTTTTGAACGATGTTTAGATTGATGGGGCATGTCCTTCCAGAAGAGAAATCTATTTGGATTGCGCTAACAAATATTTACGGAATTGGTAGAGAAAGATCTAAGAAAATTCTGGCTGCACTCAATATTGAGATTATGAAAAAGGTAAAAGATATCTCAGAAGAAGAACAAAAGATGATCTCTGATGAGTTGAAAAAATATGTGTTGGAAAATGATCTTAAAAGAGAAGTAGCTGCTGCGATCAAAAGATTGAAGGAAATTAAATGCTACAGAGGAATGAGACATAATCTTGGTTTGCCAGTAAGAGGACAACTTACAAGAAAGAATGCAAGAACTGCAAAAAAACTTCTTGGAAGATCAAAGGTGAGACCAGTATTGAAGAAGTAATTTTATATAGTTTTTTCTATAGCAAATGGCTGTTACAAAGGCAAAAAAGAAGGATATTAAGGTAGTTAGTGGAGTGCTCCATGTACATACTACTTCAAATAATACTTTGATTACATTAATTGATCAGGAGGGAAATAAGATTCTCGGTGGAGGTACTGGAAAGGTTGGATACAAAGGTTCAAAGAAAAGTACTCCTTATGCTGCTGAGGTATTGACAAAGCAGATCCTAAAGGATGGACAAGGATATGGATTGAAGGAAATCGGTATCGTATTCAAGGGAATTGGTATGGCTAGAGAGGGGGTTTTTAAGGCAATCAATGAAGTTGGAGTGATTGATATTGCTTATATCAAGGAACAAACTGGAATCCAATTCGGAGGATGTAAAGGAGAAAGACCAAAGAGAAATTAGTCTTTTTGATTAAAAAAAGGAAATCAGATTTTTCAAATTTATTTATCTATTTTCATAGTGAATTATGAGATATACTTGAGCAAAATTTAGACTCTGTAGAAGAGAACAGTTGAATCTCTTTGGTCCACAAAAGTACAATCTTAAAAAGAGAAAGGATTTGCCAGGACAACATGGAGCTTCTATGCAGAGAAATTCTGAATATGGGAAATTGCTAAGAAATAAACAAGTAGTAAAGAGAAGTTACCTTCTATCAGAAAAACAGTTTTCAACTATTGTAAAGAAGACTGCCGCTAAGTATGCAAAGAATAACAAGATGAGTCACGACTTTGCATTGTTTCAATTCTTGGAAAGAAGACTTGATGTAATCGTTCTTAGATCTGGACTTGCAAATACAATTATGCAAGCAAGACAAATGGTTACTCACGGACATTTCCAACTAAATGGAAAGAAGCATAATATCCCTTCAACTTTTGTAGAAGTTGGTGATAAGATCTCTGTAAAAGAGAAGTTGAAGAACTCACCACTTTATGCTAATGCATCTAAGGCTGCTCCTGCAAAGGTACCTTCTTGGTTAAAGGTTGATAAAAATGCTTATGCAATTGAAGTACTTGCAATGCCTCAGAAAGGAGAAGTTGAACCATTAGGAGATCTACTAAAGGTTATTGAATTCTACGCGAGAGCTTAGTAAGAGGGTAAAAAATCAACAAAAACTTTATATCATATTTCTACTTCTATGTTGAATATACAACACTTTATTGGAGTTCCTAAGATTAGCTTCAGTCAGTTGGATGATGGGGCTACAAGGTTTGAATTGAAATATGTCCCAAGATGATTTTGACACACTCTTTGAAATGCATTGAGAAGAATTATCCTAGCTTACAACCTTTGAGGAGCTGTAACAGGATTGAAGATTAAAGGGGTGCCACACGAATATGATGTTATTACAGGAGTAAAGGAAAATGTAATCAGTATTCTGTTGAATTTCAAGAAGCTTCGCTTCAAAATTGATGAAAATGCTGAATCACTTCAACGAATTGCTCAGAGATTTAAGGGGATTGGAAGATATACAGCAAGTGATCTTAAGTTCCCATCAGGAGTACAACTTCTTAATGGAGATGAATTCCTATTTGAAATAACTGATAGTTCTACAGAGATCAATTTGGAACTAAGAGTTGAAAAAGGATATGGATACTATAGTCTAGAATACCTTAGACAAAGAGATAAAAAAGAAAAAGATACTGAAGAAGTTGGACTTCTTCTTGTTGATAACGACTTTTCTCTTGTTGACTATGTAAGATATGATGTAGAGGAGGTTATTGAAGACTTTAGCGGAAGTACAAAGGATGCCCTTAATATTGAAATTAAGGTAAAATATGACAATATCTCTCCAAAAGAAATTATTATGTTCGCTGGAGAAGTACTAACAAGCTATGCAAAACTCTTCGTATTTGATAATGTATATATTGACAAATCAGTACTTGTAGAGTATGATGATCTTTCTGAAGCTGAAGAAGCTTTGCCAGAAGAGTCAGGATCAGTAAAGACAATGCCAATTGATGCGCTTCCATTGAGTGAAAGAACAAGGAACGCATTGATTAAAAATAATATTCTCTATGTTGAGGATTTGGAAAAGAAAAAGAAATCTGAATTATTAGTAATGAAATGAGTTGGAAGAAAAGCTATTGATGAGATTACTTCTTCACTCGCAAATATCGGTAAAGTATTAATCGGATAGCTAAAGTAGGGAATTTATCATTTATTATCTATGTTAAGATGAGACACAAGCATAACAGGCTCTTAGAGGTAAATACAGGAGCTAAAAGTAAATCAGTATTTATGAGAATGCAACTTTCTAGTCTTTTGAGAGCTGGAAAATTGACAACAACTCCAAAGAGAGCAAAAGTATTGAAAGCCTATGCTGATCATTTTTTCTCAACTTTGCTTACTATTTATGCAAAAAATGATGAGAAAACTGCTCAGAGAGAAGCTATTAGATATGTGAAAGCTACAGTATATGGAGAGGCAGAAGGTAAGAAGGTAATTGATACTTTCGTTCCAAAATACAAAGAAGAAGGAAGAAAGTCTGGATTCACTTCTGAATATAGACTTGGATATAGAGTTGGAGATGCTTCACCAAAAATTATGTTGAAATTAGCATAATACTGAGTGTGAATAATTTATTTTAGTTATCGTATTGAGATACAATGGAGTTTACTAAAAAGGATTTGAATAAAACCATCTGGATTAAGCAAACAGACCAAGAAAAAAATAGAAGATGGTATCGTGTAGATGCTACAGGAAAGACTTTGGGAAGATTGGCTGTAGATATTGCTAAAAAATTGATGGGAAAAGATAGAGCATATTATTCAGATTTCCGAGATGCAGGAAGTTTTGTTATCGTTGAAAATGTTGAAAAAATTGCTGTAACTGGAAAGAAGTTAACAGATAAGGTATACTATTCATACAGTGGATACAAGGGAAATTTGAAAAGTATTACTCTTGGAGAATTGCTTAAGAAGAATCCTGGGAAAGCCTTATGGTATGCAGTAAGAGGTATGCTTCCAAAAAATAAGCTTAGAGATCCTAGAATTAAGAGAATGAAGCTTATTAAGGGAACTACTACAAAATACGATAATTTTAAACCTATTAACTTGTATAAATAATGGCAAATAGAGAGTATAATTATGCAGTTGGAAGAAGAAAGGAAACTACTGCAACTGTAAAGTTGTATGCTAAGGGAGCATGAAATTATCTTTTGAAAACAGCTTCTGGAAAGGAATACACGCTTGCTGATTATTTTGGAGGAAATCAATATCTCCTTCAGATCGCTACTTCTCCATTTTCTACACTTGGAGTAGATGTTTTGAAGAAGTTTGATGCAGAGATCAAAGTTGTAGGAGGAGGAGTTGCTGGACAGGCTGATGCTATTAGACTTGCATTTGCAAGAGCATTGGTAGAATGGAATTCTGACCTTAGAGTGTCTCTAAAACCTCATGGATTACTTAAGAGAGATCCAAGAGTGAAAGAAAGAAAGAAGCCTGGTTTGAAGAAAGCGAGAAAAGCTCCAACTTGGTCAAAGAGATAATTATTTTTTCATATATAAAGCCCGAAATAAACGGGCTTTTTTTAGGTGTGCTCTTTGCTGAGAACTATTTTTATCTGCCCAATTAAATCTATATGCAAAAAGATATCGTCTTATTTTGAATCCAAGGTTCTTGAAAATGAACACAAGCAAGTAATATCCTTAAAGCATTTGAACATTATAAATACCTAGAGCCAGGAAATATTTTTAGAGCACTCAACTCTAATACTAATCTAATTTCTGAATACGTAAAAGATTCCATCAAAAAAGGAAAGATGGTGAGTGATAGTCTGGTTTTTGATCTTTTTAAACTTTGTTCGCATCTCCTTGAGCCAGAGGAAGCTTTCTTGATTGACTGATTCCCTAGAAATGCTCAGCAGTTAGAATTCTTCTTGAGCTATCAAGAGAGACATCAGAGAGATTTTGTTGCTGTGTATTTTGATCTTTCTAGAGACTTGGCAGTTGAGAGGATTCAGATTAGAGCTAAGGAACAAAATCGTGAAGACGACCTCAATATGGAAACGGTGAATAAAAGATTAGACCTTTTTGAGCAAGAGACACTTCCAGTGATTCAAAAGCTAAACAGTCTCAATAAACTTATTACTGTTAATGCGAACCAATCTATTGAAGAAGTGTTCGCTGAATTGGTGGGGAAACTCGGCTTCTTACCAGAATGAAAATAAGAAAGAAACGTATTTGTCTTCCGAAATGGATAAAATATAAATAAAAAAGAGAAGTCTGAATGCTTCTCTTTTTTTAGTATTTTAATCTGATTTATAATCTAGTTTATATTTCATAGTTGACACAAGACCGATTGGGCGAATCTCTATATCAAAGCCAACCCAGCCGATCGTCGCCCTCTGCTCTGGAGAGTGCAAGTTTCTATAATCATCTAAGTCAATAACCTTTTCCTCGCCTTGTTTTATTCGGAGATAGGCGAATTTATCATCATTATAGTCTGGGGCTTCTTGTCTCTCTTTGAGTGAACGATGACGCTTTGAAATAACCTTTGCTTCGAGATCTCCAGAAAGTGCAGAGAGTGTCAGTATCGCTCCTGTTCACTGCTGTCAAGGAAACTCTATCGCCCTAAAATCAAGCCACTCTCCAAATCTCAGCTCAAGCGTATCAGATTTTTGAGTAAGAGTTTTGGGGAAAACATCTTCTTGTAACGGAAAAACTCCTACCAGTTGATTATTTCGTCTTAGCATCGCATTTTTTGATCCCAAGTAGATATTAAGCTTCTCCTCAGAAGTTCTTGGTATATTTTTTTCAGGACTTCTAATCTTTCAAGGATCATAATCTGGGTGTTTAAGTAAGAAAAGAGCAGTCCCTATCGTTCCAACAAGTATACCGAGAAGGAGTAAAAGCAAAGATTTTCGTAGCTTCATTCGTTATTTTTAGAGAATAAATCTAAAAAAAGAATATCTTGAACATAAAGAAGGAATACCTCCATTAATACAAGTTCTCCTGAGCATTGCAAGCCCACTTTTTAATTTCTTCTTGACTTATTCTAGCCTTTCTACCTTATAGTAAATACTATAGCTCAATAATCCGTCTTCAGCTACTTAACTATTCATTCAAAAGCCAAAGTTCAATCTGAAGCATCTACATCTATCAATGCAAATGGGGAAAGTGTTAGTGATAATGGATGAGATCCTGAATAGGAACGAATATAGAGTTTATTCGGAGTTGACGCCAACCAAATAAACTGTTGCCGTCAAGCATCAACGATTTTCGCCTCTCCAGAGGCAAAAAGCTTCTGCATATTTGGTCAAAATCCGATATACCACTTTTTTAGCTCACTATAATCTCCAGTGTAATCTTCCACAACAGTATTCCCTAGACTCTTGAGGTATTTTCTTATCTCCTCATGTTTTGAATAAAAATTTCCATTATTATCAAAATAGATAATTATTCTATCATTATTATCTACAGATATCTCTCTACCATCATTGATATTATTCTTGCTCTCATCATTGAACTTAACAATCATCTCTTCAAAGAGTTTCCCTCCCATATCTAACTCTTCCATTTCGGTTCTCGATCAAAGTCCATTTAAGGTATCAACTGAGAGAGTCCTATTATAATAAGAATCTCCAAGATGAAAAGGAACAATCCTTGAAGAAATATCTGATTTATTTCTACAAAACTTATCTAGATTTTTTGAACAATCTGTATAAGGGAGCAAGAGAGAGAATGGGAGAAAATGATACCTTACCTTATAGTATGAATCTGAAAGTCTGACCCTTTTTTTTATATCTTCTCTTTCATCTTTATCGCCTGAAAGAGGTTCATTTTTCCATCCTTGTTTTGCAATAGCTGAGAGTCAAGCATACTCAAGCCATTTTTCATTTGAGAGAGATCATCATTTTATAAACTCAACCCCTCCTGTAGAGATATTTCACCACTTCTCTTGAAGCTTAGGAAATTTATTCTCTAGAAATACTTTGCAGAAAAATCTTACACTCCTATCACGGGAAGAATCTATACACTGAGACAACAGAGTACGCACCTGATTTATTGATTCCTCTCCAGACTTATCTTTTAACTGCTCTTTAATAAAGAGGTAGGAAAACTCATCCATCTGATGCAGAGCAGAAAAATAGGCACTAAGTCCCAAGAGAAAGAGGACCAATAAGATAACTAGAATCTTTTTCATACCATCGGGCATTATATAATAAATACTTGACTAATTTTCAAAAAAGGAGGGGAAATATATTTTTTATATCACTCCTCACATATACTTATATATACCAAGAAGTCAAACTAATTTCAAAACTTCAGATCGACTTATCTCAGATTTAGTTTCTTATTCCTTATTATTATCTCTGCATCATCAGCTCCTAAGTCTTCTCTCAATCCTCCCATCACTTCCCTCAATCCTCCCATCACTTCTCTCAACTTCTCCTTGCAAAGTCTTCAGGGATTCCTAGACTGAAATTATCTTTATTCTTTAACCAAAATACAAGATGGCGGTAAAGTATAACATCGTAGAGAGAAAAAATCCTCTTAAACCTACTGAAAAAGCAAAATTCTATGCTATCGCAAATTCAGATGGAGAAGTCAGCTTTAAGACTCTTGCAAAGGAAATCGCAGCTGCTGGATCTACAGTATCTGATAGTGATATGCTTGCTGTGCTCAATGATCTAACCAAGATCCTAACAAAGCATCTTGCTGAGGGAAAGATCGTGAGGCTCGGAGATTTTGGAAGCTTCCAAATTGTAATCAATAGTAATGGAGTAGATAGTGCTAATAAAGTAAATGCATCTCAGATCAAGGGAAATAAAATTCAATTTCGTCCTGGAGTGGATCTTAAGGAGATGCTTGCAACCGTTAAATACGAAAAGGTAAGTAAATAACTCCCCTCCATCCTACCAAAAAAAGAGAAGCTCAGCTTCTCTTTTTTGAATGCTCAGAGAGGAGAAAGAGAGCAAACCTCTACACCTCCTCAAAAATGACCGCTCATTTTCTAAAAACTACTGCTCAATTTTTAAAATTGACCGCTCATTTTTTCTAAAATGACTGCTTGTTTTTGGAAAAACAACCGCTTGTTTTTTAAAATTGACTGCTCATTTTTCTCTCTCAGAGCAGAGTAGCTAGAGAATCAACCAAGAATGCTCAAAAGCTTACGAAAAGACTGATTTCCATCGCTTCTTCATCTTAAACATTTCCCTAATATCAAAGACTGCGACGTCCCACTGAGGAAAGGCTTGCATGCATCTTTCTAATGAAAGCTCAATCTTGCGAGAGGTATCTATAGGATTGACAAGGATCACTCTTTTCTCTCCAGTCTTGCTATCTACAAAACATCTCTCTAGTGAATAAGCATGGAGCGAAGTGAAATGTTTCCCAGCTTTAGTGATACTAAATCTCTTAAAGGTTCAATCCTGATTCCATATAACATTCCTATAATTCGGGTTAAAATGAACGTTATCTCAAGGGTTCACCAGGCTAATATTAAGAAATCAAAAATGGTGGAATCTGAACAAAAGCTCCTGAATCTCCTTATCTTCAGTAGAAAATGATAGGCAAGCTCCCTCTCCTATCAGTGAACGAAGAAACAGATGTGAGAATCCTCATTCATTGATCTTGCCCAGCATTTCACTAGTGATAGCAAAGGTCCCCGTTTTATTGAAGCTTTTCCATGCCTGCTTACTGAGTTCTGGATATTCAAAGTCTTTACTCAGTATCATATTCTTCATCGCAGCAATCTCTAAGATTCTGAATCCCAATGCACTATCGCTATTGATATTTGCGAAGAGATCCCCTTCTTCCTTATCGTTAATCTCATAGTCCTGATCGAGTTCCTGAGTGGAGACGGGGATCCAAGTTCTATGCCTCTCATCTCAGCAAAAAGGAAGTCTGACTTCTCGCCCTTGCTCAGTGATTTTCATTGAAGTCTTGATCAATACTTCAAAGGGATTAGACTTCTTCAGCATTTCAATACCACTATATCTATAGCAAAATCAGAGTTCTTGCTGTCTGATCTCAGCTTTATTATACTTTCATAACGTCGGAAGAGTAGTTATCATCTCTCCCCTTTCAAAACTTTCTAGTGCATCTTCTTGGAGTGTTTCAAGTGTAGTTTTTTGCAGAGTTTCAGGCTGCCTGAGAGTAGAGAGTGGTTCTTGAAATTCCTCCTCCAGTTCCTCAACTGAATCATCTAGCATATCCTCCCAATACTCGTCTCCTCCTTCCATAAAAAGAAGGGTATAATGCTGATCAGAGAGCGTTTGGTAGTTCTTGAGATAAGCGGCTTTCCTTAGATGATAGTTTCTGATTTCTTGGAGGTCTGCACTCTTGAGTAGGCAAAGTGCAATAGGGAGTATTCAGATAGTAAGTTTATCTTTTAGTTCCTTTGGAAGCTGTGCTAGGAGTTTGAGATCTTGCTTTCTAACTTTTTTTACCGTATTTGAGAGTGGAGTTCACCATTTCTCATTCTCATCTCCTCGAAATTTATCAAGTCTTGGCTTGAGTCTAAGGAGTTTTTTAAGCTCGCGTTTACTCGTTTCACAAACACTAAAGAGATTACTATTCTTAATAGGGATTCCTAATTTCCTCAAAAGTGGAAGCATTTCCCTGAGCTTTGGAATATCTTCCAGATAGAGTCCAGAGAGAACATCGAGATCATAAACCTGATCTCAGAGTGTGATACCTATCTTTTCCAGTCCCTTTTTTATGATCATCAGACGTTCGAGTTCCGCATGAGAAAGTGCAAGGATCTCTTGAAAGTTTTCAGCCGTGATTTGTATTCCTATCTCTTCTAGATAAGGACGAAATCCCATCACTTTCTTGATATTCTCGAGAGAGACATACTGCAGATAGGTATTTTTTGGAGAATAAAAGTTCAGGTGAAGTCTCTTGAGATAGGTCATTTTTAGTGATTGTTCCTTATCAGGGGGGAGAGGATTACGAGCATTCCTTCTAGCCTTAGCTACTGAGGAGAGGATATCAAAACATTGCTCGGAGACTCTACAGCGAACGTGTTCAGAAGGATCAGACTCTGAGTTGTGATCTTCGCTTGAGTTAATCAGTGTTTTCTCTTTTTCGAGTAGTCCTTTTTTCTCAATATTCTCCATCGACCAAATAAAGATAAAAAAATAAATTAATATACTATAAATAAAAGACAAAAGAAGTCAATACAATAGAGCACAAAAATATGAAGTATTCCTCATTCATCATGACTTGAAAACTTAGGAGAAAATCATACACTTTAATTCAGATTTTTATTATTTTTGTGTATATTTATGAGCCTCGCAAACAAGTATCGTCCACAGACCTTTGATGAGATGATCGGACAAGAGCATATTAGTGATATTCTCAAGGCCCAGATGATTGCTAGAGATAAGATCCATCATAATTATCTCCTTTTTTGACCTAGAGGAACTGGGAAGACTACTTCAGCTAGGCTGATTGCAAAGGGACTTAACTGTCTTAATCTTCAAAATGGAAATCCTTGCAATGAATGTAGTAATTGTCAACTTATTAATGCGGGAACAAGTCTCGATTATACTGAGATCGATGCAGCTTCTCATACAGGAGTGGACAATATTAGAGAGGAAATTATAGACAAAGCACTCTATCCACCGACAACACTCCAAAAGAAGATATATGTAATCGATGAGGTTCATATGCTCAGTAAGGGGGCGTTTAATGCTCTCCTAAAGACAATCGAGGAGCCAAAAAGTAATGTCTGCTTTATTTTTGCGACGACTGAAATTCACAAAGTCCCAGATACGATTATCTCTCGCTGTCAGGTTTTTAACTATAGAAAGGTGCCAACACAGGCGATGACCTCGCATTTAGAAAAGATTTGCAAGGCTGAGGGGCTTGGGTACACGCTTCCAGCATTAGAAACAATCGCAAATATCTCCGAATGATGTGTGAGAGATGCTGTAAAATATATAGATCAAGTGAGTATTCTCTGAGAGATTACTGAGGGGAATATTACAAAATTCCTTGGAGTAGCTGGAGAAAATACCATAAAAACGCTACTAGAAACCATCAAAAAAGGAGACAGAAATCAGATTTTTGAGTTTTTGGATACTATTGCTCAAAGTGGAGTTGATCTCTGACAATTTACTAAACAGACTATTGGATATATTGATCAACATCTTTTGGAAGATACGGACTTTTATCTTAAGATTTGCTCGACTTTTGGAGAAATTTTGGGTAATTTGAGGCGATATCCTTACCCGATTGTTGCGTATAAAATCTCGCTTAATAACTATCTTAATCCAGGAAAACAGCTTACTAGTAGCTCAGTTCCGCAAGTTTCTCAGTCATTGGTTTCTACCCAAGTTGCTGCAAGTGTAGCTCAAACCTCAGCTCCTCAGCAGCAGAAACCTGAATCTTGACCAGTAAATTCAGAGTCAAAGAGTGAAGTAGTAGCATCGCCTCTGTGACCTGTTCAATCTGAAGTTGTAAAGGAAGAATCTCCATCAACTAAGCCAGCACCAGTAGCTCCAAAAGCTGAACCTCAACCAGTTGCTGCATCGAGTCAGATGCAATCTTGAACTAATGATTTGAAATCACTTTGGCAGTCTGTTGTCGCCCAAATTCCAAAGCCAACCGCGCAGGCAAACCTCAAAGATCAAGCGATCATCGAGGCTATTAGTGAAAATGTAGTTGAGATTATAGTTATTACCAAAATCGCAGAGATGCTCCTCAAAAATGAAGAGATCAAAAAGCTTGTAGAATCACTTTTGACAACGAGTCTCTGAAACTCTGTGCAGCTTCAGGTCGTATATGAGGCAAAAGAGAGTTATTTTGCTAGAAAAATGGGGCTATAAAACAAGATTTACTCTTCATTAAAAATAAATGCTAAAAAAACTTTCTCTCCTCTTGCTCTGAGGAATGTATTTGCTTGGAGGGGCTTTGTCTGCTGATGAATATCATTATTTCTATGGAGAAGGTTGTAGTTACTGTGCCAAGACACAGAGATATTTTGAAACAAATCATATAGAAGATATCTATAAAATTACTAAATATGAGATACGAAATCATCCAGAAAACCTCCAAATCCTCGAAGACAAGCTTGCTCAAATCAACCTTCCAATCACAGAAACAAAAATCCCCTTGATGCTTGTTGAAAAAGAAGATAAAATTCAGACTTCATTGATTGGTCCTACAGAAATCATAAAATATTTTGAAAAGGGAGAGAGAGTATGAGAAGATACAAATCAAACTTGAACTCAGTCTAGTTTGGCAGACAGTGATAAAAATAGTGAACAATCTCCATGGAAATTTATAGGAATCCTGATCCCAACAGCGCTTGGTGATAGTATCAATCCTTGTGCATTTGCAGTTATGTTGCTACTCCTCTCTACAATCTTAAGTAAGTCAAAAAGCAAAAAGAGGACGATTTTCTCTGGAGTCTTATTTTCACTAGCAATATTTCTTTCCTATTTTTTGATGGGGATCTGAGTATTCAAGCTTTTAGCCACTTCCACAGCGGAAACCTCAATTTTTAAGTGGATTATCGGTGTGATCTGAATTTTGATCTGATTGGCAAATATTAAAGACTACTTCTGGTATGGAAAGGTTTTTCTAATGGAAGTCCCTCGTCAATGGAGACCAACCATGATGAAACTCATCCAATGAGTATTGTCTCCTATAGGTGCATTTGGAATTGGTATTTTAGTGAGTTTATTCCTTCTCCCTTGTTCTTCTGGTCCATATATTATGATTCTTGGACTCCTCTCTGCTCAAAGTAATGAACTCAATCTATTAGGTATGGGATATCTAGCACTGTATAATTTCATCTTTATCCTTCCAATGCTCGGAATAACCTTCCTCGTATGAACAGGAAAATCTAGTGTGGAGAAGCTTGCCAAGTTGAAAAATAAAAATACAAAGCTGATCCATTTGGGAGTTGGAATACTAATGCTTATTCTTGGAGTTTATATTATTTCTAGTATCTATTTTTAAATAAACAAGAAACCTGAACTTAGATTCAGGTTTTTATTTTTTTAAAGTGATACCTTTGAAAACTATTCAAATTGTTTTAACTTTTCACACACTTCTCTAAAAGTACATTTTTCGCATTTGCTCAAGGTTGTTGTACGTCTAAAGTAGCTTGATGGGAAAAGCACATTATCACTGATAAAAAAGGTCTTTTGAAAGTCAGTATCTTCCTTAATTTTTTCAACGATAGCATCAATATCTGTTTGCTTTACCCTACCTCAAAAACTCTGCATACTTGGCAGATAGATTTCATATGCTTCAATATTGATATCTCAGAGTTCTGTGCTGTCATTGAGTTTGAGGAGGAGCTTGAGCGCATATACTTTGAGCTGATCAGTAAGATCTTCAGGAGTCCTAGTCTCATCGCTAATTCTTCCTGACTTTCGATCAAGAATAAGGTATTTATTATCTTGAAATACAACTCAAAAGTCTGGAGCAGCCATGATATTGACATGGCGAAGAGCATCAAGACGCTCAGTCTGAACTCTCATTGCATTAAAGTCTGGCTTTCTTGGCTCCTCAATATAAATTGCATCATGAGGAGTTGCTAGAATATTTAGGATCCTTTCATGTCGTGCAGATCAGATGAAGGCATCCAAGTTCTCCCAAACTCTTTGAATTGTCGGCTCAAGGAGATCATCAATATCCTGTCCATAATAATGTTCACTAAGCCCTTCTTCTTGAGAAAAGGAAAAATCCTGATAGTTTCTTTCTTTTGAAAGTTCAAACTGCTGCCTCATCTCCTGAGCGATATTTTCCTTGAGCTGCATAAGTGTTTCTGGAGAAAGGGGACCTCTTTTGAGCTGATGAAGGTAATCTGAGATGAGAAAATGTGTCTTTTCTCCCATTCGCATATCGATAGACTTAAGCTTTTTAAGGGTAAGTGTCGTCTTTCGAAGAGGGATATTGAGCGGTTTTAAGGCAAAAGTGTAGTAGTTTAAAAAATACTTTTTCTGGCAATATTCCAGCAGTGTGGTCCTAGAGTTTGACCAGCTAAGATTTTGAGTACTCGGTTTTCGCTTCATCTTCATTAGCAAAACGAGATAAAAAATCAGATTTCTTTTCCCCAGTGTAAGCCTTTAAATCTTAAATGCAAGGAGAAATAAAATTTGCGATTTTATTATTATTGAAAAATAGAGAAGTCAAGAGAGAAAACAGTTAGATTCTTATAGCTTTTTTGCTTTTTTTCAAAAAAAAATTATACTCAGAAAATGTAAATTATTTACTCAAAAAAAATGCTCAATGGTAAAGAAAACAAAAAAACTGACATTATCCGAGAAAATCAAACAATTAGCTGAAATCCCATTTTCTATTAAATGGGTGTCTATTTCACTTTTCCTATTTACAATGGGGTGGGGGCTAGGAGCTGATACCTTTTTTTCTATTTATGTTAAAAGTATCATCGGTAGCGGACTCAATCTGACGCTTATTTGAACGCTCCTTCCAATAATCAAGCTCTTAACAGTTATTCCTATCGGAATTCTCAACGACAAAGGAATGTCAAAGTATCTTTTGCTCTATGGAAAGATTTGGTATGCGATTTCAGGGGCATTCTACTTTTGGGCAGGATTTGAGCAGTCAGCTTTTTTTCTTATTTGTGCCGTGATTCTTAATGGTATTGGAAGCTCAACAATGTATACGACCTACCGTACCTTGTATTGAAAAAAAACTCAAACAAATAATCGTAGTAAGATACTTGGAGTCTACTTTTCAAGCATTAATATGGCATATGTGATTGGAGCGTTGATTAGTGCATTTTTGGTCAAGTATTTAGATTTGCCCTATATGTATCTGTTCGTAGTAATCTTTGCAATTCTATCAATATTACAGGACTCAAAAATTCAGGATTTTGTTCGCCGTAAGTTTAGCAAAACGTGGTGAAAATATCTAAAAAAACAAAATACTGACCTTCCTTTTGAGTATGAAATTGATGAAGAATATCAAAATATGGAGAATATCCTCAGAAAAAAGAATATGCTTTTTCTCTATTTTAGGGAGATTTTCTCACTTTCTCCTTGGAAAAAAATGTTTGAAGCAATGAAGAGTTACGATGGGAATATGTATGTAGCACTTTCTTCTCAGGCACTTGTAAATTTTATGAATTACGTTGGATTCCTCTTTATCCCACTTGTTGCTATGCAGAATAATCTCTCACTCTCTGAGATTGCGATTCTGTTTGCAGTGATGAGGTTGCCTTACTTAGTCAATATCTTGATTGGAAATATCTGAGATAAATATAGTAAAAAAATCCTGATTACGATACTTGTTTTATTCTCAGCTGGCTTATTCTTTTGGCTTGGAAGCACAAGTAGTTTTATGGCTATTGTAGTCGCCAGTTTTGGACTGTCATTAGCGATAGCAATGCTACAGCCAATCACCTCAGCACTCATCCTAGGATATGCAAAACCAAAGGATAAAGGACTCATCGCTGGAATGCAAGAATTCTCTAGTAAAATTGGGGAGATTATCGGTTCTCTTGGAATCGGACTGCTTACTGCTCTTGTCGGTATGAATGTGGCATTTCAATTTCTCTGATGTGCCTTAGCTGTGTTAGGAGGATATCTCTTACTCAAAAAACTCTTTCAATCAAAAGAAAAAAAATCTGAAGATCATCAGTGAAAAGATATTGAGGTGCCGATCTTTGCCCCTCAGATCATTAAGGAATAATCCCACCAAAAGCTGACTTGGAAAAATAGGTCAGCTTTCTTTTTTATTTGAAAACTTCTCGAGAAAAGATATAGTAAAGAGCGAATTTACTCCCTGCAAATACAAAAATGCTCTTTTGATTGATCGTTGCATGCGGTCTCTGACTGATTTTTGGCTCATTTGGGTCAGTAATACTTTCTAGACGAGGAGACGCAACTACTCGAAAACAGGCTAGTTCTATCCTCTGGGGAAGATCTGAGTGCCCAACTTGCAAGCATCGTCTGTATCCTCATGATCTGATTCCGCTTTTGAGCTTTCTTTTTCAGTGAGGAAAGTGCCGTTATTGCCATAGAAAAATCTCCTGGCTCTATCCGATACTAGAGCTAGGTTCAGCTATGATTTTTGGACTACTTTACTGGTATTTATGGTCACAAGGATTTTGAATACTGATTTTTTGGATAGTAAATGCTTGGGTCCTTTGGCTTCTATTGGTATATGATGTATTGTGGTATGAGGTGCATATTCCTCTGGTTCTTGTGGGAATGGGAAGTTTCTGAGTTGGTTTACTTGCTGGCCTCTTCCCTATGAAAATCCTTTGGTGAGGTCTAGTTTTTCTCATATTCTTTTTATTGCTTTATGGAGCAGCAAGGCGAGTAGTAAAAGTAAAATACTGAGTAAAAGAGGAGGGACTCGGTTTTTGAGATGTGATTATCTCTCCATACTTGGGAGGACTGCTCTATGCTGGACTTAGTCATCAACTCTCAACACTTGATCAAGTGCTTGCATTCCTCTTTTTCCTTACCCTTAGCTGAGGGATCTGACTCGTTTGGTACTTTATTCAGACAAAACTCTATCAGAAAAAAGCTACCTTCCTTTCACAAAAGATGGCAGATCAGGCGGTTCCTTTTTTGCCAGCGATGATTTTATGAGTAGCAGTAATTCTGATCTTTCAGGAGAAATTTTTTAGCTTGTTCTGATTTTAAATGAAACCCGAACAAAAAAACAAAATCAGATTTATTATTTTTTTAGCACTTGCAAGTGTGCTCTATTTTGTATTTTTTTACGAACTTTTCTTAGCAAAAAGAGCTCTTGTCGCTGGACTGCTTTTTTGTATCTTTTTTATCGTATTGCCATTTCTTGCAATTGACCTCAGAAAAGTAAAAAAAATCTGGATCTATTGAACTATTTTTTTTGTAGGGCTCATTTTATCGATGCTCTTACCTCAAAATAACTGGCAAACAGTAATTGCATTATGGATTTCTTTACTCGGAACAGCTTGGCTCCTAAGATATCTATGAGAGTATTTTTCTGAAGTGAGAAAAGTAGCTCGATTCCAGTATTTCTCTCGTACAGGATATTGGTTTACAATGATTATGACAATTATGTTTGGTTTTGCGCTCCTCGGGATGAATAGTAGCTTTCCTTTTAGCTGTGATCAGATATGAACTTGGAGCGATAAAATTATTCAGACCTCGACAAATCCACTTTCCTTGTGATCTTCTCAGCAAGGTGATGCTCAACAATTACCTCTCCCCAAAAAAGAAGAGAAGTCTGAATTTGAGACGGAACTTTCTAAGCTCTGGTGAAACCTAAAAACAAATGTTCGATGAGGACTTGTAGATACACAAAAAACGATTAACTTCAAGGTATGCTCTGTTGTTTTAGAGCAGCTCACAAAGCTCTATCAGAACCCAGTGTTTCAGATTGCAGCAATTTTTGCGATATATTTGCTATTATATTGAGTTGTTAGGTTGCTTGTTTGGGTGATTACAATCCTAGGATATTGCTGCTTTCTCATCCTCAAGCGATGCAAAGTTTACAAAAAAAAGAAAATACTGGTTGAAGTCGACGAAATAGACTAAAAGAGAAAACTTGCTTTTACATTGCTTTTTGTGAGCGATTCGCTACACTAAAGATCAGATTTTTTACCTTTTGCACTATTGATAATGAAGATTGGTATCGTTGGACTCCCTAATGTTGGAAAGTCTACACTCTTTAATGCTTTGACAAAGTCTTATTCTGCTCCTGCTGAAAATTTTCCCTTTTGTACCATCGAGCCTAATGTTGGGATCGTAGATGTAAAGGATCCTAGAATGGATGCACTTTCTGAGATGTCAAAGACACAAAAAATTGTCTATGCACATACTGAATTTGTGGATATTGCTGGGCTCGTTAAGGGAGCGAGCAAAGGAGAGGGACTTGGAAATAAGTTTCTTTCACATATTAGAGAGGTGGATGCAATTGTTCAGGTGCTGAGACATTTTAATGATTCAGATATTGTGCATGTAGAGTGAGGAGTTGATCCACTCAGAGATAGAGAAATTATCAATACTGAACTTATCTTTGCTGATCTTGAACAGATTGAGAAAAATCTACCCAATCTTCAGAAAAAAGCCAGAATTACTCAAAATAAAGATGAAAAGAGAACTGTGGAGATTCTAGAAGCGATTCAAAAGGTACTTATGGAAGGGAAACTTGCAAATACTATAAAATCTGAATTCTCACTTGAGGATTTAAAACTCATCAAATCTTATAACTTCTTGACGCTAAAACCCTTTATCTATGCTCTGAATATTGCACAGGAGGACTTGGCTAATGCTGAAGCTCTTAAAAAAGAATTTGAGCAAAAGCTCAATGCTCCAGTAGCTATTGTCTGTGTAAAACTTGAATCTGAAATGATGGAGTTTTCTCCAGAAGAGAGGTCAGAATTTTTGACTGAACTCTTAGAACTTCATGGAGATAATCCAATTCCTACCTTGGATGATTTGATTGGACTTGCCTTTAGGCAGCTTGGATTGATGTATTATTTTACAACGGGAGAAAAGGAGACAAGAGCATGGACAATCCCTGTAGATTCTACAGCTCCGCAGGCGGCTTGAGCGATTCATTCAGATTTTGAAAAATGATTTATTAAAGCTGAAGTGGTGAGTACTGATAAACTTTTGGAAGCCGGAAGCTGGGCAAAGGCCAAAGAGAAAGGACTGATTCGTCTGGAGGGTAAAGAATATATCGTGCAGGACGGAGATGTAATTATATTCAAGTTTAATGTATAGAATATAAACTCGTAGAGAAAGTGTCTTTTCATAAGGCACTTTTTCTTGTTTTTTAGCTAAGTTTTCGTATGCTCAGAATCGAAGTCTTTATCTTGATTTTTAGATAGATGAGAGAAGTATATTTCTGAAAAATCAAAAAAATCTGAATTTTCTGTCTCTTTATCCTCCTGTGAGGAATAGCACTTTTTTTCTTGCTTAACTGTCTATACAAATATCCGCTTCCAACCCTTAATAATCAAGTTTTGAAAGACACCAATGGACAGCTTATCAGTGGAATCAAGATACAAGGGTACGAAACATCTGATCAGATCCCTGAAAATCTCAAACAAGCAGTTGTTGGTGTGGAGGATCGTAGGTATTATTGGCACTTAGGAATCGATCCGATTGCAGTACTCAGAGCCATTAAATTTAACCTTCAATGACATGGAAGAAGGCAATGAGCTTCTACTATTCCTCAGCAATTAGTGAAAATTACTTGGAAAAGTTATCATAGAACCTGGAGTACAAAGATCAAAGAAATGCTGATCGCCTTTAACCTTTCTCTTCATCATTCAAAAGATGAGATCCTCCTTGCCTATTTGAATAATGTGGAATTTTTAAATGGAATCCGTGGATATAGAGCTGCTTGTCTCAACTATTTTCAAAAGGAATGTTCTGCACTTTTCTCATCAGAGTTGAGTTTTTTGATTGCAACAGCGCAAACTGGGAAAAATCCGCTCAATGCCTCAGGATTCAAAAAGATAAAAACCAGAGCAAAAGTTATTTGTCCGCTTATCGCCGAGGAATCATCGTGTAAAAATCGAGATGAACTTCCTCCAGTTTCAGATAAGGAGCTTCATTCTCCAGTTCCTACAGAGGCTCAGCATTTTAATGCCTATTATCAGAAAAATTATTCAAATCAGCTTTCTTCATTTGATCTCAATTTATATCAGAAAGTAGGACAGAGCATAGCTCAGAGCGAAGAATATAGATTACAAGTCTGAATGTGAGACTGCTGTGTTCTCGTCTTGAATGAGCAAGGAGACGTGGAAACGATGAATACTTGTAGGGCATTTGATGATAAGAAAAGCTGAGAGGTGAACTGATGTCTCAGTAAGAGACAGACTGGATCTGCAATCAAGCCGTTTTTGTATATTTTTGCACTGCAAAAGCTCGGACTGACCTGAGGAAGTATGATAGTTGATGAGCCGGTTTCCTATTATTTGGATGAGGAGCAGATCTATAGTCCAAAAAACTTTTCACTTTCCTATTATGGAGAAGTGAGCTTAGCAACTGCTCTAGGAAGTAGCTTAAATATCCCAGCTGTAAAACTCCTTCATGATGCAGGAGTTGAGGAGTTTATCGCATTTATCAATAGACTAAGACAAGAAATCGCCAATACTGATCCAGATGTTATCCTTCAAGAGAGTCAGACTTTTAATGCTCACAATCTGGGACTTTCAGTTGGGCTTGGGACCTATGAACTTTCTCCTCTGGAGTTTGCGAGTCTGTGGAAAGTGTTTCTTAGTTCTTGAGGTCTAGCTGATGAGTATCAATCGACAATTGCTGAGGTGGCAGATATTTTAAGCAAAAATCAGTATAGAACAATCAGTTTTTGACCGGATAATTATCTCAATATACCAGGATGGAGCGTAAAATCTGGAACCTCTAGACACTTTATTGATGGTTGGACCTGCTGAGTACAGCCAGTAAAAAAGAAAATCCTCTGTGTCTGGGCAGGAAACTATGATGCCTCTCCAATGAAAAAAAGTTGAAGTCTGACAGCGGGATATCTCCGGAATCTCGTAGCAAATCAGCTTTAGCATCTTTTTAAAAAATAAAAAACCTGAAGTTTAATTCAGGTTTCTTTTTTATTTATTCTCTTGTGAAAGGGTGAGTTTCCCATCTACAAAATATTTTTTCACAAGGTTTGGATTGATCTTTTGTACATAGTTGATTGGATTGAGCAAAAAGGCATTCAACTCATCTCTATGCTGATCATCAAGATTGAGTTCCATCTTTTGGATAATGATTGGTTTTCTTGTAGCTCAGAAATCAAGAGAAATCGGAGCCAAACGGTTAGTCACTACATCATATCCCCCAATAAAGTTGATACCCTCAACTTCAAAGTAAATCCTTACACTTCCTCAGCTAACTTCTACTTTTTTTGGAGTTTTTGAGAAGTATTTCATAAACTTGTCATTAACCAGAAGTTGCTCTTTCATTCCGAAACCAGAAATCTCATCCTTTGGCTCGTAATTAACAATGACAGGGATCATAGGAGCAAGAGTATCTTTAGTAATTTTTCAGATATCTAGATTTTGAAGGACTTTGGTTTCTAAAATTTTATCTGATATCTCTACTCAAATCAGGCTTCCTTTTTGGAGTAGGAAGGTATAAATAGTTCCAGAAGCTTGCTCTGTTTGACCTTTTTCAATTTGTATTTTAGTATCAGAACAGAGGAGTAATCCCGTTGGATATTTTTGCTTAAGCTCGGCACAAAGATCAAGTTTTAATGTCGAACTCTGATCTGCAATCGCAAGATTATCGCTAATGAGCTGAAGCATCTTTACAAAGACATAGTGATCTCTTTCTAGTAGAGCATTTACAAATGATTCCAATGCTTTATTTCCAGAGATTGAGACCTTTTCGACATAGAGTTTGACTCCATCAAATTTGATCACAGCTTCTAATCTCACATCGGTATCTCTATCAAGTCCCTTTACTACTAAACTTTCAGTTTCCTCTTGATTCACAAGTGAGGTGAGTCTAAATTGACCTGGAAGGTTAGCTCTAAAGAGCTCTTCTAAGTTTTGCTGATGAGAAATATCTGGGGTCTCAAGTGAATTTATTGTATCTAGATCAAGTGTTGTCTGTTTTGCCAATCCAGTAAAATTCAGCGTCTTATTCCCATTATGAATAGAGAAAAGTCTGGTCGTTAAAGTATTTCTAGTTTCTTTATCTATTTTTGACTTCTCATCTTTCAAGTAGGGATCTACAATACTAACATTATACCAGTAGGTAAAATCTCTGGTAAATTGATTAATCAGTTCTCAATTTCTATTAGACTCCTTTAATAAGAGATCAGAGAGAAAAGAGAGATAAGACTGAAGTAAACTATTTGCATCTTCTGAAGCCAAAAGCGCTTTATAGAGGAGTTGCTGCATCACAAAGAGTTTGTATTCGTTAAGCATCCTTGATGAAGAAACTTTCGCATCTACATATCCCAAAGCAAGGGACTCTTTAATAGTTAGAAAGTCTCTGAGCTCGGTATAAGTAGCATATTCCTCACTTCCACAGTCACTAAAAATCTCTCAAAAGCGGTTGTCATTTTTCCCTCCATATTGGAGATATTGAAGAATTCCGCTACAAAATCTTTTTTGGTTATCGGAATTATATTTTAACTTTTCATAGATAGTAAAGAATTCATCAGGGATTGGTTGAGTATTAACGGTAAAGGTATCGCTCGTAGCATTATTCCCTCCAACTCAAGCTAAATCATAAACATAAAAGCTCTTGAGAAATTGATTGACATAGTGTTGGCAGACAAAACTTCCTGCTGAAATAGTATCCAAGCATGAAAGTCCAAAAAACTGCTTTATATCTCACTGAACTGGAAGTCCTGCATAGGGTTTAGCATTCAGTGCAGTTTTTTGAAGAGGAGCTACAAAGATATCCAAAAAGTAGCTATTAATCAGATTTTTATCATAGGTGGAATTGAGAATTGGTTCCGCATAGATATTCCATTTTGCTTGATCAATAAGAACTGTTCTTGGTAAGATAAGTCCGCTAAAATTGATCAAATTGTCTTGTGAGCTAAATCCTCCAGTAAGAGATTGAACAGGACCTCAAAGCATTTGCACATGAAATCCTGAAAAACTATTAATTACAGAGCGCTGATCCATATAGCTAGTTCTCATCTGATTTTCTATTCTTGTAGTATCACCAGTTTCTTTTCCATATACTTCAGAAAAAATAGGAAACATTACCAGTCCGCTTACCACGAGCAGTGATATCAAAAAACCAAAAAACCAGACTCAATATTCAAAAAATAAGGTATAAAGGTAATTATACCAACGGATAATCTGGAGCTGTTGTTTATTAAAGAAAATAGATTCCTTCATCAAAACTGATATAAAATAAACATTTCTAAGTATACTCACAAATCAAAATAAAGCAAATTTTCAGCTCTAAAATCAGAAAAAACTCCTAAGGATTTTCCTAGGAGTTTTTTTGCATTCAATTAGATAGAAACTGGCGCTTTGATCGGCTTCTGGGGGTTATAGTCAATAAGTTCAAAATCATTCCAGGTAAAGTCTAAGATATCTTTGACCTCAGGATTGATTTTGAGTTTGGGAAGCTGATTAGGGACTCGTTCAAGCTGCTGATTGACCTGATCAAGATGGTTGAGATAAATATGTGCATCACCAAACATGTGATTGAACACTCCAGGTTTACGTCCTGTTACCTGTGCCATCATGCAGAGAAAGAGGGCATCTTGAGCAGTATTGTATGGAACACCAAGAAAGGTATCACAGCTACGCTGGTAGAGATTTAGATGCAGCATCCCATCCTCATTAGCAAAGAACTGATAAAACGCAGGACAAGGGGGAAGTAGTGTAGATTCCTCATCAAGTTCATTGGGATTCCAAAGAGAGATAATAATCCGTCGAGACTCTGGATTGTCCTTGATCAGATGAACCGCTTCCATAAGCTGGTCTTTCCCAGGATTTGCTAAACATAATGCTTGCACATCAGAAATGGAAAACTTCTTTTGGAGACTCTTTGGGATATTAATGTCCATATCCAATGCTCCAAATTTGCGGAATTGATATCCATAGGTTTTCCCAAGATTTCCCCATTTTCTACAAAAGTCGGAATCGTTTAAGATTTTCTGTTCAAACTCAGCTTTCTTTTGTATCCATTCATCACTATAGCGAGTTTTCGCATCATCTTCCCACATTTGAATCTTATCAAACTGACCAGTCTTTTTGAGCCATTTCTGAAACGGCCATTCTGTCCAGATGTGATTCTCGCATTCAAGCAGATAGCGAATATTCGTATCCCCTCGAAGCTTCCATATCAGCTCTTCAAAAACAGATTTTAGACTGACCTTTTTGGTGGTCAAAAGTGGAAAATTGTGAATAATCCCATCATTATCCATGTACAATGGACAAGCATAGTGATAACCAGGGAGCGTTAGGGTACCAGTTCCGGTACGATCGCCAGTTTTTACGCCTCGCTCTTTTATTTCGCGAAGCAATTGAAGGTAATTTTTCATGTTAAAAATAATTTTGTTTTCTGAAAGATGAATATATGTATTTTGTGTGAAATGTCAAGTAAAGCGTGGAAGATATTCTTCTAAAAATCAAAAAATCTGACTTCACCTCTGAAATCAGATTTCTTTTTTTATTCAAAAATAATAGTTTATTTTTTACTTTCCTGATAGGCCTCAATCACCTCTTGGAGAGTTCCTTTATAAAGGAAAAAATCCTCAGGAATTTCATCTACCTCTCCAGCAATAATTCTCTCAAAACTGCTAATTGTATCTTCTAGACTCACATAACTTCATGGCATTCCTGTAAACTGCTCAGCTACAGCAAAACTCTGAGAGAGAAATTTTTCAATTTTTCTAGCTCTATAGACAGTTACCTTGTCTTCAACTCCTAGTTCTTCCATACCAAGGATTGTGATAATATCCTGAAGTTCTTTATATTTTTGTAGGATTCTCTGAATCTCTTTAGCTACTTTATAGTGTCTTTCTCCGAGTTCACTTGGATTGAGGATAAGAGAGTAGCTCTCAAGCGGATCTACCGCAGGATAGATTCCTTTTTCAGCAATAGCTCTACTGAGTACAATAGTTGAATCCAAGTGAGTAAACGTAGTTGCAGGAGCAGGATCAGTGAGATCATCAGCTGGTACATATACCGCTTGAACAGAAGTGATAGATCCTTTATCAGTTGAGGTGATTCTCTCTTGTAGAGTTCCCATCTCACTTGCTAGGGTTGGTTGGTATCCAACGGCCGATGGGATCCTTCCAAGCAATGCTGAAACCTCAGCTCCAGCCTGAGTAAAACGGAAAATATTATCAATAAAAAATAGTACATCTTTCCCCTCCTTATCACGGAAATATTCAGCCATGGTAAGTCCGGTAAGAGCAACTCTCGCTCTTGGACCTGGGGTTTCATTCATTTGCCCATAGACCATCGCAGTTTTTTCGAGTACTCCAGAGGCTTTCATTTCATGATACAGATCATTTCCTTCTCTGGTTCTCTCTCATACTCCAGCCATTACTGACACTCCACTATGTTGATGACCAATATTGTGGATAAGCTCCATAATCACAACCGTTTTCCCAACTCCAGCACCACCAAAAAGTCAGACTTTACCCCCTTTCATAATCGGTGCGAGGAGATCGATGACTTTGATTCAGGTTTCTAGAATCTGAGCTTTGGTACTCAAAGATGCAAAAACTGGCGGTTTCCTATGGATCGGCCACTGATCGACTCCAGAAACTTGCTGTTCACCATCAATATTCTGCCCTAAAACATTAAAAATATGTCACAAAACCTCGTTTCCAACAGGTACTTTGATCGGAGATCAGGTGTTTTCTACAGAATCTCATCTCTTAAGCCCATCAGTCGAGTCCATTGCGATTCCTCTGACAATCCCATTCTCAAGAATTTGGAGTGCTTCTATGACTACTTCATTGCCATTCGCATTTTTTGAAAGGACTTTGAGTGCATCATACACCTTAGGAACCTGCTGATCAAAAGCAACTTCCACAACGACTCATTTTACTGAAACGATTTTCCCTAGCATGATAGCGTATAAAAAAGATAAAAAGTCAGATTTTTTTGTTTTCTTATTTGCCCTTTAATTGAGAGGTAAGACTTATTCTATAGCTGACTTTGAACTCACGATTTCACTGATTTCTTGAGTAACTTTGGTTTGTCTGGTTTTATTGTAAAGGATTTTGAGCTGAGTAATGACTTCCGTGCAGTTATCTTTTGCGCTTTTCATCGCAATCATTCTAGAGGCGTGCTCGGTAGTTTTATTGTTCAATACCGCTGAATACAAAATATTTCTAATCATTAGATTGAGAAACTCAAACTTAAATTCAGCTAAATTCGGCTCGACCATCAGTGTTCTAGCTTCATCAGTGCTGAGTTCACTTTCCTCTAGTTCAATAAAACTCACAAAATCTCCCAAG
Source organism: uncultured bacterium (assembly GCA_963552955.1). Classification (GTDB taxonomy): domain Bacteria; phylum Patescibacteriota; class Gracilibacteria; order Absconditabacterales; family Absconditicoccaceae; genus HOT-345. The sequence continues at coordinate 39,338 of CAUVLQ010000009.1, forward strand.
CTTTCCTCATCTAGAGGATAAAGTTTAAACCTCGTTAAATACTGTTGCATTGTATTTTTGAAAAAGTTGAAATAGATTTTTATTTTCGAGTATTTTTTTTCTTCCAATGCTTTTTTGATATAGAGAGCAATAGGCTTAGTTTCCTGAAGTTCCACTTTATCTGTAATCACTACTGATCCAACAACATTTCGTCCATTTCTAACGAAATAATCTACTCCCTTCTTTCCAACTACGAAAATATCAACATTCTCTTTTGACTTTCAGTACTTTTCTTCCATTTGCCTAAAAATCCTTGAATTGATCGCTCAGCAGAGCCCTCTATCACTCGTAGCAACGATCAAGAGCACTTTACCAGAGGCATCTCGCTGCATCTCATCAAAGTCAAAGATATTGACTTCAGATCTAATCTTTCTCAGCACCCAAAAAAATGATCTCATAAATGCTCTATAGTTCATCATCGCAGATTTGAGCTTCTGAAGCTTGATCGTAGAGACGATTTCTAGAGCCTTGATGATCTTTTGAAGATTTTTGACGGATTTGATTTTAGATTTTACTTGTTTAATCGCAGCCATCTTCTGAAAAATCAGGAAATAAAAGATAAAAGGTCAGAGCAGTATTTCTTGTCATTATTTTTTCGAGCTTCTTTCCTTGATCTTGAGGAGTTTTAAGTCAGCAGTCAGTTTTTGTAAGTGAAGATATGCTCTTTCTATTTCTTCATAGTCTCATTCGGATCTGATTTGTTGAATCTGAGCCTCAAGTTTTTGCTTCATCTCTTGTAAAACTTGCTCATCATTTTGTGGATTAGTCGTAGCTGATGCGACAAAAAGCATTACCGCCTGTCCATCTGTATAGCAGACTCCATCTCCAATCGCGATCGCAATCCGCTCATCTTCAAAGAGGAACTCAGTCCCCTCTAGAAACTCACTCCCCCTCTTTTGAGTTGGGAGTAGTCTGAGGATCCCCGGACTAACGATAGTTGTCAGCGGATTGTGATGAGGAAGAATTCCAATGAGTCAGCTTTTTGTTGGGATTTCAACACGCTCGACCGATCCATCAAAGATTACTCCACTGATCGTATGTACTCTTAGTAGCATCAGCTATGAAATAAAAGGTAAAATAAGCTTTTTTGTTTTGTTATTCTGAGACTCTAAATCAACCTTGTCATCGCGAGGCGGAGCCGTGGCGATCTAGATAAAAGTTGCTTTTAATCTAGATTGCTTCACTTCGTTCGCAATGACAGTCGGTCATCGCGAGTGAGTGAAACGAATGTGGCGATCCAGATATTTAACAGATAAGATTTGATTTTAATCTGGATTGCGAAGCAACCGCTTTGCGCAGATTGCTTCACTTTGTTCGCAATGACAGTCAGAGATGTCGCTTTGCGACAGAGGGGGTTGAATACTAAAGCCCCTCAGTCTCGCTTATTCATACTCCTCGTATCCACCTTCTTTAAGCACTTCGGCAATGAGCTTCTTGATCGAAGATTCAATCTCCTCAGAAAGCTCCTGTTCTTGAGCGATCTTTTCAGCAAGCTCTAGATAGCTTGTATCCAGTTTCTGATACAGATGCTTTTCTATCTCTCCCACCGCTGAAAGAGGAACTTTCTCTAGGTAGCCATTGATCCCCGCATACAGAAATACAACCTGCTTAAAAAATGGAATCGGAGAATCATTAAATTGTTTCAGCATCTCCATAAGTTTCTTCCCGTGATCGATTTTCTTTTTGGTTGTAGGATCTAGATCTGAGGCAAACTGAGCAAAACTTGCTAATTCATGGTAGGTCGCTAGTTCGAGTCTTAGTTTTCAGGCTACCTTTTTCATGATCTTGGTCTGAGCGGTTCCTCCAACACGAGATACCGAAAAACCAACATCCACAGCTGGAGTAAACCCAGCATTAAAAAGATCCGTTTCAAGGAAAATCTGTCCATCAGTAATAGAGATCACATTCGTCGGAATATATGCTGAGATATCTGAATCCAGCGTCTCAATAACCGGTAATGCTGTCAGGCTTCCTCCTCCTCGTGGCAAATCTACTCTCGCAGCTCTTTCAAGCAATTTTGAGTGGAGATAAAAGACATCTCCTGGAAAAGCTTCTCTTCCTGGCGGTCTCCTCAAAAGCAAGCTCACCTCACGATAGGCAACAGCATGTTTTGAGAGATCATCATAGATGATGAGCGCATCTTTCCCATGTTCCATAAAGTATTCTCCCATCGCACATCCTACATAGGGGGCGATATATTGTACCACACTAGGAGAAGAAATCGGAGCATTGATTACGATAGTATAGTCCATCGCTCATTTTTCTTTGAGCATTTCAACGATTCTTCTGACTTTTCATTCTTTTTGTCCGATGGCAACATAGATACAGTAGACATCTTTTCATTTTTGGTTGAGAATCGTATCAGTAGCGATAGTAGTTTTTCAGGTTTGTCTATTTCAGATGATAAGTTCTCTTTGCCCTCTACCAATTGGTACCATAGCATCAATGGCTTTGATTCAGGTTTCTAGAGGGACACTAACTGATTTTCTTGAGATCACTCCAGGAGCGACCTTTTCTACCAGTCAAAAATGTTTTGGAATGATAGGATCTCACTCATCTACGGGTTGTCCTAGCCCATCAAGTACTCTTCAGAGATATTCTTCTCCAACTCCTACCTGAAAGATCTGTCCAGTCGCTAGGACAGTATCTCCCTGCTCAAGGCTACTTGGCTCCCCGAGGACCAATACTCCGACTCATTCAGAGGAAAGATCGAGCACCAGTCCCTTAAGTCCGTTTTGAAAAGTAACGATCTCAGAAAACATCACATTATCTAGTCAAACTACCGTTGCAACCCCATCTTTCAGCTCAACGATTTCTCCTTTTTTAGAAAAATCTACCTCAAGGTTCGCACCATTGATTCAGGTTTCAATTTGTTTGAGGAGTTCCTGTACTATAGACATCGTATTGTATATTTCAGAGTAAAAATAGCAAAACTTAGGAGAAAAAAGATTAAAATTCAGATTTTAGGAGTCTTTCTAGATCCTCATCAAGCGACCTAGAAAAGATATAGCCCTCTCCCTTGAGCTGAACATAAAGATCATCTCAGGATTTTTTTTGATGAGTTGTCAGCTCAGCCTCTTCAAAGTGTTCTTGTAGATAAGCTTTTATAGCAGGCTCAATCTCTTGGATATCTCAGCTGAGAGAAAATTTCTTTTTGTTATCCAGTTTCTTTCTAAAAATTTCTAGTTGCTGATCGAGTTTTTTGCTATCCAAGAGTCCAAGAGGTCAAAAAGTCTGAATCGCTTCTCCGATTTCTGGTTGAAGCTCAGAAATTGTATTCTGATAACTCTCAAGTGTCAGTTTCTTACCATACTTTTCTACAAGAACTTTCAGGATTTCCAAGAGCTCTAGCGCTGTTAGTGTTGCTGCTTTTTTGCGAGGCATGAGGAGAAGCTTAGGAGATAAAAATTATTTTTCAATATCTTTGATCAGCGCTCAAATATATTCATCTTTGAGTTCTTGATCATGGTTGAGGAGTCTTTTTACGACCTTTTTTGAGGTGGCTTTTACTGAGTCTACTCGTGCATCTTTGAGCTCTTTTTCAAGTCTCGCAGTAGTTTTTTTTGCATCATCGATAATGATTTCAGCCTTACCTTCAGCATCACTCAGAATTTTTGTCTTTTGCTGTTCAGCGAGGAGATGGGCTTCATGAACGATTTCTTTTTTTCTTTTTTCAGCTTTTTGGAGAATGTTGTCTGACTCTTTACGAGCAAACTCAATCATCTTTTTATACTCAGCATCAGCTTTTTTAAGCTTGTTGAGGAGTTGGGTTCTTTTCTCAATTTGCTGGACGATCTTGTCTCAGAGAAACTTCCTAAAGAGCAGTACAAGCACTAGAAAGTTCACGATCCCAGCAATTACCAGATCATAATGAATATCCATTGAGCTAAAAAAGGAAATAAAAGTCTGATTTTAATGTGTTTGGTCATAGCGAGGCGAAGCCGCGGCGATTCAGGACAAAATAGTTCTTTATTTGAAGTTTATCTGGATTGCTTCGCTACCGCTCGCAATGACGGTCTGTCATCGCGAGTGAGTGAAACGAACGTGGCGATCCAGATATTTAACAGACAGGTTTGCTTCCAATCTGGATTGCTTCACTTCGTTCGCAATGACGAGTCTTAAAATCTTGAGAATCCCTATCCAATCAACTTAAACGCAATAATCAATCCATAGATCGCACATGACTCAATCAATGCAATTCCCAAAATCGTCAATACCATATAACTCGAGCTGAGTTCAGGGTTTTTACCCATATTATCCAGTGAGGTCTTCGCAACCCATCACTCAACGAGTGCAACCGCAAGCCCAGAGAGACCAACAGCCAGTCCCGCTGCGATATACATATATGGATTTACCATATTTGCAGGGTCGACCTCGAGAATCTTGAATGCAACGATCAATCCATAGATCGCACATGATTCAGTCAGCGCGATAAAAAGGATCATATAGGTCATAAATTTCCCCTTCATATCAGGGTTTCTCAAGATTGAGTTGAACGCAGCGACTGCAATCATAGCTTCACCAACTGCGGCTCCGATCCCAGACAAAGCAACAGCAAGTCCAGCTCCTAAAAATCCAAATCCATCCATTATTATATACAAAAGAATATAAAAGTCTGATTTTTTATTTTTTTGCCTCTTTTGAGTGGTTATCACTCTTCTGTAGCAACTTTGATAAATATTGCGGTCAAAAGTGCAAAGACAAAGGCTTGAATCACTGCGGACAAAAGCCCTTGAGCGATCACGATCAGCGGAAGCACGAAGGGAAGCTCTCGACCACTGAGTCAAATACTCAGTGCCTTGAGCCCAGCGATCAGCATTCCCAATAGGATCGTTCCAGAGGTGATATTTCCTGTCAGCCTAAAGGATAGTGAAACCACCTTTGCTAAATATCAGATGATATCTAGCAATCCAGTAAATATCCCAACCACAATATCAAAGAGTTTCATCACTGCTCGTAGCGGATAATAAGCTCGGGCAGACATTTCTCAGCGTTCTATTTTGATGAGTCCTTTCCCGAGAACTGGGAAATATTCATACAAAAAGTGTCAGAATCAGAGTTTTTGAACTTGAAGATACAGTACCAATCACACAACGACTATCGCCATCGCGATATTAAAGTCAGTATCTGAGGTCGGAGCTGTGATATAGTTTTCTAGTCAGGGGAACATGGTCCCGAGAAAGTCAAACAGTACACCGATCAAATTTGCAAATAAAATCACAAAGAAAACTCAGATGACAAAGGATTTTACCCAGTATTTTTGCTTTTCTCAGATAATATCTGTAAAAAATCCATAAATCTTTTCAAACAGCATCTCAAAAAGCCCAATACAGCGCTCTCAAAAGGTCTTAAAAAGCTGATTTTTCTCAGATTTGAATTTTTGGTAGCCAAAGATAATGATCAAAATCAACAAGAGCAAAAAAAGTTCTCCTCTCAGCAAAGGAAGAGGAAAACCCTGGATCCACTCAAGGAATTGTGAATTCCATGACTGGGTAATTGCTCGTAGCTGATCTAAAGTAGGCATCGGCTTTTATTTTTGTTGAGTAAATTTTTATTTCTCGGATATGATGAGGTGCCGTTTGTCATCGCGAGGCGAAGCCGTGGCGATCCAGATCTTTAACAGACAAGTTTGCTTTCAATCTAGATTGCGAAGCAACCGCTTTGCGGACATTGCTTCGCTACCGCTCGCACTGACGGTCAAAGGAACCTGGATTGCTTCACTCTGTTCGCAATGACAGTCTGTCATCGCGAGTGAGTGAAACGAACGTGGCGATCCAGGACAAAATAGTTCTTTATTTGAAGTTTATCTGGATTGCTTCGCCGCCGCTCGCAATGACGGTCAAAGGAAATCTGGATCGCTTCGCTACCGCTCGCAATGACTTACTAGGCACTATCCTTCTATAAGATCTGATAGATCTTTCCAATAGGGATTGATACTCTCAATCAAAAGTAGCTTCTGTTTCCTATTTCAGGATTTTAACTGTTTCTCCCTTTGAATTGCTTGTTCAATAGTGTCTAATTCTTCATAGTATACAAGCATATTTAGACCATACTTTGCTGAAAATCAATCCACAAGTTTTTGTTTATGTTCAGTTATTCTTTTTGTAAGATTGCTAGTCACTCAAATATAGAGTGTCCCATTCTGCTTATTGCTAAGAATATAGATATAACCTCTTTTCATTTACTGTTATAATAGGTAAATGGAAATTTATACTATTCTGGATTATTTCACTTTGTTCGCAATGACAGTCGGTCATCGCGAGTGAGTGAAACGAACGCGGCGATCCAGATAGAAGCCAAAATGGTTTAATTTTAATCTGGATTGCTTCACTTCGTTCGCAATGACATTCGGTCATCGCGAGTGAGTGAAACGAACGCGGCGATCCAGTAGAGTTCAAATAAGGAATTTATTAAATCCTAGATTGCTTCGCTACCGCTCGCAATGACGGTCAAAGGAAATCTGGATTGCTTCGCTACCGCTCGCAATGACGGTCAAAGGAGCCTAATGACGCTCCCTATCCTCTACACTTCGACTCACAATAAGGCGACGGACTAAGCGCAGACCACTTTCAAAGTCCAGCACCATTATCACAGGCACAGAAACATCCAGATGGCTTTTCATCAATATACTTGATCGCTCAAACCTTAGCTGAAGTACAAGCTTCGGTATCATTTCCAAGCTGAACCATACCATGGACCTCCACGCTACCTGGGATAGAAGTCGTAGGCACACCGATCGCTAACCCCTTCTCAGCTCTGATGAGGAAGGTCCCATCCTTAGCTGGAGTAAACCATTGTCTTACTCAACCTCTGTTGAGATTATCACTCCAGATAAAAGTATTATTGCGAGATTGTCCTCTATTTTGTGGATCAAAGTTGATCTTAGATCCAGCGACAAAGTTATTTGCTCACTTTACAGTAGTATCTTTCCCCCCAATAATTGTGTTTCAGTTTCATGAGATTTTATTGGTTTTCCCGACTCCAATAAAGTTAAAGTTTCACTGAATATCTCCATCATCTCCTCCAGCAATCACATTATATTGAGAATTTGATTTGATTTTGTGATGAGATCCTCAAAGAATTACGATTCCAGTTGAGTTTCAAAAAATTTTGTTATTTTCTCAGACTACTGTAATAGAATCATTCCCAGAAAGAGAGTTATCTGTACCATAAAAGAGCGCAGAATGTTCAGCTTTTTTGTCTAGTGTATTCCTATTGCCTCTGTGCTCGACAAAGAGGTTTCCACTGATTACAGGGTTATAGTTTTTGGCACTGATGATGGCAGCAGGTGGGATCTTCCCATCATCTCCTTTCATTCCTCAGGTGCTAAAGACCATCTGCTCAATATGCTGTACCTTGTGATCTAGGTCCGTTTTGATCTCAATAGCCCTCGTCAGATAGGGAAAAAATACGACTCCTCCGATAGTTCCTCCGAGGAGTGCGATCAGTGTAGCCTTGTTGCTAGATATGAAGCGTGAGTTGTTCATGATATCAATCTCGTCAAAATAAAAGATGATGCCTAAAGCATTTTAGCTCAAGTATACTCAGATATCTCAGTATTGCAATTTATTTGCAAGGAAATAAAGTACTTGTGCTTGACATTTTGGAGAAAAGTGATATATTTGTCCGCAGATGTGTGGATCATTAACAGTAAACAGCATGAAAACAAAAATCAAAAAGCTGATGTTGACCATTGTTTTGGTCCTCAGCGCAGTAGTTCTCTCCCCTGCACAGACTAATTACACTAGTACAAAAAAGGTGCTAGAGGGTGCAAATCCGCAACTTTCTATTACTGAATTAGCGGTAAATATTCGTCCTTATAGTGATGCGAATAGGACTCGAATTCTAGCGAAAAATGGTATAAAATTTGCTATCACTTTCCCAGAATCTTATCAAAATTTAAGTATTGTGAGAAGAGATACAAATATTCTTATCGTTGGAAGGGAAATTCAAGTAATTGAACCAGGACACCTAAGTTTTACTTATACCTATACTGAAAATGGAGTATCCTATACTTGTGATATTCTAGGTGATGTAAATTACTATGGTGAGCTAAAGTATCAGGGAAGAAGCAACCTGAGAGATAATCCTATTGCCGTGACAAATGCGAATAAGAATGATTATCTTACTATTCCTCAGGCCTTTGCTGGTCTAGAGTGGTTACTTTACAGAAATGTGTTTGGCAGTGATCAGAAAACTATTGATTACGATAAGTTAGCTGAATGTCAAAATACTGCATTTTCACGAAAAAGAGTTATTTCATTTGAGGAATTATTGACACTAAAAAGTGATCAAATTGTGGGTGGAAAGTTAGAACTTTTACTACTTTTACAAGATGATACTTCAAATGCTCTCTCAAATGGAGTTCCCGGTGGTACGAGTGTACAAGCGATCACGCTTGTAGACGCTCGAACTTACAATCTGAATCTCTCACAAGAAGGACAAGGAACAGTCTCTGTATCCAAGAGTCAATTGAAGCCTGGAGAAAGTGCTACGCTTAGCGCGCAAGCTACTCAAGGCTGGAGATTCGATCACTGGGAAGAAAATGGTCAGAACTTAGGTACTACAAATCCTCTTACTGTAACGATGGGAACTCAAGATCGCTCTATCAAAGCAGTCTTTACAGAACTTGCTAAGCTGAGAGTGACTGTAGAGATCCTAGATACCAAGGGGCAGAAATTAGCTGACCCTCAGACTCAAGAGGTAACGAGTGGAGGAACAGTTACTTTCCAACTTCCAAACTTGGCAAATGTGAATTTCAAAGGCTGGAAAAGAAATGGTCAAATTGTTGAGACAGGAAATACCTATACGCTATCTAATGTCACACAAAATGAGACCATCCAAGCTGTCTTTGAAGTTCCAGTGCAGTCACTTAGTCTTTCTTTCACTGAGTTAAATCTGAAAGTAGGAGAAAGTAAGCCTTTGCCTAGTTTAACTGTGATTCCATCAAATGCCACTGATCAAACTATTGCTTGGGTTTCAAATAATCCAGGTATAGCAAAGATTGAAAATGGCAAAGTAGTTGGGGTAAGTGCAGGATCGGTTAATCTCGTAGCTAGCTCATCAAATCAGAAAAAGGCTACACTCAAAGTAGTAGTTGCTGAACTTCCTAGATTTATTGTTACCTTGCAGATCGTAGATACAAAAGGACAAAAATTAGCGGAACCTCAGCAGCGAGAAGTAACGAGTGGAGGAAATGTAGTCTTCCAAACTCCGAACGTCCCAAATGCAAATTTCAAAGGCTGGAAAAGAAATGGTCAAATTGTTGAGACGGGAAGTAGTTATACGCTATCTAATCTCACACAAAATGAGACTATCCAAGCTGTCTTTGAAGTTCCAGTGCAGTCAGTAACGGTAACCCCTCCAAGCATAACAGCGAAAGTAGGAGAAGGACCGGTACAATTGACCGCAACCGTGCTACCATCAAATGCAACAAGCAAAACCGTTACTTGGACCTCTAAGAACGAGCAAGTTGTAAAAGTTGATAGTACTGGAAAGGTAACGATTATCGGACTAGGTGAGACAACAATAGAAGCTGAAGCTGGAGAGAAAATCTTTACAGTGCAAGTGAAAATTGAAGCTCAGCCACAACAGCCACAAGAACCACAAGTTGTTCCAGTGCAGTCAGTAACGGTAACCCCTCCAAGCATAACAGCGAAAGTAGGAG
>CAUVLQ010000010.1:0-44637 GCA_963552955.1 uncultured bacterium
CCTTGGTCGTAAATTGACTAAGAATAAGCCAATTACTTTTGAAGAGCTTCAAGGCATGATTTTGGCTTTCAAAAAAAGAGAAGTCTGACCTCATTCTTGGATTGTCTCATCTTCAGAGATAAAAGACTATGATCTTTCTGCTAAAAATCCTGCAAATATCAAGGAAATTATCCATAGAGCTCCAAATGAGATTGTGGAAGATATTATTAGGATAAATGAAAGCATTGTAGAGGCAACTAGTGTGCTTCGCACTTTGGTTAAATAATGTAGTAGCCTAAAAATTTTTCTTGTTTTTTTTGAGGAGAGGAGTATACTGATTTTTCTGATTTTAAAATATAATTTTTGTAGGGAAAATGAAAAAAGGGGTAAAAAATCTGATTTTTTCTGTTTTTTTGGGTATCTGAATTGTGTCTTCGTATACCTGAGCTTGGCAGTATCCAGTTCCAGAAGTGGAGGGGAAATTCTGTGGTACTCAGGAGTTTTGTAAGATTCAGTTGCCAAAGATTGAAGGTGCGGATTATCTTTCTTTTATAAAGAATCCTTTGCATCGTTCTGTATACTCTGTTTTGCGAGGTGCAACCTATGTCTGAGGTCGAGATATGGGGCAATGAGCGCATAAAGGAGTGGATATTGTATCGACTGTAGGAACTCCAGTTTATTCAATGGGAACTGGTGAAGTGGTTCAGGCTCACACTAAGGGGGAATGGGGAAATGTTATCACGATCAAACATCAGATTTGAAGTCGCTTTATTTATTCAAATTATGTGCATTTGAGTGAAATTTTGGTGCAGGTAGGAGATAAAGTAGGAGAGGGGCAATTGATTTGAAAAATTGGAAATACTGGGAATACAACTGGTCCTCACCTTCATTTTCAGATCGATACTAATGAATGAAAGCATCCTTATTATCCGCAGACTGACTGTGAGGCAGAGAATCTTTTTCAAGTTGTAAATGAGGCAAAATGTTGGTCATTGATCCAGAAAAATACCTTGGATCCGATTTTGTTTTTAGAGACACAGGGGAGAATTTTTCAGGCAGAGCAGTTAAATGAAGGCACTAGTTCAGCTGGGTATTTATTGACTGCAGGAGATATTAGTTGAGAATTGTCGTATCCTATTGTAAAGCTTGGAAAAGCTATCGAATTGATGATTAAGAATAAGAGAGGAGATCAAGGGTTTCTTGAATGAGAGATCAAGGTAGAAGTTGGAAGTGGAATGCAGGTATTCCCAGATCGTATTACTTATTTGGGAGAAAAAAGAAAAATAAATCTAACTCCTACTGTTTCTGGTCTCCATCGTGTTAAGGTTTTTTATAATGAGCGTTTATTGAAGGAATTTTCAATTTTTGCTTTAGATCAGCAGATGATTACCCTTTTGACGGAAAAAGCAAAGCAAAATCCCGTTTTGGAGCAGATATTAAAAAATCTCTAAGTATAGACTTAGAGCTTTTTTATTCTGATTTTTTTATAGTTTTTTTCTGAGTTCTAGGAGTTGTCTTTTTTGTTCAGCTGAAAGTGCTGAATGTTTGAGTGCTAGTTGAAGCCACTTTTGAAGGATTGGGAGAATGGCTTGGAGGATGATTTGGTATCTTTTTTCAGTGGTTTGATGCTCTTCAAGTTGCGCATCTCGCCACATTCCAAGTTCGTTAAGAGAGGAGATTTGTTCTGGTGCGAGCTTGTTATTTAATGCTTGTGCGAGGAGGGAATCTGGTTTAGATGCTCAGATGATAGTAATGATATCAAAAAGTGTTGTTGCTCCTTGGAAATCTCAGAGATATTTTTCTAGTGCTCATTGGTAAAAAAGACTGACAACGAGTTCATCTCTATGGAGTTGGTAACGATCAGTGTTTTCTTGCTGTTGTTGTCTATTTTGTTGATTTAGAATAAGCTTCCCATCTGTTGTTTTGTATCTCTTAAACTGTGCGTCAAGGATTTCAAAAGCGAATCCAAGCTTTTCTGCAAGGAGTTGCTTGTAGTGCTCTTGGATGGTGAGGCTATTAACTGAGATAATGAGTTCAAAGAGAGTATTTATGAGTTTCTGTTTGTCGATAGGTGAGGTCATATCAAGTTCTGACCTCATCTGATGATAAATTCCTAGGAAACCATCCTGAGCATTCATGAGACAAGTTTCAAAAGCTGATTTCCCCTCTGGAGTGTTTGAAAGTTCATCAACATCCTTAAATCCTTCTGGAAGTTTGATAATTTTTGGGAACATGTTCTGCTGATAAAAGAGTTTGAGCGCTCTTAACGTTGCTTGGTGCCCTGCATTATCGTTGTCAAAAAGAAGAAAGATATTTTCGGTATATCTCTTCATAAGTTTGATATGATCTTGGCTGAGAGCAGTTCCAGAAGTTGCGACTCAGACTGGTGTATCAAGCTTTGCTAGTCAGAGAACATCCATTTGTCCCTCCACAACGATCAGTTTTTGTTGTTCTCTAATATAATTTTTGGCAAAGTTTAGTCCGTAGAGGAGTTTTGATTTTTCAAAGGCTTTATGCTCGGCACTATTGAGATATTTGGGCTTATCTTCAGGATTGAGTACTCTAGCTGAGAATCCAACAATATTTCCCATAGTATCGTAGATTGGAAAGGTGATCCTATTTCTAAAAAAGGCGTAGATTTCTCCATTTGCATTTTTTTTAGCCAGAGAGGCTTCTAAGAGATCATTGTCTGTAAACCCTTTTTCTCTCAGGAGTTGGATGAGTTGGTAGTGCTTATCTGGTGCATATCCGATACCAAATTCTTCGATCAGATTTTTTGAAAGTTTTCTATGAGTAGTTAGGTAGTCTAAAGCCTGAGTTGATTCTTTGAGCTGAGCGAGAAAAAATTGCTGAGTAAGTGAATGCATTCTTTTGAGCTTTGCTTTTTGATCGCTCTCATCGCTGATCTTTTGGGTGTTGAGATTATATTTTTCAATATCAATATGCTGGGTTTTTGCGAGTTCTTTTACGGCATCTCGAAAATCAATTTTTTCTATTTCTTGGAAAAAGGTCAATGCGTTTCCCCCCTTTCCACAGCCAAAGCATTTGAAGATTTGCTTGGTAGGTGAGACCATGAAAGATGGAGTTTTCTCGTTATGAAAAGGACAGCAACCAGAAAAGTTGCTTCATGCTCTTTTGAGTGGAACGTATCTACTGATGAGCTCAACGATATCAGTAGAGGCTAGAAGATCGTCAATAAGAGGATTTGCCACGAGCTTGAGAAATACTAAGATAAAACGATTAATTTCAGTATGATGATTTTTGGCTCGATTTCAAGCAGTTTTTTGTTTTTACATAAGGATTTTCTTGCTTTGGGTAATGATTTATTTTTCAAAATTTCTTATTTCTTTGAGTTTCCCTAGCTTGATTTTGTAGCAGAGTTTTCACTCGTGGAGCTCTTGCCCTTGAATACCTCAAAAATCGTAAATTGCAAGTGGAGAGTCTGGTTGGTATCAGTTTTTTATGTGGATTTCTGAGAAATTTTTAGGACTTCAATCAGCTTCAAAAAGTCTTGAGGTCCAAAATGGCTTTACTTCTCTGTATTTATTAGCGATCTCTCAGTTGACCAGTTTTTTAAATCATATATTGCATATCCTTAGGGTGAGAATCTGTGTATTTTGAGGCATTCTTTTGATAAAAAAGGGTAAAATTCAGATTTTTCTTTTTTTAGTTTTTTTCTCAGATTTGTAAAGGGAATCTGCTAGCGTTTGGTTATCGGTATTGGGGGAAAAGAGGTTGTATTTACTCATAGAATCGTTATCTTAGAGGATGTAAGATGAAAATCAGGCTTTTTATTTTTTATCCTAATGCATAATGAAGAAAGTACACTATTTGCTTTTAGCAGCTATGCTTCCAGTGGCAGGACTGGCAAATGCAGCTTTTGCTTGATGTCAGACAATTAGTTTTACTGATGGAAGCTCGTTTTGTTTTGATATTGCTAAGACGGGAACTGATACTTATAGGGCAGAAGTAAGTTCTTCTCGTGTGAGTTCAAATTCACTTAGTTGTAAGTTGACTTTGCCGAATAATAATCGTATTGATTTGCCTAATTGTCAGTGAAATTTCAACTATGGGGGATCTGATATGAAAGTAGAGCTTAGAGCTGATACGCCAAATTCATATTCGGTTTTGGTAGCAAATTATGACTTTAGAAATGGAAGATTTACTGATGGTTCTGATTCAAATAATCGTGACTGGAATAATAATTATTGGGGATATCAGGTAGATTTTAGTTCGGTTTCTACAAACAATCCAAGCACTGATCAATGGATTGATATGACTTTGAGAGTAAGAAATACGAGTGCTTCATATAGTAATTATTTTAATGGAAGAGTAAATTTTACTGTAGAGGAGTATAGGAACGGAACATGGAGAACTGCTTCAAGTTCTGATTATAGTTTAGAGAGATCAAGTTATGATTTTTCTTATTCTGATGCTGGAGAAAGGAGGTTAACTAATTTCCTTAGATTTAGAAATAATGGGCAGTATAGGATTCTAGCGCAGATAGATGGAACAAATTACACTGCATATCAGACTTTTACTGTTGGAAACGGTAATAATAATAGATGGGACAATAATAGAATTAACTGGGTAGCTATAGATGATATTAGTACAACTTCTCCTAGTGTAGATCAATGGGTTTCACTTCGCGTGAGGAGAGATGGAAGTTACTATTCTTCTCAAACTGTGAGATTCGAGGTAGAGGAGTATAGAGATTGATACTGGAGATCAGCATATAGCTCAGATTATGATTTAGATAGATCTAGTTATACTTTCTACAGTTCAGAGAGCTCAAAATCATTCTCTTCGTTCTTGAAGTTTAGAAAAGATGGAGAATTTAGACTTACAGCTAGACTTGATAATGGGGAAACAACTACTGTAAGTTTCTATGTTGGTAGAGGAAGAAATAATAACACAAGTAGCCAACTAAGAGTTGAAAAATCTGGAAGTAGTTCAGTGAGTGCTGGTAGCTGGGTGGATCTTAATCTTACCGCATATCAGAGATACTCAAATTCTAAAAATGAGAACTATAATGGAGAGCTTTCAGTAAAGGTGCAAAAGAAGGACTGATATTATTGGTCTACGGCTTCAAGCTCAGATTATGATATTAGCTCTAGTTATGTTAACTTTTATAGATCAGATTATGGAAGAAAGTATCTTACAAATTTCATTAGATTTAGAAATAATGGACAATACAAGGTTATTTTTACAGATAGATCTGATAGCTCTATAACTGATAGTATTGAACTTTCTGTTGGAGGAAGTTATTATGATAATACTTGGAGACAAAACAATAATAACTATAACTATACTAATGCTGAATATGATAAGCTTAGAGCTGTTTATAATATCTGGCAGGGAGTTATCTCAACGCTCAAGAGAGATTATCCAAGGCTTAGAAATAGTAGTTTTTGGCAGTCAGAAAGTGATAGATTCTATAATAATATGAGAGCTGTAATAAATGGAGAAAGGAATCCAGCTTTTGACTCTTGGAATAGATTTTATCAGGGATTCATGGATTGGTTTAGTTTGACTTTGAGAACTAGATAATTAGAATGTTCTCACACTAGAGAAAAACTCTCTCTTATGAGAGAGTTTTTTGATTTATGCTTAGTTTTATTACTTGGAGAGATTATTGGTTACTATTTTTCTTGGTAGCTAAGATTCGTATTTTGTGATAGAAATAAAAAAACTGACTTTTGTAGTCAGTCTTTTGTATTTTTTTAGGTTTAGAGTTGTCCCATTAGGTCTCCAAGCATTTCCTCTTGAGAGGCTTTTACTTCCTCTGCAAGCTGAACTCTATCCATAGTGTCTAGGATTGCTCCCCATTTCTTGAGTCTAACTTCTCTTTGTGCATCAATAGCTCCCTGATCTTCATCTTCAGCTTTGAGGATATGAAGGTTGAGTTGCTCTTCAATATAGATTTCATAGAGTCTGAGCACTTGGAAAGACCAAAGTTCAGAAAGTGTTTTTACAACACTTTGATCTCAATTTTTTACTGCGATATAGAGTTCGTATTCATGTTTTTCTTGGTCAAATTTGAGTTCATAATCACTAGAAAATGATCATAATACTAGCTTTTGCAAAAGATCCCAGTCAAAATCATCAGATAATTCCTCAGAAGTTGCATATTCTACATAAGAAAATTTGCTCAGATAATCTGTATATCGAACTTGATCGTAAATATCCCCTTGAATTGGTCCATAAAGCTGTTCATATTTTTCTACAATCTCTTTTTTGTCAGCTTTTTCTCTCATTTCTGAGATGAAGTCTTGGAAATTAAATAGTAGCATTTTTGTTGAATACAAGAGATAAAAGATTATCTGCCCTCATCATACTAATATTAATGCAAAATGCAAGAAGTTTTTTCGGTATAAAAAAACAGCTCAAGATAAACTTGAACTGATTTTTGATGATCTATTTTATCAACTTTCTTGTAAAACAAGTATCGCTTTTGAAGAAGTTTGATAAAACTTGATCTTGCACTCTTGGTAGTGTTTGTAGGATTTATGGCGAAGAAAATTCTCGCTATATTCCCAAACAACTTTCCCCTGAAGAAGTATGAAATCAGAAGATTCATGTCCCTTTTGAGTGGCGATTCGTTCTAATCCATTTTCTTGTAAAATGGTTGTAAGCCTGATATCATAGCTTGTTTTCCCATCTTTGGATGGGAAGTTTGAAAGCCAAAGATCATGCTCATTGATTTTCTTTTGCTCTTTTCTGAGAAAGTTTTTTTCAAGAGGCTTGAGTTCTACTTCTACAAGAGGAAATGCCTCTTGAGAGTGCTGATTTAATGTACTTTTTGTCATTCTTGTAAATTTTTGCGAGCGAATCTTATAGTGATTTTTTATCTGAAATCAAGAAAAAATAATCGATATCATCTTTCTAAGCTACTTTTTAGAGAAAGCTCTTGAAAAAGAGAGCTTCTTTACTATCATTGAAAAAGGAAACAAAAATCAGATTTTTTATTCTTTTTATGAATAATGCATCTTTTTAAAAGACTTTTACTAACAAAATTCCCAAATTCGACTATTCAAAATATGGTAAATCCAGCGAGTATGTTTGTTGGTTTTATTTCTTCTAGGGAGTTTTTTTCAATCATCAATCGTAAAATTATTGAAAATTATAAGCTTAATTTGTTTGATGTAAACTTGGATGTTGTGGAATTTAAGATGGGATTTTGAGAGTATGGAAATACTGACAAACAAAAAGATATTGAGACGTATTTTGCCTATTGTGTAGCGGCAAATCTTAATTGATATCATTTCTATTCCCCAGCTAACCTTTCCAATGGTATCACATTGCTTTCAAGTTTGTATTTTGCAGATACTTTGCGTGGATATCCTCATCATTATTTTACGCAGCTTCTATATACTGTATTTCTTTTGTCCTTTACCTTTGCCTCAAGGGTAAAAGTTTTCCCATCAGAGCAGGAAAATGAAAACTATAATTGGTTTATTGAGGTGTTCTTTGACTTTTACAAGATTACTTTTCAGCAGCTTGATACCAAGATTTCTAAATCAGATTTTGATGCTGTTAAAAAGGAATTACTTAAGGAAACTTCATTTTTCTTTTTATTGTTCCATTTTTATAAAAGATTAAATACGCTTTTTGCTGGAAAGGGAGAAGAATCTGAATTTCTTGAACGAATTTTGCAAGATCGTAAGTGAGAAAAAATCCTCAAAGCCTTCAAACAAAATTATGCAACTACTAAATATTTACCACATTCTTCTCCTCTTGAACAGTCTGTCCTTACCTATATTTGGCCGGCAGATATTCTTGTAAAATATTTGATAGGAAATTCTGATCCGTTTTTAGTTGTTGAGGCGATTGTTTCAAAGATTTTTAATAAGAGTGAATTGGATAGTTTAGTTCAGAGTTTTCTAAAGTCTGAGGAGAATCTTCCTAGGCTTTTGGATTATCTTTTGACCTACAAAAAATATAAACATTGATTTTTTGCTTGAGTTCAGAACTATATTATCAAGCTTTTTAGATCGGAGGGGAGAGAAGATTTACTTGAGGATATCGATGAAATGCTCTCAGCGATAGACAATGGTGATGATATCTCTTCTTTTGATGTGCCAGAGAGAATTAAGAGGGAGTCTAAAGTTACTGAGAGACTTTTGAATTTTTATATTACTCTTTTAGGGGGATTTACTAACGCTAGAGGGGATTCTTTTTATACAAGAATTCAAAAACCAGATTTAATCTCTCTTTTTGTCTCTAAGGAGATGCTTAATGTTGAGTCAAATCCTGCACAACTTGAATATCTAGGCCATATCCTCTATATTTACGGGAAAAATCTTTATTATTATCATTATATCAATGATAAGGTAAGATCTGGGAAAAATAAGTTTTCTATCCCTATCAAAGGAAGTGATGAGAAGATTGTTGCGGATTTTTATGCTGGGATTTTGTATTTAGAGGGGATGACAGCCGCATATTTTCAGGATATTAATCCTAAGGATACGAGGCTGAATATTACTAATACGCAGATTTTAGATGACTTTAAACGAAAGTTTGGAACTAAGATTTCAGCATTGGTAAAAGAGTCAAATTCAGATTTTTTGTCTCATTTTTATGCACCGCTTTTTGCTCAGTCTAGTTCAGCTAAGGAGCTTTTTGCTGATTTTGTGAATCTTTTTGATGAGAAGGCTCTCTCAAATCTTAAAGACGCTTTATATAAGATTGAATTTTGGCTTAATAAGTCATTTTTGGAGAAAATTGAGCCATTAAAGCTTGAAAGCTACTATTCACAGTCAGTTTTGTTAGCGATTTTTGGTGCTACAAGAGAAACTCTTTTTGGTATGCTGCTTTTGATGACATATCTTAATCAGCATAGAGATAAAATGGAGCAGGATCAGATTGATTGTCTATGGATATTCTATATTAGAGATATTTTGGGGCTTAAGGTCAAGGAAGCTGATCAGATTTATCTTGATCTTTTAGCTGTTTATGAGGAGTTTCAAGATTTCCTTAAAATTTGGATTGAGCTAGATGATAATTCTGATTTCTTTAAGTTTATTGCAAAAAATACTCAGAAATTCTTTGGGAAAAAAGATAAGTCTGAAATTATTCGCTCATTCACGGCTGAAGATGTGCTTTGGTTTAGAGGACTTTTGAAAAATATTTCATACTATAATCAGAGGTATATTATCCCAAAATAGGCTCATCTGTTGAGTATTACCTTGTAAATCCTAATTGAATCTTTATGCTTTTGTTGTTTTAGTTCTTAGAATTTTGATAATGATGTTTGAAAAAATAGTTTTGCCTTATGAAAAAGGCGCATTAGCTCCTTATATTTCTGAGGAAACGATGATGTATCATTATGATAAGCATCATCAGGCGTATACTGATAAGCTTAATCAATTAATTGAAAATACTGAGTTTGCTGGGCAGGATATCGTAGCTATTGTGAAAAATTCTAGTTGAGCGTTATATAATAATGCTGCTCAATTTTGGAATCATAATTTTTTCTGGAATTGTCTGAGTCCAAAGTATGATCAAGTTCCTAGTGGTAAATTGGCAGAACTTATTGATCAGAATTTTTGATCTTTTGCTAGTTTTAAGGAAGAGTTTATTTCCTGAGCAGTTGGAAATTTTGGTTCTGGTTGGACTTGGTTGGTTTTGAATCAGGAAGGAAAGTTAGAGATTTTGAATATGTCTAACGCTCAAAATCCGCTCCATTTGCCTGTAAAGATCCTTTTTTGAGTAGATGTATGGGAGCATGCTTATTATATTGATGTGAGAAATAATAGGTGAGCATATCTAGAAAATATTTTCCATATTATTAATTGGGAATTTGTAGCTGAAAATTTGGGATAAAATATGAAAAAGCTGGATGAGATCTTTTATTTTTTTGCTGTGGTGAGATGAGAAAATGATATATTCTGGTGATTGCTTTAAATTTGTTATTTTTTACTCTCTTGTGACTGACTACGGCTTTGGGAAATGGTCAGCAGAATAGCTGACAGACTTCAAGCTCAACTTTTCAGCTCTATGATCATCCACTCTATGGAAAATATCTTAAGGGTAGTGATTTTGGTGTAGATGAAACTGGGAAAACAGATAGTCGTGCTGCTATTCAGGCGGCTTTGGCTGTTGCGCATCAACAAAAAGCGGCTCTTCATCTAGCAGGTCAGATTTATATTTCTGGTCCTATTATTCTAGATGCTAGCACTAATGGGGTAACAGCTCTTTTTGGAGATGGGATGGAGAGCAATAAATCAGATCAGGAAGGGAAATTTACACTTATTGCTTTTGATAAAAAACAAGTAGGTAATTACTATCTTAATAGTTGTGATGGAAGCCATTTGGATGTCCGTGAGCGAGCTGGAATTGTAGTTACTGATCAAACTCATACAATACTTGCAGATTTTTCTTTAAAATATACGAATGCTGCAGATTTTTATGTTGCAGGGGTGACTTCAGCTGGGAAAGTGAATGGAATCTATGTTAATGATTCTGATCATATTTTGATTAATAAAGTTGAGGTTTCTGGTGCAAATCGTGCAGGAATTTATTTTGATTCGATAACTGCGTATAGCGTAAAAGATCCTAAGTGAACAGGAAAAACTTATTGGGCTCGTCTAGTAAATTGAGAAATTGATATCAATAATTCTGATCTTCCAATAGGAGAGTCTAATAGAGTAACGGATAGCTATCTCCACCATAATCGTAATGCTGGGGTGATGATCTGATTTCAGAGGAATTTTTTGCTTGATGGAAATGTTTTAGAAGCTAATGGTGATCCTCGTGATGGAGGAGCTTGATACGGAGCTGCTACAGTTGCTGGTACTTATAATGATACTATTACCTACAGAAATAATCATACTAAAAATAATATTCGTAAAGGGTTAGATGTGCATGATGGGAATAATATTCTGATAGAAAATAATCTTCTAGAGGGGGATTACTTGTATGGTCTAGAGGTGTATAATCGTCGTTTTACAATGGACAGAGTAGTTATCCGCGGTAATACGATTATTCAAAATCCTGCAAATCGCGTCAGTATAGATGATGGAAGACCTATTATTAACCAGAAATCTGACTATTGTAATCGTTCAGAAACTCAGATGCGTACTGTAAAAATTGAGAATCCTGATGATGTTAAATATAACTATCAGCTTTATCAAGCGATAGGACTCGCAAGTAATAATGATTATCGTGACTTGCATAGTACTCGTAGTGCGATTTTTGAGATTAGTGGGAATACGATTCAGAAATTTTCTGCTTATAAAGATCCACAAAAATCTGGTTCTCCACAGTCGTATGCTATTATTTCTCGTTTTAAGGAAAAGGATGTTGATTTTGAGCTTAAGATCAAGGATAATGTTGTTAAGTGAAGTTATGCAAATAAGGCTGTGATTGTTTCTAAGACTGAAACTGCTGTGAAAACTGTAAGTAATGGAAAAACGGTTGTTCATAATGGAAAAGGAGCTGGAACTACAATCATTGAGGGGAATACCGTTGAAATCGATAGTGTAGGTCCGAATACTCCGATTATTTGGTCTGCAGATGAATTTACTGATGGTTCTTTGCGTTGAGAGGTGAGAGTAGTTAATAATTATGTAAAACTTAATTCTGAACTTCCGCAATCTTCAGCATTTTTTACCTTGTGACGTGGAAATCCTCTAAAATATGTTGTGGAGGGTAATATTTTTGATGTAAAAGGAAAGAATGTGAGAAGTTTAGGAGGGGTGCTTGGATTAAAGCATAACCAGTCTCAGCCGCAGGTTTTTCTTGAGAATAATTGTGGAATAGGTGATAGTTCTAAAGATCTTCCTGGTCCTACAAGGTGGGTTGGTGTTAATCTAGCTCAGGTGGCTGCTTCTGGAAGGAACCAAATGTTGGGGCGTAGTGACGCGCATTTATGTAAAAACATTGTGCCAACCCAGCCAACTCAACCAACTCAACCAACTCAACCAACTCAACCAACTCAGCCAACTCAACCAACTCAGCCAACTCAGCCAGCTCAGCCAACTCAACCAACTCAACCAACTCAACCAACTCAACCAGCTCAACCAACTCAACCAACTCAACCAACTCAACCAGCTCAGCCAACTCAACCAACCCAACCACAACCTCCAAAAATTCCTCAGAAATTAGGAGTTTATGTATGAGCACCTGCGACTGATTTTGTGGTTAATGTGAAAGATGTTCCCTATGCTGCCAAAGGAGATGGAAAAACTGATGATACTGCTGCAATTCAAAAGGCAATTGATGCTGTAGCAACAAAAGGTGGTGGTATTGTGGATATTCCTAATGGTACTTATATGATAAATGGACTTGTTTCTAATGGGAAACATGGTCTTCAACTTCGTGATAATGTAACTATTCGTATGTCTTCTCAAACTGTACTTCAGGCTTTGCCAAATTCATCTAAATGGTACAGTATTTTTTGGATCAATAATGTAAAAAATGTAAATATTCTCTGAGGAATCTTAATTGGTGAGCGTGATCAACATATTGGTACTGAAGGAGAATGGGGATTTTGAGTCAGTATTTTTTCTTCTCAAAATATTGTAGTAGAAAATGTAATAGCTAAAAACTTTTGGTGAGATGGATTTTATGTTGGGAAGTCTCCAGAGGTAGGGACTCAGCAAACCGAGAATGTAGTACTTTATAATGTTGTTGCGGATAATAATCGCCGTCAAGGGTTATCTATTACAGATGGGAAAAAAATTAAAGTTTTAAAATCAGTATTTAAAAATACTATGGGTACTGCGCCTCAGTCAGGAATTGATATCGAGCCGGATGAAGCTCAGCATGTTAGTGATGTAGAGATTAGTGAAAGCGTATTTGAAAATAATTGATTCCATGGTATTCTTGTTGAAATGGCTAATCAGCCTAATGCTTCTATTTCTAATATTAAGATTCATAATAATAAGGTAATAGGAAATAGACGAGGAGTTAGAATGAGTGGTGTGAATTGAGGAAGTGTTAAACATAATATGATTGAAGGTAAAGAGGTTAGTCTAGACTTAAGAAAAAGTTCTGACTCGTCTCCGTATTCAGTTAATATTTCAGTAAGTGATAATACAATTATTGGAACAGGAATTACTAATACGCATTCTAGTAATATTCTTTCTCAAAATACTTTTAAGTCGGCTGTATATTTAATTGGTACTGCTGAGGTAGATAAGTGGTTAACTACTATAGTAAAAGATGGGGATAGTCGTCAAAATAGTACTCCAAGTCAGCCTATTCAATATCAATGGTATGTTGATGGACAGGCGATCAAGGGAGCAATCTATGAGGACTATAAGCTTGCTGCTGATCAATCATGAAAAAAGGTTCATGTTGAGGTGAAATTTATGGATGATGCTGGAAATTTAGAGACTGCTGTAAGCACTCCAATTTTGGTTAAAAACTCTTCCTCAGGTAGTTCTCAGGTATCTCCAGTGATATCTCCATCGTTGAGTTCAGTTTCTTCTTCATCTAATTCACGCGCTTCTTGAGGATGAGGAAGTTTGGTGAGAGATTATTGTCCGCATGGTGATTATTCTCCTAGTTATTATGATCATACTTGTGGAACTACTTCAAGTTCATCAGCTGATGAAAGAACGAATATCTCTACCTTTTTAGCTCAAGATACTGGTATAAGAACCCCCTCTGAGAGTTGATTTTTTAATTCAACTATCCCAGATGGTAAGTGTTATACGAGATCATCTACTGTTTCTCAAGTTGTTTCCCCTCATGCAGGATTTAGTGAAGAAGTGCAAAAGGCTTTTGTATTTTTGAGGAGTTATGAGATGACAAAGTATGCTACTCTTGAAAACTTTGGGGCGAATGAATATTTAACCAGACAAGCTGCTGCAAAGTTTTTCGTTCAATTCGCAATGAATGTTCTTTGTAGAACACCTGATACTAGTCATGCTATTGCTTATGTAGATATCGATTCGGCTGCTCCAGATTTGGTTCCTTATATTCAATTGGCATATCAACTTTGATTGATGAAATGATCTAGTCAGGATTGAAATCGTTTTTATCCGCATGCTTTGATTACTAAAGCTCAGGTAAATGCTGTGCTTGTTAGACTTTTACTCAATCGTTATCTTGACGAGCAGCAAATACCTTGGTATACTCAGTATAATCAGGTTTGAAGCTTGCTCTGAATATTCCGTAATACAGCAGGAAATGAACCTGTTGTTAGATCTCATGCAGCATTAATGCTTTATAGAGCTTATAGTTTGTCTTCTTTTGTGCAAGCAGAGAATGGTTCTAATGGTTATGTTTTGAAAGGTCATTAATCAAAAAATGGAGCGTCTTATTGAGGATAAAAAGTTTTGATTTAACTTGAAAGAAAGCCTGAAATCATTACATTTATTTGTGGTGTGTTCAGCTTTTTTATTTTTTTAGTTTTTGTGTTTTGGCGAGAAGAAGAACTCAGAGGAGAACCGCGAGATCCTTTACCGTTAATAAAAATCATATTTGATGGTGAATGATTATTCTGGGAATTCTCTATTTTTTTTCTAGGATGATGGCACAGGGGTCTCCTATTTTCAACTTTTTTACAAAATATAGTACGATCGCATTTGGTGAAATCTGACTTCTTTTCTTTTTTGTGCTAGCGATTCTAGTTGGAGTCTTAATCCTTGTTAAATGACATCTTGCAAAATTTCTTGTAAAGTATTACTTTGCGTTATTGATGTTGATTTCTGCATTTTTGAATGTTCGCCTTTGGACTTTACAAACGCCGATTAACTATACAGCAAATGGGGGATATTTCTCTCGGCCTCTGATTTGGCTTTTGGAAAGATGATTAAAGAATGGTTCTCAAAGTTATATTACAGCGATATATGCAATTGTTATTGTGCTTTTACTGGGTGCAATTGTTTATTTGCTTTATGTACTCAATGTTCGTTTACCGAAACTTCCTAAAATAAATATTGAACAATCAGAAAAGCCAATTAAAAAAGAAAAGAAAACTGACTCTAAAGAAGATGAAAGACCAACAATTACTATTTCTCGTCCTGATATTTCAACTGATGATATCTTAGAAAAGGTCTCTCAAGCGACTGGGAAAGTTGTCCAAGCGACTTCTAGCTGAGGATCTTTGCTCAAGGAAATGTTTAAGACTAAGGTGACTCAAAAGATTGAGGAAAAAAAGCCCAAACCTGTGATTTCATTTTCTGGAGATAAGCCAACTTTTGGTTATTCAGCATTGGAGTCTAATCTAGGGAATCAGCAAACAGTAGATGAGAACTTTTTGGTTGAGAAAGCAAAGGCTCTACAGACAAAACTTTCAGAATTCTGAGTTCCGATTTCTATTGAGGGATTTGATATTTGACCATCAATTGTTCAGATTAAAATTAAGCCTGAGGAAGGGATTAAGATTTCAGCAATTGAGGGGCTCAGTAATGATATTAAGCTTTCATTGAAATCAAAGTCGCTTAGAATTATTGCTCCAATTCCTGGTACCGATATGATTGGAATTCAGATTCCTAATCCAAAAGCTTCTATGGTAAGACTTGGAGATATTATTAGTACTGAGGAGTTTTCAATGCAGATGAAGAAAAATTCGACTAATCTTTCTCTTGGAAAGGGCATTGATGGAAGTGTTCAGGTGAAAGCTTTGGAGTCAATGCCGCATTTGCTTGTAGCGGGTGCGACAGGTAGCGGAAAGTCTGTTGGAATTAACGATTTCATCGTCTCTCTAATGTTTCAGAATACCCCTGCTGAGCTTAAGTTTTTGATGGTGGATCCAAAGCAAGTGGAACTAGAGATGTATTCAGGTTTGCCTTATCTTTTGGCTCCAATTGTCTATGATAGTGGGAAAGCGATTAAGCTCTTGCAATGGACTGTTGAGGAGATGGAAAAGAGATATTCTACGCTAAAAGATCAGAGAGTTAGGAATCTTGATGAATACAATCAAAAAATGGAAGCTGAAGGACAGGAGAAAATGTATCGTATTGTCTTTATCATTGATGAGATGGCTGATATGATGCTTTCGAGTTCGGCAAATAGAAAGGAGGTTGAAAACTGTATTAACCGTTTGGCTGCGAAGGCTAGAGCGGTAGGAATTCATCTCATCTTGGCAACGCAGAGACCATCAGTGAATGTGATTACCGGATTGATCAAGGCAAATATTCCAACGAGAATTGCTTTTGGAGTGGTTTCTGAGGTGGATAGTAGAACGATTCTTGGTCGTAAAGGGGCGGAAGATCTTGTTGGAAAAGGAGATATGCTCTATATGGATCCTTCAACTAAGTTTCCAATTAGAATTCAGGCACCTTTTGTATCTACAGAGGAGATTGAAAGAGTGGTTTCGCAGCTTAGAAATAAGTATATGCAAAACCTTACAGAGGAAGATATTTATCATCCAGAGATTATTGCTGCACTAGAGAGTAAGGTTGAGACTGCTAGAGGAGTACTTTCTGGTGGGGGAGATGGAGGAAATGATGAAGATCTTATCAATCAAGCAATTCAGGTGATTGCTGAGACGAGAAAAGCTTCAGCTACGCTTCTTCAAAGAAAGCTCAATGTTGGATTTGCTAGAGCCGCAAGGATTATGGATGTATTGGAGGAAAGAGGAATTATCTGACCTCAAGAAGGTGCAAAGCCTAGAGATATTTTCATCTAAGATTATATTATTAAAAGAAAAAGAGAAGTCTGAACTCAGATTTCTTTTTTATTATTAATAAAAAAAAGCCAAAATGTGGCTTTTTTCTTGTTTCTGAATTTCTATCTCGAAAACTCTATATTTAGAATGAGCAATAGTTTTTGAGGTCTTCAATTTTCACTCTAATTTGTTCCATTGAATCTCTTTCTCTGAGAGTAACAGTATTATCCTCCTTGCTCTGGTGGTCAATGGTGATACAGTATGGGGTTCAGACTTCATCTTGTCTTCTATACCTTTTCCCAATTGCACCACTATCATCATATTCACATTTACATACCTTACTGAGAGATCTGAAGATTTGTTCTGCGAGTGCAACTTGATCTTCATCCTTTTTGATTAGTGGAAGGATAGCGAACTTGATTGGAGCGAGCTGTTTTGGAAATCTTACAACAACACGAGATTCACCATTTTCTAGTGTTTCTTCATCGTAAAACTCAAGCATTGCAACCATTACTTGACGACCGAGTCCAAAAGAAGCTTCAACACATCGTGGAATATATCTTTCCCCTGTGAATGGATCAGAATATTGCATATCTTTTCCGCTAAATTCTTGATGTTGAGAGAGATCAAAGTTGGTTCTATTGTGAATCCCTTGAATCTCACCAAATCCTCGAGGGTATCTATATTCTACGTCAACTGCAGCTGCTGCATAGTGAGCAAGCTTTTCGTGATCCTTGAATCTTAGATTTTCTGGATTAATTCCGATAATTTCAGTCCAATACTGCATACAGTCAGCTTTCCACTGATTGTAAATTTCCATAGCTTTTTCTGGATCAGCTGGAACGAAGTACTCAATCTCCATTTGTTCAAATTCTCTTGTCCTGTAGAGAAATTGCCCTGGAGTAATTTCGTTTCTAAAAGCTTTTCAAACCTGAGCTAATCCAAATGGGATTCTAGCTCTTGTAGTATCCAAGACTGCTTTGAAGTCTGTAAAAAGTGATTGACAGGTCTCAGGTCTCATGTACACTTTACTGGTATCATTTGCTACAGGTCCGAGATGAGAATCTAGCATAAGGTTGAAATTTCTACATTCAGTCCAGTCTGCAGCGGTTTTTGTATCTGGATTATTTGGAATATGTTCAACGATAAATGCTCTCATCCCTTCATTTCCTCGTGATTCTGGAGAGAGGTTTTTTACTCAAAGCTTTACCGTTAGTTCTTCATCACTAAGCCCATTTCTTACCTCTTCAAAGTAGTTTTCTATGATTTTATCAGCTCTAAATCTCTGACCAGTTTTTTTGTCATCAATCAATGCATCAGAAAAAGAATCCAGATGACCACTAGCTTTCCAAGTAGTTGGGTGCGCAATAATTGCAGTATCCATAAAAACTACATCATCTCTCTGTTGAGTAAAGTGTTTTATCCAAAGATCAGAAATATTTTTTTTGAGTAATGCTCCATAGGGTCAAAAGTCCCAAGCATTTGCTAGTCCTCAATAAATTTCAGAGTTGGGGTAAACAAATCCTTTTCTCTTTGCCCAAGATACGATCGTTTCCAAGCTTGTTGCCATTATGCTAGTTGATAGAAGCTAAAATACTGATTTATTCAGTTTTTTTAGATTTTTTTGTTTTTCACATATCTCTTTGCATTTCATCAATCCCTGACTGAAAAAAAGCTTGTATTCTCTTGATCCTAAGTTTGATACAGTCTTTCAGATTTGAGAGCATCCCCTTTTTTTCTTTTGGTGGAGTCTCGAGTTTGACGACACCACCCAGCATTATTTTGACCATTTTTTTGTGAAGTTTTTCTTCAATGGACATTATCTAGATCGATAAAATAAAAGGTTTTTCATACTGATTTCTGAGCTTTGAGTATACTAAAGCTACCTATAAAATCAAGTAAAATTCTGAAATCAGAGTTCTTGTTTTATTTTAGCTATTTTTGATACGTTCAGCTAGGTGCTCTGCATCAAACTCAGTTTGTTCTAACTGATAATCTGTAAGTGTAGTTGTTAGCTTTGTGTAAAGAGGGGAGAGAATTCTGATTTTTTCTCCTTGAGTATTGAGCTTCTGTGTGATGAGATTCTGGAGCTCAGGAGAGGATTCTTGATCAAGAAGAAGGATAATCTTTTTAGCTTTTTTAGTCTGAAGTTTTATCTCTTCAGAAGTTAATTTTCCCATGCAGGCAACAGCTAGGAAGTGATAACTCTCTTCCTGATGAAGAAGATATTCAGAGAGTTTCACCAGTTCTTCAAAGTAATTTCATAGTCCAATGATCAGTGTTTCTGCTTCAGGATTATTGATGAGATGAATCTCTTCTGGTTGGTCTATCAAGGCCTTGTCTACGATTGCGAGCTCTTCTTCTGCTTGAATCTCATAGATATTCTCTGCGATTTCTTGGTTGACGAGATGGACTGCATGAAGTCAGTTTTTTTTCAGAATTTTGATCAGCGTTTGCATATCAAAAGGGAACCAATTCTCGACCTTTTGTCTCTCAAACATAGTAATTTGGTTGAGTTCTGGGCTGATTTTATGACCAATACTGCTGATACCAGAAAATGGGCAGATAAAGATTATATTTTCGTATCAAAAGATTTCATTTCATAGTAAAGATACAGGAAGCTGATCAAGAATTACACAGATATGGTCAGATTTTTTAATTTTATTTTCCAAGAGAAGAGTATCTAAGTTGCTATTGAAAAGAATAAAGTTACTTTGAGGTTTTTCAAAGTGAGAATCTGAAATAATCCAATCAAAATGGATTTTTTCTTCTTTGATAAGTTCAAAAAAGTAGTCGTTGACCATAAGTTTTGAGAGGTTTGTGCTGTACATAACTATAAACTAAGATAAATTCTAGAGATCATAGGTGAGAAGATATTGAGCAATTTGTCTAAAGATAGGACCTGCGGTAGAACCTCACCATTGATTTTTTCTTGGACGACGAATCCAGACGTTAACCACATATCTTGGATCTTCTGTTGAAATTACACCCGCAAAGGTACCATTTGTCCATCCTTCTCCTCTTTGATATCTTCCTCTGAATGAGATTTGAGCTGTTCCAGATTTCGCTCAGAGTTTTTGTCCTGAAAGGTTTGCATTACTAAGTTCTGGGTTGGTATTAATTACATTAAAGAGTCCTTTTTTTATTTGTTCTGAGGTCTCAGATTTAAAGATTTTATTACTACTTTGATACTTATTATAAGTATTTTCGGTATTTGATGGATCAATAATATTTCCGATGATTGTTGGTTTGATGTATTCTCATCAGTTTACGAGTGCTATATAGGCTGCAGCTAGTTGAATTTGAGTCACGGTAAGTCCTTGTCAAAACGCATTATTCAAAAATCTGGCCATAGAAACAAGGTTTACTTTGTCGATGAATCATGGCTTTTCTTCTGCAAGTTCAATTCCTGTTAATTCTCAAAAACCGAGTTTCCCTAGATAGTTATAGAAGACATATTTTCCTACTCTTTGCACAATCTTTACCATTCAGACATTACATGAATAGACGAGTGCATGAAGAAAATTATGGTTTCCCATACAGGTTTTTGTTGCATTTTTGATGGTATATATTCAGACTTTTACTGATCCTTCATCAACATAGCGCTCATCAAAGTTCATCTCATCCGTATCGATTCCGATTGCTACTGTAAATGCCTTAAAAATACTTCCTGGTTCGAAAGGAACAGTGATGTTTTTATCAACGAAAACCTGAGCTCAATAGATGTTTTTTGCAATATATTTTTTGAGGTCTTCTTGTTTTCTTTCTGTTAAGTTCGCTAGTTTATATTCTCCTCCAGTGTGGATGTATACAGGAATATCAATATAGGTCTGATTATCAATGATTTCTCTATTTTCTCTGCCGAGTGGAATGAGTGTATATGCGTCGTTATAATTGTTTGGATCGAAGGTTGGGACACTAACAGAGGCTCTTACTTCTCCATTTTCTGCATCCGTAACTAAAATTGCGATAGCATCAGCTTTAACATTTTCTAGTTGTTCTTTAGCTAATCTCTCAACCTCTCTCTGAAGTCAAATATCAACCGTAAGATAGATGTCGCTTCCATTAGTTGGATTTTGAATTTCAAATTCATTTGCTCCTACATTTCCTAGCCAAGCCGAGGTTCTACCTTTAATTTCTCATTTCTTTCCTTTAAGCTTTGCATCAAAGTATTGTTCAATTCCATAATATGCAGTTCATCACCTGTCTACGTATCCTAAGATGTTTGCCATAAAATTTCAGTATGGGTAGTATCTTGTGGTATAAGGTTCTAGAACGAGTCCATAGAGTACTGGAATTGCAATCAGTCTTTCTTTTTTACTTTGTGAGGTGTTCTCTTGCCTTGAATTTCTATTTCTTTCAATCTTTGAAAGTTCTCATCTGTGTTTTATTTTTAATTCTCTGATCTCTTGTGCAAGAGCTGGGTTGAGTCCAGAGATGATTTTGATATATTTCCACTCTTGAGGTTTAAAAAGGTTCTCAAATTGGCTTCAAATAGGGTATTTCCATTTTTTGAGCAATCCCTCAATTGTTGCTTGAGCCAAACCAGGATCAATCATGGTTGAGGGCTCTAGGTATACATAGTGATCTGCGATAATATGCACATAAGGAAGTTGTTTTTGTGCTAATTCTTCCAAAAATTTAGGTTCAGTAAAATATCAAAGATAATTCTGGGTTTTGATTCAGATTTTTATTTTTTGATCAAGTTTTGTTTTTATAAGTTCAAAAGCTTTTTCTTTTGTGAATTGGTCTACTGTCTTTGCGAAGTTTTTCTCATACTCCTCAAAATTAAAACTTTGATATTCTGGAGACTCCATTCCGCTTCAAAAGTAGAAAAGCTCCGGCTTTTTTGGTAGAAGGTTTACTCCAGCAAATAGTTCAATATTTTTAATACAATCAGTTTTGTTGACAGGATTCATTCCATTTATTTCACAAAGATGCTTGTAGAGAACTGGTGTTACGATTTCTATAAAGCGATTTTTCATTGGGACGTTAGATCCAGAGATGATTCCATCTAATTCTCTTGGATCAATGGCAAGATCATAAAGAGTAATGTTTTCTGTGAGTTTTACAGCGTGTCATCCTTTATCTAGGGCATAGATGTTTCCTCTTTCAGGAGTGAGTAGAGATTCTCTATAATGTAATTTACTCAGTAGGGTATTGTATTCTTCATATTCCAATATTTGGAGCTGAAAAAGTCTGAGTATGATAATGAAAAATAGGAAACAAAAAAAGGCAATCAGTTGTGTTTCCTTGCTTTCCAAGAGGTTGGCTACTCGAGGAATTGATTTTAGTCTAGAAAAAAACTGATTTCCTTTTGCTTTATGTTTTTTTTGAGTAAGTAGACTCATCATTCTATCGGCTAATTTCCTTATTTAAGGTAAAATCATTTTGTATCATATACTCATTTTAGGCTATAGGTATACCCAGAAAGCATATTTCAGAGTTTTTGTTTCCATTTGTTGTAATTTAATTCTGTTGTGAGCGATATGCTAATGTAAGGATTTATTTGTACATCTTTTTTTTGCCAGGCATAGTCAGGATTTGTATTTGGTGCTATGTGAATCTTCCAGCTTTTAACTGAGATATTTGAATCAAAAAGATTTACCCAACCATCATCTACGCTGTTTGCAAGTTTGTAATTCTTGTAGGTATCTCATATTGC
Source organism: uncultured bacterium (assembly GCA_963552955.1). GTDB lineage: Bacteria > Patescibacteriota > Gracilibacteria > Absconditabacterales > Absconditicoccaceae > HOT-345. The sequence continues at coordinate 22,209 of CAUVLQ010000010.1, forward strand.
AGTTCCGTTACAATTGAAACCTTGTCCGTAGTCACATGCCCAAGTATCAATTTCTCCGTCGTAGGTTTTGGGATCCTCTGAGTTAAATGTATGGTCGCTTCCTGCGTCGAATCCTCTTAATCTAAGGATTTGAATCGTCCTTCAATTCTCTGTTTCATTAATCCTTAGGAAGACTCTTCTTTGTCCATCGTGGGAAATAAGATAGATTTCTTGTGGATTTTCTGGAATTGCAACTGGACCTATTCCCAAGTCTCTATCATCTGAGTCTCCAACTTCTGGGAAGTAGTTTGTTGGATCAGGAGTCGCTCAATCTCTATTGAATGTCGGATTGAGCCTTTCTTTTCAGTCTGTATTCACTCCTACATCCCAAAAGAGCATTTTGTATTGCCCATAGGATTGACGTTTATTATTTTGTGCAGTTATTCAGATTTCTCAATTTTTACAGTTGTTAATGCTGTAATATCTTCCTTCTGGGTCTTGCCCAGAAGAACAGTATTTTATTCTATGTTTTGTATGCCAAGCGGTGGCTGTGATTACGCTATTTTCATTTCCATAGGCAGAAAATACTGAATAATGTCAACTTGCTGTCTGAGTTCAGATTTTTGATCTATTAAAATATTCTTCATAATCAATCGTATAATCTTGGAAGAGTTCAGCAAATCTATTCATAACTCAGTTGGTCTCTTCAATGAGAGCTTGTCTAGCATCATTAAAATGTTTTACCCTTGGTAAGGTAACCATGACTGAATAAATTGTCGTTAAAAGGCTCCCAGATATGATGATAACTAGGAGCATTTCTAAAAGGGTAAATCATTTTTTATTGTGCATCTGTAGAAAAATACTGAATAATTTATTTAGATCATACTATTGATTTTTGCTCTGGTTTGTGGCCCAAATCGTCCATAACCAGATTTATTTCTTTCTTTTCCTGTGATTACTCCGCTTTTGAGCTGGAACTGATATACTGCTTCAATTGTTGCTCTATCATAAATTCCGTTTATTGCTCCTTTGTAGAATCCCCAGTTTGTAAGATAGGTTTGAAGATCCTTTACCTGAGCATGATATTGTCCTTTTTTGAAAGTTTGGGTAAAGGTTGGTTTGCTCGTAGTAGGTGCTTGCTCTGGTTGAGTTGGCTGTTGAGGAGCTGTTTGTTGAGTATTTGTTTCTGTTGTTGTTTCAGTAGTAGTTGGTTCAGGTTTTTTTGCAGGTGTTTCACTCTCCAGCATGAGTTTGAAATTTCTTCTGAGTTCATTTCCTAGATCAGTGATTGTTTTATTAAATGTATTTGATGCAACTGGTTCTAGATCTTTAAGTTTTACTTTTCAGCTTTTGATACCTGAGGTAATGAGATCCATACCTTTAATAGTATCGTTGGCTGTAGATTCAAGATCTTTTGCATAATTTGCAAAGTTTACACTTGTTGTGAGGAGGAGGCTGCAGTTTACATCTCCAGAGCTAGCATAAAATTTCTTTCTAAGATCTTCTTGTCTGCTCATGATATCAGCATATTTCTCATACTCAAAAAATGCTGAGAAAGTATAGTATACTGATTTATTGGTTTCAGCGATCATTTTTTTCATAAAGTTATCTTTATGAATTTGGTATTTCGCCTGGATTTCGGGACTAGGGTTGTGAGTACTGATCATTTGCCCAATGGTAGTATCAAAATCCATACTCATACTTGAAAGTGTCTGATCTTTGATTTTAGCCATATTAGACCAGAGGCTTGAGTGACTATTGATTGCGTTATTTAAGCCAGAAAAAGCTCCGCTCATAGCATCAGCATATTTGTTTACATTCTTGATGATATCAAGTTTTTGTGCAAGTCCATTGAGAAGGTCTTGATTGTTTTTTACATATTCTAGAAAGGTAGCTTTAGTTTTCCCAGATTTGAGATAATACTCATTTTCAAGATTTGTAATTTTGATAGCATTTTGATTGTAGAAATTATCTAGCGTATTCCCTAGCAGAATAGGATCAGCATCTTTGAGTTCAAGACTGTATCTCTTGATATCTCCATCTAATCCAATGTATTCATTGAGAATACTGGTTTTGAGGCTATTAGTTAGCTTATTAAAATCTAAGTTTTGGTCTTCCTTTGGGATAGCACCTAGACAGCTTGCAGCATCAAAAAGTGTTGTATCAGCAAATTTTTTAGTTTCATCAGCTATTGATTTTAGCTTCTTTTTGCTGTTTTCAAGGTTATTAAGGAGTTTTGTTTTATTACTTTCTAGTTTTGAAGTAAGGCTATTGATTTCTGCCGTAGTCGGTTTTGCAGCAAAGGCCGCACCACTAAGGACGATCATAGATCAAATGATGCTTATTCAGAGTTTTTTCATTTTTTTCTTTTATAAAATTAAAGGTTTGAATATCTAATGAGTATCGTTTTTGTAGTAAATTTCAAGTTGAAATTTGAAAGTAAAACGCTACTCTCAAAAAAATGAAGAAATCAGATTTCTGATTTGTTTTTATTTTGTATATTTATGGCTTATGACCTTGATCCCTACAATTATTGAAAAAACTAAAGCTTGAGAGAGAGCATATGATATTTATTCTAGACTTTTAGAGGATAGAATTATTTTTGTTGGAGAGGCAGTGCATAGTGCGATGGTAAATACTGTGATCGCTCAGATGCTCTATCTTGAGAAAAAGGATCCGGATAAGGATATTATTATGTATATTAATTCTCCTGGAGGAGAGGTATATTCTGGACTTGCGATTTATGATGCGATGCAGGTTCTTAAATGTGATGTTCAGACGATTTGTACAGGGCTTGCCGCTTCAATGGGATCAGTATTCTTGACTGGGGGGACGAAAGGAAAAAGGTTTGCTTTGCCAAATTCTAGGATTATGATTCATCAGCCATTGATTTCATGAGGTGGAATCTCAGGTCAAGCTACTGATATTCAGATTGAGGCAGAGGAAATGCTAAAAGTAAAGAAAAATCTGACTGAAATTATCGCGAAACATTGTGGAAAAAGTTATGAAACGTGTCTTGCAGATATGGAGAGAAATAAGCGAATGAGTCCGCAAGAGGCACTAGAATACGGTTTGATTGATAAGATTATTTGAGCATAATTTATTTTTGTTTGCTATGATGTTTTCTGTAGCATTATTTTGAGCTTCTGCTCGCGAGGAGAGTTTAGCACTTAAGTTACAAATTCGTTTACAAAAGGAATGAATTCAGATTTTTCCCATTAATCCTCGTTATCCAGAGGTTAATTGAACTGCTTGTTATCCAAGTTTTGAGGAAGTGTATAAGGAGGGTCAGAGAGTGGATCTTTTTGTTTTTATGACAAATCCGCAGCTAACACTAGATCTTCTTAAAAATAATTTGACGTTTTGAGTAAAAAAAGTCTGGTTTCAGCCTTGAACTTTTGATGATGAGGTGCTTGAATTTTGTAGAGAACATGGTTTAGATTTCAATACAGAACACTGCATGATTATTGCTCCATTGAGTATCGTTGAGGAGTTTTTGAAGAGATAGTTTTTTAATTTTGAACATGATAGGCAAGATGAAAATTTTGGTAGGACTTTCCTGAGGTGTTGATTCTGCTGTTGCTGCCTATCTTTTGAAGGAGCAGGGGCATGAGGTCGTGGCCGGGTTTATGAAAAATTATGTTTCAGAGGAAGGAAACTGTACTACATATCAGGATTCTATTGATGCGATTAAGGTTGCTGAGTATTTGTGAATTGAAATTCGTGCTTACGATCTCCAAAAAGAGTATCAGGAAAAAATTATTGACTATATTTTTGAGGGCTATCAGAGAGGGATTACTCCAAATCCAGATGTTCTTTGTAATTCTCTGATCAAGTTTGATGTTTTTTTACAAAAGGCTTTAGCAGAAGGTTTTGATAAGATTGCAACTGGGCATTATGCGCAGATTCTTGGTCCTGGTGAGGAGTTGAGAAGGAAAGAAAAACCCGATTTCAATCCAGATTTTTTTCATTTGCTTCGTGGAGTTGATGAAATTAAGGATCAGAGTTATTTCCTTTCTGGACTCGATCAATTTCAGCTTTCTAAGTCTATTTTCCCATTATGAGCGATGAAAAAGTCTGAAGTTAGGGACTTGGCAGAACGTATTGGGTTGCCAAATGCGAAGCGCCGTGATTCTCAGGGACTTTGCTTTATTTGAAATATTCCAATTAGAGAATTTCTAATGAAAAAGCTCCCTCCGAAGTCTTGAGCAATAAAAACGCTTGATGGGAAAAAAGTTTGAGAGCATCAAGGAGCGTATTATTTTACGATAGGTCAAAAACAGGGACTTGGACTGAATTTTAAGGCTTATGTATATCGTATTGATATAGCGGAAAATACTGTGTATGTTTGTGATAAAGATGCTGAGGAGCTTCAATCTAGAGAATGCTTGCTTAAAGATTGGCATTGGATAGCAGAGGAGTATCCAGTTTGAAGTCAGCTTTCAGGAAAGATTCGTTATCGTCAAAATCCTCCTGTTGCTTGTGAGATTATTCGGAAGCAGTGATCTGATTTGCAGATTCGTTTTCAGGATCCTCAATGGGCAGTGGCTCCAGGACAGGTATTTGTTTTGTATGATGGAGAAGTTTGTCTATGAGGAGGAATTATTTCTTAAAAATATGAAAAAAAGAAAAACCTGATTTAATTCAGGTTTTTTTATCTTTTACTTTTCTTCTATTTTTTCTGCAGAATCTTTTGGGGATCCTTGTTTTACTTTTTTAGCATGACGTTGATGTTTGTATCGTTCAATTAGGACTGGAAGATTTGAAAGGATGATGATTCCGATAATCAGGAAACTGAAATGTTCTTGGATAATAGGAATCGTCCCAAAGAAGAATCCTGCGTATACGAGTGATGCTGACCAGAGAAATGCTCAGAGAAGATTGTAGTGGAGGAATGAGGTATATTTCATATTTCCGATTCCAGCTACGAATGGAGCAAAGGTTCTCACGATCGGTACAAATCTAGCGTAGACGATTGCTTTCCCTCAGTATTTCTCATAAAAGTGTTGAGTTTTTTCAAGGTATTCTTGCTTGATTCGCTTTGATTTCATTTTAAAGATTTTTGGTCCGAAGAATTTTCCAATTTCATAGTTAAGGCTATCTCCAAGTATTGCGGCTACGAAGATGAGAAGCCAGAGTATATGGACATTGATATGATTCATAGGGTTTCCTGCTAGGGCTCCTGAGGCGAAGAGGAGCGAGTCTCCAGGAAGAAACGGCATCACAACAAATCCTGTTTCAATGAAGATAACACCGAAGATGATTGCATATACTCGTAATCCATATTGGTGAAAAAGTCGCGCGAGATGTTTATCAATGTGAATTACAAAATCCAGAAGAAAACCGATATGTTTGAGTATTCGATTGAATACACTATAAAAATGGTCCATACTTTTGCTAAAAAGGTTTAAAAGTCAGATTTTTTATATTTTTTAGTTTCTTAAAGCTCGCATCATAATTGCTGTACTTTGTCCAATGTTCATGCTTTCTTTGATACCCTGCATAGGAATATATACCACTTCATCTACTGTTTGGAGTGTCTGAGGAAGAACCCCCTCAACTTCATTTCCAAAGATGATTGCAAGATTGTTGTTTTCTGGTGTGTAGGCATCAAGCGGTCTTGCCTCATTAGTGATTTCAGCAGCTATGACCTTGATGTTGTGTTCTTTAGCATACTTGATGGCATCACTGGTATAGTCAAATTGTTTGAGCCCAACATGATTTTCTGCTCCTAGTGAGGTTTTGCGAACTTTAGGGTGATCAATAGGTGATGGTGTATATCCAGTGATCCATACATTCCGTCCAAGTGCGTCTGCTGTTCTCACAACATTCCCCACATTATAAGCTGAACGAATATTTTCTAAAATGATAATCTTTTGTCCCATTAATCACGAAAAAATAATAATAAAAAAGTTTGACCTAAAAGCAAGTTATTTTATTTTGATAGTTTTTGTGAGTTGATGATTTCTTGTCACGAAAAAATCCGCAATTCCTTGAGCTATGAGTACTGTATACTTCTCCATATTTATATAAAGATCGAGATGTTTCAAATTGTTGAGAATGGGATAGGTCCTCTTGAAAAGAAGTTTTGCGGTTTTAGGTTCTCAGAGATCGTAGCCTCTCAGTGTAGTTTTCCCGTTTTCATGAGTTATCAGAGATAGGAGCTTTTGTTCACTATTCCAATATATGTTATCAAGTAATTCTGCATTATTTAGAGAAAGCAGAGTTTCTCCTTTTGATTGTCCTATTTCGGTGCTAGTTATCGTGATTGTATTGTTTTTATTTTGTATCGTGATGAGGCTATTCCCTAAAGTGAAAAGCTGGTTTTCCCTTCGCTCACTTGTTGGGAGTAAGGACTGATTTTTGTTTTGAGTGATGATCAGTGTAGTTTCATCATTGGATAGCTGATAGGATCAGCTTTCTTTTATTATATTTTGATAATTGGATCCAGTTTCGGCTAAGATTGTTGTAGTAAAAGTGCTGAGCTTATTGTCAGCTTGAAGTAGGCGGTATTGTTTCATTTTCCCGCTGGTTTGGTAGAGTGGGATTTCAAGCTTGAAGTCTTCTGTCAGATAATTTTTTGATGAGAGGAGCGTTCAAGAAAGAATCGCATTGTTGCTCTGATAGAGTTTTGGATCAAGTGAAAATCACTGAATAAGTGTTTTTTCTCAGCTTCATTCAGCTTTTTGAGAACAATTTTTGCAGGTGATGTCTGTATTGTTATGTGGTTTTAGAAAATAGAGATACTCTGGTCAGATGGCAATAAGGTTCAGTTGTCCTAGGAAATGTTTGATTTCTGGCTGAGTATCTAGACTGTTAAGATTGAAAATTGCTAGTGAGGTCAAATTTGGTAATTCTCCATCAGTAATATTGTGAGCAATTTTTTGACAAGTTGCTTGTGAAATTATTGTGGTTTTGAGTCAGTATTTGATTGCTTGTTCAAGTTTTGGGAAAAAATTGTTGTCTTCTCAATTTGCTTTGAGGAGTGCCTCTAAGCTGTCTTTGGTTGTTTGTTTTTGTGTGATGAGGTAGAACTTATCTCATACTAGTTGAGCTTGTTTAAATGGACCACTCATTTTATAGTATTTGAGTGGCTTAAATGATTTATCCTCAATAGTATAGATAGCGATTAGAGAATTTTGATTTTCTTCTGCTGAGATAATCAGCTTTTTATCTTGATAAAAAAAAGTCTGAATATGTTTTCGTGATTTTGGCAGGTGGAATTTCGCTAAAAGTGTTGGGATTGCAATATTTATAGTATTGGTTTTAGATTCTTGGGCTCATTTGAAAAGATAGAGGAGCTGCTGATTTTTATCTAAATAAGAAAAATAGGTTTGTGAGGTAGTTTGTTGGTTTATTAGAGGAGACTTGTCTGACTTAGCATAATTACTCTTCGATAATCGTGCAGATAGTTCAGCACTTGCGAGATATTTTTTAAGAGACGTTGTTAAATCAATACATGATCTATAGTTTGTCCATTCAATAGAGGAGTCTAGCCCTGTGCTTGCAAAAGCTGGTGTTGTGAGAAATATGGCTCCTAGACTGATCCATCAATATTTTAATATTTGCATGTGGTTTTGTATGCAAAAGGTTAAAAAATTTGTTTATTTGTATGGTTTTGATCTGAATTTTCAAGTGATGATTATGTAGCTGTAGGGCAGGAAAGAAGTTTTTTATTTTTTATGAACTCTAGTTATCTCCTATCAAGTTATGCTAAAAAATACATAATATCATAAAAAACGAAAATGAGAAGTTGAAAAAGAAATAAGAAATCAGATTTTTTTGTTTTTTGTAAAAAGTCGTGTATAATTGAAGTGTTATATTTTACTCTCTATCAGAATCTAAAAATGAACGAATTAAACAGTCTCAATACCGTTGCAAGTACAACAACTAAAATGAACACTCTTTTGGATAAGATTGCTTCTACTTGTGATGCTTTGATTGGAGCTTTAGATTGTACTAGAGAAGCAACAAGCCAATATGGAGGAGGGATTGTTCAGGATTTTGATACTGAATATGTAGATGTTGTGATTAAAACGCTTGTTCAGCTTAGACTTTATACTGCTAGACTTCAAAAAGAAATTAAAAACTGACTTATTCGTTCTCAGTATGATTTAGAGTTGTTTTTGTCTGGAATGCAGGAATTGTCTGATAAACTCAATACTTTGATGAGGGAAAATGGAATGATTAGAAATAATTTTGAATATGGATTGAGAGAAATAGATCAAAGTTTGCATATGATGATCGATGAAATCGCAATTAAGTAAAACAATGCTCTGTGTAAAAACTCAAGATAAAAAAGGCAGGTAGTCTCCACCTGTTTTTTTGTTTTCTTAGATTGCCGGCTTGAGAATTTCATTGTTTATGCAGATAAACAAAGGTTGCCTTTTTCAAGAAAATTCCTATTATCGGGTAAGTCTTTATCTATAAGAATGAGAATATGCGTATTTTCTTGGCTTTGGTGGTTATTTTGTGAGGTGTTGTATATTTTGGTAGAGGAGAGTATTATTGAGAGCTTGCAATGAGTTTTTTGCCATATTGGATGGTTGTATTTTTTATAGGACTTATAATTTCAATTTTTTCTTTTTTTAAAGTTGCTTCAGATAAGTTCTTTTCTACGATTGAATTTTGGATTATGATCTGATTTATTGGGCTTTTTTGGGGATTTTTGGCACAGTTTTTGCATTTTTATGGATTAGAAAGCAGGAATCCGCATCAGACAGATAATCCAATAAGGGTGATCTATTCAAATCTTTACAAGGAAAATAGTGAGTATCAGGAGATTTATGAGATTATAAAAGATAAGAAATCAGATTTAATTCTTTTTGTAGAATATAGTCAGCATCATCAGGATAATCTCTGAAAAATGCTTGAAAAAGACTATCCTTATAAAATTATGAATATGAGTGTAAAAGGTCAGATTTGAAGCGCTATATTTAGTAAATATCCACTGAGAAATGTCTCAAAGACCTTTGAGAAAGGTGAGCGAGGATATTTGCACGTTCAAATGACGAGGTGAGATAATATATATCAGGTGTATTTGATACATACAACTTCTCCGACCAGTTTAGCACATTTCCAGAGAAGGAATGTACAGTTGAACTCTTTAGCAGAGGATCTTTCAAAAACGTATCATTCACAAACAAGAGAAAAAGTACTTGTTATTTGAGATTTTAATGTGAGCCCGTGGTCAATATATTATCAGCAGTTTGCTCAAAAGATTGATTGAATTCTTAGAAATACTACGGCTCGTTTCCCATTTATGATGACACGAAGTGCTTCTAGACTTTTGAAAATGGAGAAAGAATTACCAACACTTTCTGCTCGTCTTAAGCGTATTTTAGCATTTGCTTTGCCTATAGAAAGTCATATTGATCATGTATTTATCAGTCCTAAAGTTGCCGTAGATGGTATTCAAACTGTACAATTTCCAGGTTCTGATCATAAGGGATACAGTTTTGATATGCAGTAGGAGAGGTTAGAAAACGGTTTTTCAAGACGGACTTGCAATTTGAGTTCGGATAGCTATATTTGAACCGTAAGTTTAGAGTTTTTGTGAAATATGTTCAGTTTTTTTATTCTTTTTATGTTGTTTGTCTAAAGATGGACCCCTTATCGCTTTTGCTCTTTGTGATTTTAATTTTCTTGTCAATGTTTTTCTCTGCGAGTGAGACGGCTTTTACTTCAGTGCCAATGCACAAGGCTTCAGTCTTCTTGAAAGAGAAAAAAAGCTGAGCAAAGTCTCTTTATAAGCTTAAACTCAAGCCAGAAAGGGTTCTAATAGCAATCTTAATTTGAAATAATATCGTAAATATTTTTGCTGCTTCTTTGGCGACTGTGATTGCGATGGACATTGCAGCTAAAGTGCAGTTTGATCAGACATTAGTTGTCTCTATTGCAACTGCTGTTGTGACGATTTTGGTGCTTTTGTTCTGAGAAATATTCCCAAAAACCCTTGCAACGCGTCATGCAGAGAGAATATCGCTGAGTATTGCTCCTATTTATACGATATTGATAAAGGTGCTCTTCCCATTGATATTTGTTTTGGAGCGAATGATGAAGGGATTAACAAAGAAGGAGAGGAAAAATCTGATTAGTGAGTCAGATTTGGAGGCTTTTATTGAGCTTTCTAAAAAAGCTGGTGTCTTTACTGACTGAGAGGATCAAAAGATTAAGAAGCTTTTGACTTTGGATGAATTGACTGCGGAGGAGATTATGACTCCAAGAATCAAGATTAAGTCTATAGATGATCAGTGTAGTTTGGATGATGCGATAGAAAAACTCAGTGGATACCATTATTCTCGTATTCCTGTGTATCATGAGAGTATTGATACGATAGATAGGATTGTTACGCTTAAGGAGCTTTTGAGGCTTAAAAAGGAACATTCTTGATCAACATTACTTTCACAATTGACGCTTAATCCAATTATTAAGGTTCCTCGTAGTCAGCCTATTGATTCGCTTCTTCAAAAATTTCAAAAGACGCATAAGCATATTGCTGTGGTATTAGATGAGTATGGGGGAGTTGATGGAATTGTGAGCTTGGAAGATATTATTGAGGAAGTATTTTGAGAGATTCAAGATGAGTCTGATGAAGAACTTACTCCGATCAAGAAAAATGAGGATTGAACTCTCATTTGTCAGTCGTATGTAAGAATGGATGAGCTATTGAATGTGCTTGGTCTCCATCCAGATGAAATTGAGTTGGATGATGAGTATGAGGCAGAAACTTTGAGTTACTTTATTACGAGTTCTTTTGAGAGATTTCCAAGTAGTTGAGAGAAAATTAGCTTAGATATTCATCTGCATGATGATTTGGAAAATAAAACGCATAGTACTCTTGAATTTAAGGTGCTTTGGGTTAAGAGGAATGTAATTTGAGAAGTGCAGGTTGTGGTTAAAAATCAGGAAGTTGAGCAGGAAAAGTAAATATATCTGATTAAAAAGAAGGAGAGAAATCTGAAATGAGACTCAGGTTTCTTTTTCTTTTCTAGCTTCATAACTAAGGAAAATTTCATCTCTAAAAAACTCTCATAAAAAATTGCAATCTTGACAAAAATCGATATAATGATATCGCAATATTTATCATCTAACAACAAACTGCAATGACAAAAACAAAAACAACAGAGGATTTATTGAAAGACTATCAGCAACTCCTCCAATTTACTCAGAATGCTTTGACTAAGGTATCACTAGAACTCAAGAGAGTGAAGGTTGCTGTAAGTCAGCTTGCAAACTTTGATCCTAATGATCCAAATTCTTTGGATCCATCAAGTCTTGGTCTTGGTGAAGCAGAAGCTAATGAGCTTAGAGAAGCGTATACTGATGAAGAAATGGAAGTAATTGAGGGAATTTTTGATGGATATTACATGGTTTGAGTAGATCAAAAGAAGTACCTTGTTCCGCTCAATTACTCAAGTAAAACTAAGTTGATCCCTGGGGATACCCTTAAGCTTAAAATTACTCCAGAGGGAAAGATGATTTATAAATTGATTAAACCAGCAGGAAGAAAGCATTTGAAGGCGATTCTTTCAAAGACTGATGATCAAAAATTTACTGCTCACTCAGAGGAAGGTCAGATTTATTTCCTCAATCAAGCTGCTGTAAATTTCCATCATGGAAAGCCAGGTGATGAGGTATATATCATCATCAACGAGGATGGAGAAGGAATGTTTGCTGCGATTGAAGCGGTGATTAAGAAGTAAAATAGTATCTTTAAGATAAAAAAATGAAAAAAACCTGAGATAGTATCAGGTTTTTCTTTTTTATGTTGAATTTATTTAGATTTTACGAGTTGTCCATTATCTAATCTGATAATATGATCAGCGAACTGAAGGATATCTTCATCGTGTTCAATCATCAAGATGGTATCTCCCTTTTCAAGGAACCTCTTGATCACCTTCAACAGCTTTTCAATGTCTGCTGGATGGAGTCCTACTGTTGGCTCATCAAGGAAGTATACGGTATTTCATCTATATTCTTTGAGGAGGTGTTTTACGAGTTTGAGTCTTTGGGATTCTCCTCCAGAAAGGGTATGTGCCGGTTGTCCCATTTTAAGATAACCGAGTCCGATTTCTACCATAAGCTCGAGTTCTTGTTTGATATGATCCATTTCTGAGAAAAAGTCTAATGCTTCATCAATATACATATCAAGGACTTGGCTAATCGTTTTTCCTCTCCAAGTAATTCATAGGATTTCAGGTTTATATCTTTTCCCCTGACAAAGTTCACATGGAACATAGGTATCAGGCAGGAATTGAAGTTCAATTTTTTTGTATCCGTATCCATTACAAGCAGGGCAGGCACCTTTGTCTGAGTTAAAACTGAAATGGGAATTGTTAAAGCCAAGGTATTTGGCATCACTGGTTCCAGCATAGAGGAGCCTAATTTTATCAAAGACATTTACAAAGGTGGCAGGACAACTTCTTGGTGTTTTCCCAATGCTAGATTGGTCTACGTAGATGGTGTTTTTAATTTCTTCTTGTCCCGTTACTCTTTCTACTCAGATATCTTGATAGAACTCTTGGAGTGCAAGGTTTTCAAAGTGGGCATATTCCTCAGCTCTCATTACGGGTGCGGCCAGGATTTCCTCCCAAGTGAGTCCTTTTTTCAAAAGTTGAAGCCTGATATAACTCTGAACAAATTTTTGTCTATCATTAAGAAATCTGAAGAGTGTCGTATACATTAATGTTGTTTTTCCAGCTCCAGAAGGTCCTGTAATCACTGTAAAACTTCAGAGATTGAATTTTACATCAATATTTTTGAGATTAAATTTGCTGGCCTTTCTGATATCTACTCGTTTCTTGCTTGGAGTATGAGAGAAATCTATACTGACCTTTCTTTTTCAGGTAATGAAATCTGAAGTCAGTGTTCTTGTCTTTGTAAATTCTTCGTAACTACCATTAAAGATGAGTTCTCAACCGAAATCTCATGCTCAAGGTCAGATTTCTACTATTCGGTCCGATGCTCTAATAAATTCCTCGTTATGTTCTACAACGATGATAGTATTCCCCATTTCTTTGAGTTTGTTGATGGAGACGATTGCTTTTTTGATTTCTCAGGTATCAAGCCCAATAGTCGGCTCATCCAAAACATAGATGATCCCTGTGAGCTTATTTCAGAGCTGTTTTGCGAGTCTTAATCTCTGAATTTCTCCTCCAGAAAGAGTATCAACACCTCTAGTTAGCATGAGGTATCCGAGTCCAAGTTCTTGGATTGTTTTTGCCCTGTCTAGGAGTGGATTGAGGATTCTTTCAAGGAGGTTTATCGGCTTTTCACTTGTGGATTTATAGAGTTCTAGAAGATTTACAAGTTCGTTAAGCTCAATTTTTTGAAGATCTCGGATATTAAATTTTATCAGATCTTGATCTTCGGGTTGAGCAAAGGGTAATCCTTCTTGTTGAGTGAAAAGTGTAGGTAAAAGGTTTGAGAAGTCAGATTTTTTTCCAATATCTTCCTTTTTAATTGTTAAAAAGCAATGAAGACTCTCTTTTTTTAGTCTTGAACCGAAACAGTGAGGACAGGTCTTCATATTGAGCATTGCCTGAAAGTCAACCGTCAAAAGTCCTTTTACATATTGGTCTTTGATGATTTCTTCGATTCCATTGTATTTGATACTTGTGTATTTCCCTCAGGTGTTGATTCTTAAAAGTTCTTGATCTCCTTCAATAACAACATTGAGAAATCGCTCTGGCTGTTCTGCTCGTTTTTTTTCGGGATCCATACTATATTTTTCGCAGAGTTTTTTGAGGACTCACTGTCCTAGATTGCTATCTCTCCATGGAAGAATGGCATCTATTAGTGGACTTGCAGGATCTATTACTTTATTATAGTCGACTTGGAGAATTTCTCAGATTCCAAGACAGTGGCTACATGCTCCTTCTTGTCTATTAGGAGAGAAGTGCTGTGTGGTGAATTCTGGATAGGTAATATTGCAGTTTGGACAATACATTTTGTCAGTGAATCGCTGAATGTGAGTTCATTGGTTAATTTCTTGACCATCGGCTTTTGAATCAGATTTTTTGCTTTTTTTTGCTTGTGTGATTTCAATTCCTGATCAAAAATTAGCTTCTACTTGTTTTTGAGAAGTAGGCTCGTTTGTTGTGTTTTTTTCTGCTAGATAGACTCCAAATTTCTTAGTCTCTGAGAGGATTTTGATGATATCCTCTTTGAGTCTTCAGACTTTTTGCTCTTCCAAGGTTACACGGTCAAAGATTCCATAGCTATTGATTGGAAAATAGTCAGTTGGAATTTGAGGATCTTCGAGGTAGAAATATTCGATAGGATCAGCTTTTTCTGGATTTTGAGAAACAAGGAGATATCTTGTAAAACCACCTCCCTTTTCAACTTTTTGCTTGTTTGTTTTTACAAATTTGAGCAGATCGGCTTTTGTAGAGAAACTTCAGCTCTCCTTTAGGAGATAGATCCTTTGGTTGCTGTAGATTTCTTTCATTGTGTGCAAAATTTGATCAACAGTTTGTGGTTTGATTTTGCTTCCACAGTTCCAGCAATAGGTATCTCCTAATTTTGCGAAAAGTAGTCTGATATAATCATCAATTTCAGTGAGAGTCCCTACTGTAGATCTTGAATTTCAGACTCTTTTATTTTGCTCAATTGCAATAGCAGGGGAGAGTCCGCTACAGTAGTCAATCTCAGGTCTATCTCAGAGATTAAAAAATTGTCTAAGATAGCTGGAAAGTGATTCAATATATCTATATTGTCCCTCTTTATATATGGTTTGAAATGCTAGAGAGGATTTCCCTGATCAGCTCACTCAAGTAATGGTAATGAGTTTGTTTTTTGGGAGTGTGAGATCGATATTTTTGAGGTTATTTACTCTGATTCATTCAAAAACGAGAGATCCTTGATCAAAAAAGTGAGAAAAATCTGATTTTTCTTTTTGTGTTTTTTGTGAAGTTTTTGCTGATTTTCCTGTTTTTGTAGTAGATTTTGGCATAGTGACTCTTTCGTGTAATGAAAGCTAAAAAACATCTTACAGCATATTCAAGTCCTCTTAAATTGCAACCTTTAATCTGTTTTGAATAGAAAAAGGCTGTTTAATAAAAACAGCCGATTTTTTCTTTTGCTTTTTCTAATTGTCTAATTTTTTCATTGATCCTAGAAATCTTTGCTTTTAGTTTGTCGAGATTATTTTTCCACGTTGCTATTTCATTATAGTGCGGATGTAATAATGAGTCTCTACTAAAATCATCAGGAATTTCCTTTAACATTTGGAGTTCTTCCTCTCCCAGTTTTTCCCTGTCATACTTATACTCTTTCACGATCTCATGCTCGATAATCCGATAATATAACCACCTTCTTTGTAGGCAGGCTTGAGTTTCTGAAATGAGTTTAATAGTACCTCTCCTTAGGAGTGTTTGGTCTAAAGTGAGATAGCCAAGGAGTAAAAGTCCCCAGAACGTCAGTATTGCGATCTCTTCAAAATCTATTGAGGGATTTGTAATATAGCATACAACCAACGGATTTATTGTTGTAAAGCATGTTATACCAAGGAGGTGGGATATTTTATTGTGAAATTCATTCGCAGCTCCCATAAGCATTGGGAGTGTTGAAAGGAGCATCACGACAGGAAATATTCCACCTAAGACTGCATTAAATTTCCAGGACTCTAAAAATATCAGAAAAAAGACAATTAGTGTGGCAGTCCACACACAGATTCGAATTGCTCTAATCCAGAAACTTTCATAGTTAGAGCTAAGTTTGACTGTTGTTTCCATGATATTTTTTGTTTATTGTTTTTTTTGATTTATATTAGTACTATATTCTTTTATGAGTAAATGTCAAGGTAGGTTTCTCTATAGGCAGTGTTAGTAAAAAAATAGATAACAAAAAAATCTGACTCGAAAGTCAGACTTTTGATCTTATTTTATAAGATAATTATTTAACAGCAGCCTTGAAGTCAGAACCAGCCTTGAAAGTAACAACCTTCATTGCAGGGATCTTAATCTTCTTTGAAGGATCTTGAGGATTAACTCCTTCTCTAGCCTTTCTCTTTGAAGCCTTGAAAGTTCCGAAACCTTGAACTCTAACTTCACCAGTCTTCTTAACACCAGTAATAACTGTTTCGATGAATGCGTTAACTAGTTCAGCAGCTAATTTCTTAGAAACTCCAAGTTCAGTAGCCAAGCTAGCAATAAGAGCTGTCTTTGTCATTGTTGTAACAAAATAAGATATAAAAAGTACTTTGTACGTTTATTATAATAGTAGATATCTCCTGATTTTCAAGAGTAAAAAAGAGATTTTTTCAGATTTTTGAGTGTTTTTTATAGATTGAAAAAGGTCTTTTGAGAACTGATGTATTTGATTTTTTTGTGATGAGAATTGCTTTTCTGATATTGACATATATAAAATAAGATTTTTGGTATTATCTTCAAAATCGGCTTAGTGAAACAAGAAAAATATAGGGAGCAGTGAATATCGCTAATCTAAGGGCGATTTTTCTCTTGTCTTGATCTGAAAGATTGATCTCTGAGAAACTCCAACGGTAGTTAAAGTAAAAGATTAAGAAACCTGAGATTAGAAGTGCGATAATTGTCCATAGCAGTGAGGCTCGATGTCCTCGAGGATTATAGTTTACTCCTACTAAAAATGCGTCAGACAGTTCTAATCGATCTTTTATGTAGTTTGAGAGGAAGAGGAATATTGCACCTATGATATCCGCTAGGAATCCAAATCCTCGTATTTTCCAAATACTTTTTTTGTAGATATTTTTTAGATTTGGAAGCTTTAGAGTCTTTACTGCCAAGAGGAAGACTACTGAATCAATCAAGAAGTTTACAGGTAGACTAAGGAGAAAAAATGGGGGAAAGAGAAATAAACTCCGGAAAGGAAAGAAGATATTGTAGAGTTTGAGATTTTTCTGCATACTCATTATCAAATAAGAATAAAGATAATAAGAGTCTACTCTTTTTTATAGCAAAAGCAAAGTCAGATCTTTTCACTATAAGGACTTGGATTTCGCTCTACATGAGTAAAGTGTGATTTTAAAAGTGAGATAAGGTCTGGAAATTTTTCTTCATCTGTTGGTGAGAGGAGGTGAATTTCACAGAGTATGGCTTGAATTTTTTCTCGGTTTTCTTCTTGAATATCAAAGAGGACCTCAAATTCCATCCCCTCGATATCCAGCTTAAGTAGATCAATCGCTCAGATTTTTTGATCTTTGAGGTAGTGATTGAGGTTTTTGCACTCTACTTTTTCAAGTTTTCCTTCGGGATTGAGAAATGATGAATACTGACTTGACTGCATTGTTTTTCTCTCGTTTAAGAGAAAATCATATGTTCAAGGAGTCTTTGCAATTCAAAATGGATTGAAAGTAATCTGAGATGAAAAAGATTGAAGTCTGATTTTTGCTTTTTTTACTAAACGTTCAAATGGCTCGAAGTAGTGAATATGAACTTTGGGATTGAGATGCAAACATCGTTCAGAGAAAAGTCAGATATGCCCTCAGATATCCAAAATTGTTTTTGCCTTTTGGATAGTTGGTTTTGCTATAGCATATTCTTCTTTGATAAAGATTTCATGATATAGCGCATTCTCATATTTATCAAGATCAGTAGTGGGGGCCGTCATTTTAGCATTTTCAAATAAATCCTCCAGACTGGATATCTCGAAGTTTTCTATAGGTTCCATCCTTATTGAGTAGAAGTTCTTGATGAGAACCTTTTTCGATGATTTTTCACTGGTGCATGACAATTATTTTATCCATCTTCATAATTGTTGAGAGTCTGTGGGCAATGATCAGTACGGTTTTATTTTGCATGAGTTCATTGATAGCCTCTTGGATGAGGAATTCTGACTCACTATCAAGAGCTGAGGTTGCCTCGTCCATTACGATAATCTGTCTATTTTCTAGGATTGCTCTGGCGATTGCAACTCTTTGTCTTTCTCCTCATGAGAGTTTGATACCTCTCTCTCAAACGAGCGTATCATATCTATCTTTGAGGGATCAGATGAATTCATGGCATCTTGCCATCTTTGATGCAGCGATGATCTCTTGCTCGGTTGCATTCGGTTTA
Source organism: uncultured bacterium (assembly GCA_963552955.1). Lineage (GTDB taxonomy): Bacteria > Patescibacteriota > Gracilibacteria > Absconditabacterales > Absconditicoccaceae > HOT-345. Next base: position 40,223 of record CAUVLQ010000010.1, read on the forward strand.
CCGTAGGCAATATTGTCTCTGATGCTTCTGTGGAAGAGGACTGGTTCTTGCGGGATCATTGAAATATTTTCTCTGAGAGAATTTTGTGTAACATTCGCAATATTTTGATTATCAATTAGGATTTCTCCTCCTTGAAGATCATAAAATCTGAAAAGCAACTTGGTAATTGTTGTTTTTCAGCTACCAGATTCTCAGACGAGAGCTACTCTTTCTCCTGGCTTGATTGTGAGATCAAGAGCATTAAAAATCTGATTTTCTCCATAGCTAAAATCGACCTTTTCAAATCTGATTTCTCCCTCTTTTACTTTAAGTTTTTTGTCTGAGTTGTCGATGACTTCATGCGGAGTATCTAGAATCTCAACCATTTCTCAGATTTCACTAATATTTCTAAAGAAGCTTCTAAATGTCATTCCGATACCTCGTAGCTCTTCAATGATCTTGAGAACATAGGTTTGAATGAGTACGATTACTCCGATTTCAAAGATTCACATTCACCAAAGGCGAATAGCTGCGTACATAATTGTGATTTCTAGTACTAGTCCGAAAAACGCTGAGAATCCCCAGATTCGCATTGACTTATAATATTGCAGTTTCCTAGCCTGAACGGTGTCGTGATTGAGTGAAGAAAAGGCTTTTTGCTCTCTAGGAAGAGAAGCGAATAGCTTGATAGTTAAGTTGTTGGTTATAGTATCTGATAAGAGTCATCCAAGTTCAGAATCAAGTTGGTTAGCTTTTTCTTGGTAGGGATGAAGCCAGTTATGGAGCTGATATTGGATGATTGAAAATACCGTAACTCAAATGAAGATACTGATTGCAATTCGAATATTTTGTACTGCGATGATTCCAACTACTAAGATTAGGTTTAAGATAAATGGTAGGACATTCCAAGAAAGCATATCTGTAAACCTTTCTAAACCGCTCACGCACTTTCTTACCTTACTGATAAGGGATCCAGAAAAGTTATTTGCAAAGAATTGGAAAGAATGCTGATGTAGGTAGCTGAAAATTTGATTATAGAGCTTCTCTTGGATATTCATCTCAAAAGTAATGATAATATAGTCATATACTCTATAAAATATGAATTGGACTAATTTTATCCAGAGGATGATGAGTAATATGCTGATTCCATGTTGAGCAATTTCACTTGTTGCGACTTGTGTTTGTGAGAGGATATTGATGATATCTTTATAATATAGAGCAGGTACAGTCGCTAGAGCGATCGTGAGTGTTCTGAAAAGTATCGCAAAAATTCATCGGATCGGATAGGCTTTGTAGTTTTCTCAGATAAAAGAGAGTATTCTTTTAGTTGAAACTGAGGATTTATTCGCTGACATCATCTCGTAGTCAAGGTATAAAAAAAGAAAACAAAATTCTGATTTTTGTCTTCTTTCTATTAAGATTGAGTATATAAACTAATGCTTATCTTCTTCTTGATATCTTTTGATAGAGGTTGTGAGCTCTTCAGCAACATCATTGAGATCTCCAAAACCTCTGATCTGAATTTTATCGTATTTTTTGTGCTCAAGTCTCTTGATTTCTTTAAAGAAGATTTCTAATTCTTCCTTTTTGTGAGCTCCGAGATCTTCGATAGTTTTTACCTCATCTCGTCTAGGGTCTACTTTGCTGATTGGCACTGCAATGATCTTTGGATCATCTCCAGCATCATCTGAGGTATAAAGGATACCGATAGGTCTTGCCTTTACTACGCAACCAGTGAAAAGAGGATTTGTAGTGTAGAGGCACACATCACAAGGATCTCCATCTTTAGAAAGAGTTTGTGGCAAGAATCCATAGTTAAATGGATAGAACATACTATGATGAACTACACGATCAAGTGTAAAACATCCTAAATCGTGATCATATTCGTATTTATTGTTTGATCCAGCAGGAATGTCGATAACAACATTAAGAACTCCATTTTCTTGGTCTGCATAGGTAGCAATATCATGAATCATGTGCATGGTAATAACTCGCTAATAAATAAAATGATGCCTTATATATAGGATTTTTGAGTGTGATTTCAATATAAAAAATGTAAAAAAAGTAAAAATCAGATTTTAGATTCTTTACAATAAGAGGGACTTTTCTTGGAATATAAAAAACCGCTTTAGGCGGTTTTGTTTTTTTCTTCAAAGGCTTGTGGATTTGCATTGACTTCCTTTTTAAATCATTCATAGAGCAGTTCTTCTTTGACTGATTTCTCAAGTCTCTTGAATTTTTCTAAGTATTGAGCCACATATCTCATCTTTCAAGCTTTACTAAGTTTTTCTGCAATCTGATTATGATTTACTCCTTTGAATTTTTCCATGTTTTCGGCTACATATTGAGCATCTCCAGCTTGAATCAATCTATCAGCGAGTTCTTGATGATCGAGTCCCTCGAATTTTTCTAGATTCTGTGCGATATATCTTCACTTTCTATGCTCAAATAATTTCTCTGCAAACTTTTGACGATCAAGTCCTTGAAATTTTTCCAAGTTTTCAGTTAAGGCATGGAGATTTCCCTTTTCTATCAAGATGTCAGCGAGCTGATTATAGTCGATTCCTTCGAATTTCTCCAGATTTTGAGCTAAATATTCTCATTTTTTATTTTCAAGGAGCTTTTTTGCGACTTCTCGGTGATTTAATCCTTGAAATTTCTCTAAATTCTCAGCTACGGCACCTCAGAGCTTATTTTCAATGAGTGTTTCTGCGATTTTTTGGTGATCGAGCCCCTGAAATTTCTCTAGATTTTCTGCAACAAGTCTCCCTTGTCCATATTTGATAAAAAAATCAGCGATTTTCCCGTGATCAAGCCCTTGAAATTTATCCAGCTTTTGAGCTACAGCCCATCATTTTCCACTTATGATGAGTGCTTTAGCTAGATTTTCATTTAGATCAGGTATTGCTTCTAGTTTTTTCAAAAATTCAGAATCTGGCATATCATTTGGGGTATTCAATAGTTCTGTGATGGCAGGGGTCATCTTTATTCCCTTCTCGGCAAAATGATATTCATCGGTCTGCTTTGCTCCTTTTAGCATACGATATGCAGTTCCATTTTCCCAAGCATTTTTCTCTTTACGGGTTGCCGTAAGTGCCTTAGCGAGTTCGTCTCTGTATTGTTGTTGAAGCTCACTACGTTTATTTATGCGAGGATGTTCAGGATTGATTTCTGCTCTTGAGTGTAGTCTATTCATTTTCTTACTATTCAAGAAATAAATTTACTATATTATATCTGGTTTTTGTGAAATGTCAATTTTTGGCGATCAGATTTTTTGCTTGTAATTCACTGAAAAAAAGGTATTTTAGGATCGTATTTTTACTCTTATTAAGTCTAGTTTTATGGGTGAAAATGAAAGAAAAATCAGCTTTATTTTGTTTTTTGTAAGTTAAATGTTTCATTATATCAAAGGAAAGGTTAGGAGGAATCAATCTGACTGTTTTATTTTGACTGAAATGTTTGGAGTTCAAGTTGCATATGCAGGAGGGCAGTCAGAGGGAGAATTTTTCTTGTATCCGTATTTAGATGAGGGGAAAAAGTCAGTTTTTTACTTTGCTTTTGATACTTTAGAGCAAAAACAAAATTTTGAGCAAATGCTTAGGGTTTCTGGAGTGGGTCCAAAGACGGCTTTCCAGATTGCACAAATCCCAATTTGAGAGCTTGCTGAGGCGATAGAAAATCTCGATACCAAGCTTTTCCAGTCAATTCCGTGAATTGGTCCAAAATTGGCGAAAAAAATTATCCTTGAACTTAAAGGGAACTTTCAGCTCTCTCAGGCTTCAAGTATTGATGTGAATCAAAAACTTTTTAAAGCGGTTGTAAAGTCTCTGAAGAATCTTGGCTATGATGGGCAGAATGTGAAGGCGATTTTGAGTCAGTATCAGTGAGATTTAGAGAAGGCTGATTTAGCAGAGGTCGTAAAGTGGGTAATTTCTCAGTTGTAGTATGGTATTTTAGGATAAGAAAAACCGCCATTGGCGGTTTTTTGTATTATTTGAATTTTCTTAAGTATTCATTGAGTTGATGCTAATGATCTTCGGTCTAATCATTTTTTCTTTGTTCTGCTTCTCTCACTTTCTTAATAAGGAGTTCTACAGTCTCTGAGTCAAGTTTTTCAAACTTTTTTAAGTTGTGTATGAAAACTCTGACAGTAAATCAATCCTCTTTTTCAATAAGAAGTTCTGCGATTTTTTGATAATCAAGTCCCTCAAATTTCTCTAAATTGTCTGCGAGAGCAGATCAATTCCCTTTCTCAATAAGAAGTTCTGCGATTTTTTTATGGTCAAGTCCCTCAAATTTCTCTAAATTGTCTGCGAGAGCAGATCAATCCTCTTTTTCAATAAGAAGTTCTGCGATTTTTTTATAATCAAGTCCCTCAAACTTCTCTAAATTGTCTGCGAGAGCAGATCAATTCCCTTTCTCAATAAGAAGTTCTG
>CAUVLQ010000011.1:0-42903 GCA_963552955.1 uncultured bacterium
ATCTTCTCATTCTGGCTTTTTATCTTCTCATTCTGGCTTTTTATCTTCTCATTCTAATAATTTCGCAATAGTCTGAGGACCAGGCAAACCATCTGCATTAATTTTATTTTCCTCTTGGAATGTTCTCACAGCAGCCCTTGTCCCAGCACCAAAAATCCCATCGACTTTCCCGACATCAATCCCTCTCTTCTCAAGAGCAATCTGTACTGCCATGATCCATGCAGAGCTATTTTTTGAAGTCAAATCTGACCAGTTTTTTTGCTGGATAGTTGTTAGATAGTTTTTTACAGCATCCATATCATAGTTAACTTTTCCATCTTCTCAAGTAGTGTAAAAACTCTCTTTTTGCAAATCCTGGAGTTCAGCCTTTACTTGTTGCTGCACCCAATCAATTTCCTTGATCTCAGTACTGTCCTGTGAAAATGCTTCAAAATTTCCCATCCTACAAATATAAGAATATAAATCTCCTTAATTATACCCCAATTTTATTTATTGTCAAAAAATTCTTGATTTTAACTCTTAAATATACAACATTAAAAAAATCTGACTTTTATTCTCTTTCCTCATATTTTAATGAATCTTTTCTCAAATCCAGCTCAAAAACCGCTTCCTCTCGCTCTCAAATACCGCCCCAAGCAATTAAGCGAGTTTTTTGGGCAAGCGCATTTGATCTGAGAAAAATGAATACTCAGACCCTTTATACAAAAAGGGAATTTCATCAATGCAATTTTTCGAGGGAATCCATGAACTGGGAAAACAACCCTCGCTGAACTCATTTCTAAGCTTCTCAAGTATGAATATGTCTATCTGAATGCGACTAAGGCCTCTACAACTGATATCAAAAATATCTCTCAAACCGCACAAAAAAGGCGAGACGTTGAAGGCAGTCAGACTTTAGTCTTTTTAGATGAAATCCATAGGTTCAACAAGCTCCAGCAAGACGCACTTTTGGAAGATTTAGAGCTTGGGCATTTCATCCTTATTTGAGCTACTACTGAAAATCCCTATTATAACCTCAACAATGCGCTTCTCTCAAGATGTTTATGTTTTGAATTCAAAAGACTAAGTGAAACTGAGCTTTTTAATATTCTAAAGGCCATAGATCAAAAAGAAAAATTCTGATTTTCTGACGAAATTTTGACCTTTCTTTCAGAAAGTACCGAGTGAGATGCAAGATCTGCAATCAATCTCCTGGAACTTATCAGCAAAGTTGATCAAAAGCTTAGTTTAGAAGAGATAAAAAATCTGATCCCAACCAATAAATCCTACCATAAAACCGAAGATAAATATAATACCATTTCTGCTATGATCAAAAGTATCAGAGGGAGCGATCCAGACGCCGCAATATATTGGCTCGCAAAGATGCTTGCATGATGAGAAGATCCAGAATATATCGCTAGAAGACTGACTACTCTCGCTGCTGAGGATATTTGACTTGCCAATCCTCAAGCCCTCCCTATCGCAACTGCCGCTCTTCATGCTGCAAAAGAGCTTTGAATGCCAGAGATTCGTATACCACTCGCTGAAGTTGCAATTTACCTTGCTCTCTCTCCCAAGAGCAATTCCGCCTACAATGCGATAAATACCGCACTTGACCTTGTCAATAAACAAGATATTCAAGAAGTCCCCTTCCACCTAACAAAACTCTGAGCTCATCAATATAAATATCCCCACAATTTCAAAAATCACTACACTGACCAACAATATCTCCAAAAACCGCTTGAATTGTATATTCCCTGTGAAAATAAATTTGAAACAGCTGCTCAGGAACGACTAAAATCAATCAAGAAATAAGTCACTATTTTTATTCGTTCGCAATAACGTATAGTCTGTCATCGCGAGGCGAAGCCGTGGCGATCTAGATAGAAATCAAAAAAGGAATGTATATCATCCTGGATTGCTTCGCTATTGCTCGCAATGACGGGTTGAATATTAAAGCCCCTCAGTCTCGCTACGCTCGACAGCTCCCCTAGCAGGGAGCGAAAACTGGGTCTTCGCGAGGCGAAGCCGTGGCGATCCAGATAGCTGATAAACTAGTTTAATTTATATCATTTCTCCCCTGATAGGGGGAGATGTCCGAAGGACAGAGGGGGTTGAGTATAAATCCTCTCAGTCTTCATTATTGCTTGCGAACTCAACTAGTAAGGTGAGATCCAAATTATCAAGAGATGACAATATCCCTATCAACATTAAATCAAAAATTTTCCTTGATTTTTCTGAGCAGATTATGATAGTTAAACAAGAGAAAAAATCTGATTTCAACCTTTTATTTACTACTACAATAAGCCATGAACCAAACTTACTTTATGGAAAAAGCAGTCGAACTTTCTTTGGAAAATATGAGAGCTGGAAAGTGAGGTCCTTTCTGAGCAATTATTGTAAAAGATGGGAAAATCGTAGGAACCTGAGCCAATCACGTAACCTCAGAAAACGATCCGACCGCACATGCTGAAGTTGTTGCGATCAGAGATGCCTGCAAAAATCTTGGTACTTTCCAACTTGATGGTTGCGAGATTTATACAAGTTGTGAACCTTGTCCAATGTGTCTTGGAGCAATTTACCGAGCAAGACCAAAGGCGATCTACTACGCGAACACCAGAAAAGATGCAGCAGACATCGGTTTTGATGATGATTTTCTCTACGAAGAACTTAAAAAGAAGCTTGAGGAAAGAACTCTCCCTATTCACCAGCTCGGTAGAGAAAATGCAATTAAAGTCTTTGAAGAATGGACAAAAAAATCTGACAAAATCGAATATTAATCTTTAACGTAACGAATGAAACCATTTTCACGTTTTATTATCAGCCATTTTGAGTGGGATAAAAACACACTAGAGGCCAAGTTTCATTACGCTTTTGATGATCAGGAGCACTTTTCTGAAACCATAAATTTTTCTCCACTTAAAAATACTTCTGATTTTCCCCTCACAAACCAAGATACAGCCGCGATTCATCAGCTTTTAAGCCATTTACATATTGCGCTAGGAGTCAGTTATTATAAACTCTATCCCACAACTGAAATCGTAGTTGAGACAATCGCTCTTAATGAGGCAATGAAAGATTTTTGGCATGATTTTTATATCAAAGGACTCGGAGAATTTTTTTATAGAAATCAGATCAATCCAACTGGACTAGCCCAGTTCTTGTCTATAGAAAATAAACAGGAGAATATAGATTCAGCACTCGAGTATTCAGCAGAAAAAGTACTTATCCTCTTTGGATGAGGAAAAGACTCGCTCGTCTCAGTTGAACTCACAAAACAAAAAAATCTGAGTTTTGATCTCTTTTCTTTTGGTAAAGAGTATCCCCTCCACCAGATCGCTCAAGAACCTACCTGAGCAAAGAGACTTATCATTCAGAGGACACTCGATCTCCCTCAAATTCAAAAACTCCTTGCTGAAGGCTATTACAACGGCCATCTACCAATCACTGGGATTATCTGCTTTGTAACTGCTGTCGTTTCTTATCTCTATGGCTACAAATCAGTCATTACCTCACTAGAAAAAAGTGCGGATTTTTGAAATACTGACTACCACGGACTCAATATCAACCATCAACGAAGTAAATCTTCAGAATTTGAGGAGAGTTTTAGAAACTATGCTCAAACCTATCTTTTGAAAAATTTTGAATGTAAAAGTCTCATCCGCAACCGATATGAAATCAAAGTCGTACAAGAGTTCAGCAAATACCCTCAATATTTTCACGCCTTTTCTAGTTGTAATAGGAACTTTCATATCACCACCTGCACAAAACTCACCTGAGATCAGCTCCGATGCTGAGAGTGCCCTAAATGCGCCTTTGTCTATACTATGCTGAGGGCCTTTATTGGAAAATCAGAAGTCAACGACATTTTTTGAGCAGATCTTTTTGAAAAAAATGATTTCATACCGCTTTTCAAAGAATTACTTTGAATTGAGGGAATAAAACCCTTTGAGTGTGTGGGGACAAATGAAGAAATGGCACTAGCACTCTGGATAATATCAAAAAAAGAAAAAAAATCTGACTCTCCAATCATGAAACTCTTTGAAGAAAAAGTAAAATCAAGAATGACTGATTCAGATTTTGATCTTTTAGAAAAGAAGCTTTTGTGAAAATAGATCAAAAATTGACAAATATAAACAAAAAAATTATAATAGAGAGGAGAAGATTCCTCTTTTTTAATTTTTAGATGAGAAATGGAGCTTAGAAGTATTTGAAATTGAAGTGAAAGTAACTCGGTATATGCTAGTGTTATACCTCTGCATTGAGTAAAAAGGACTCAGGAGGATCTCGTGACTGAGGTTTCGTATAAGTTAAAAGGCGCTCTTTCAGCTTTGGGGAATGGGGAGACAGATCCAGAAGAGGAGAAAATGCTTAGGCATGCTGCAGAAATTATTCTCACCAATTCAAAACACAATGCTGCTAAGAAACTAGCTGAGGAATGAGTTTTTGATATCTTCATTTCAAAACTTGCAACCGATGAAGAAGTCAGAATTCTTGTTAATAAATCCACGAAACTAATCTCCCAGTCAGAGGATGTCGTAGATTTCTCTAAAAAAATATATGAAGCTGTCCAGCTTCAGCTACTCCAGCGTTTTGATGAAAATAAGGCTCTCACAAAAGAGTTACGAGATGAATTTTTCCAAGATATACCTGAAATTTATGAAGATTATCTCAATAATTCACTCCTCCACCGCATTCAAGGGAAAAACTTTTTGAAAATGGTAAAGGAAGCTTTTATAAAGCAGTTTTTGGCGGCTTGAAAGGAGCAACTTTATGGTGCATTTGACTCCTCACCAGATATCAGAGATCTTGCGCTTGGATACGCTATAAGAGCATTAGAAAAGTCAAAATCTGAAATAGAAAGAGTCTTTCCTGAGTATTTCTTTCAAATGATTAGAAAAGAGATTCATGAAAAATATCTCAGGAAAATCAACTCTTCTACTCAGAAACAGAAAAATCAAAAATCTGAAAGTAGTGAACCTACTCCAAAATTAGAACTCTCCTCTATTATTGATGAAGTAGGAGGAAGCCCAGAAGATAGAGCTCTTGAAGAGAAAATTCAAGAGGAGATCAGCAATTTCGATCTTACATCACAAGAAAAAAAGCAACTCAAAAATCGTCTCTCTAGACTCAAGAAAAATAAAAAACCATTGAAGACAAGTGATTACCTTTCAGGAGAAAATCCTCTTATCAAAGCTAAAGATGAGTGAAGATTCCTCGATTTGGTTGATCAGCTTGGAATAGAGATCATTAGAGAGGAAAACAAGCCTAATACGAATATACTCCAGAAATCAGAAGATATCATTACTCCAGAAGTCAAAGAAACAATCCAGCCACAAAGAAAACAAGAATCCTGAGTTCCAAATCTTGAAACTCCAGAAGAAATCGCAGGCTATGTACTAGATCAGTTAGAGAAATGTGGCTATACTTTTACTAATAGAGAGAGATTCAGAAAAGAAATCCTCGAATTCTGAGAGCAGAAAGTCAATAGAGAACTCCTTTTATGAGCTGCTATTGATTTCCAATCTCTAGAAAAAAAATCTCAAAGCATTTTCACAATCAAAATCTGATGAAGTGCTAGAATTTTCCTCATAAAACAAAGCGGAGAATTCACTGTTGAGAAATTTTGCAAAAATCATAATGAATATGAGACTTATTTTTCCTTCCTCAGAAAAAGTTTTGACTAATATATTCTATCATTTCTAAAAATCAGATTAAAAGTCTGATTTTTCTCTTGCTTTTTTCTTTAAATTCAGCATATTTATGCCGATATTTTTATTTGTCAAAAAAACTATGGAAATCAAGAAGATCTCGCTTGAAACCGCCACTAGCTGAACTATTTCTCATAGACCACAGAGCTTTGCAGAGTTTATCTGACAATCTCCAATTAAATCAGTACTTCAAACTGCGATTGAAAGTGCAAAACTCAGAGAGGCACCCCTTGGGCATATTCTATTTTCTGGTTCTAGCGGATTCGGAAAAACCACACTGGCAACGATCATCTCACAACAGATGAATACTAATATCAAAGTAGTAACTGGTTATGCCCTCACAAAACCAAGCGAGCTTGTGAGCCTCTTAAATAGCTTAGAAAGCTGAGATATCCTCTTTATCGACGAAATTCACCGTATCAAACCAACATTAGAAGAAGTCCTCTACATCGCAATGGAAGACTTTGTTATTGATATGCTCATGCCAGAATGATGAAGTATCAGGCTTCCTATCAATCCATTCACACTTGTTTGAGCAACCACAAAACCAGAATCACTTTCTCAACCAATGAAAAACAGATTTATCTATCATTTCCATTTTATGGACTATGATTTAGAGGAAAAAAAGACAATCCTCGACCGCTATCTACAGCATTATCAAGTCAATTATGAACCAGATTTATTGGAAAAATTCGTACAAAAAGTAGCATCAGTACCGAGAGAAATCCACAACCTTGTCATAAAAATCAGAGATTATCTCATTAGTAGGCAACTCCCCATCTTAACCGGTAAAGATCGAGAGGAATTTCTTAAACACAGCCAAATTGACGACTGAGGAATGATGCCAATCCATAAAAAATATCTTGATATTCTTGCAGATTTTGATCGTCCAGTCGGAGTAAAGACACTCGCAGTCCAGCTTGGAGTGAGTGAGAAAAATCTTGAAGAAGACATTGAGCCACTTTTGCTCAAGCTCGGGAAAATTGAAAAAACAACAAAGGGAAGAAGTCTGATTTAATACAATTTTTGAATATTTTATAAAAAGGAGCTTTTTAGCTCCTTTTTTATATCTTTTATATATTAAACACCAAACTCTACTCTAAAATATCAGTACCATAGTGGATCGTAGTATACACAGTTTTCGTTTTGCTATTCACTGCAAATCCGACTCCGACATACTTAAAATGTGGCATAACGATTGCCTTATAATGTACTCCTCCAGGTCATTCCTTAACAAAGGCATCAAAACTCTTCTTAGTTGAGTCAATCATTACGCTTGTACAATCCCCACCTGAACAAGAATATCCTCTATATCCCATAGATTCAGTAAAAGAAGATTTCCCACCTCAAAGACTCACAAATTTAATTCCCAAATCAGCAAATCGCTGCTGAACGGAAGAATAATTATAGTATCAATCAGTTTTTTTTCTCTTGTGTCCCACATATCAGGTTTCAGCCTGTTTTTTTGACCACTCAGTAGCGCTCCTCTCAAGCTCACTATGATATGCTAGCGGCTCCAATCCCTTTTCAGCTCTGAGAGAATTATGCCATCAGAGCCAAGCATCTCTAAGTTGCTGAGCATCAACTCACTCAATTCTGATACTCTCTGGAGTCGTTGAGGCACGGAAACTTTGCTGAGTTTGAGCCGTCTTTTTACCAAGTTTTTTTGCAATCCAATCAAGAAGTTCCGTATTTAATTCAGATTTTTCTTTCATTGTTGAATCATTCATCAATGATTCAATCTGCTCTAAATAAGCTTTTTTGTCTGCAGCCGTCTTCTTTTTCGCAAGTTCCTTCTCAAATCAAGCAATAAATTGCTCGGTCTGAGCAGAATAAGCAGAAGTAAAACCAAGAGACAAAACCAAAGATCATAAGATCAAAAATCAGATTCTTTTTGTTATATTCATACAACACTACATAAGCTAAAATTATTTGAAGAACGGCAGAGATACCCCTCGCCATACTATCAAATCTTTGAAGATAATCACAACCCCCATCAACATCAAAAGCCAGAAGAAGACTACATTTATTCGCCCCTCAACTTTTGAAAAGTTCTCCTGCTTGATTCTAAAGATCGCTTGAATCAAAATTGCAAGCAATCTTCCTCCATCAAGTGCCGGAATTGGCAAGACATTGAAGAACGCCAACGCTAGTGAAAGCATCGCACCAAATCAAAGGAAAATCAATATTCAGAACTGAGAAAAAATTCTCTCTCAAAATTTGATCGCTCCAACAGGTCCTGTTAATTGGTTGAGTGCTTCCTTACTTGAATTTGCATTGAAAGAAAAGAGCTTACTTCCTATTGATCCGAGAGCCGAAATCGTCATATTCCACTCTCACTTAATTTCCTTAAGCGCTGCAAGCATAGCCTTTCAAATTGGATATTTAATAGGAAGGACCTCAATATTTCAATAATTTTGGAATGCAATTCCCAAAGTACAACTCTCAGCACAATCAAAGGTTGAAGTCTGACTTTCTCCTGCTTCATTTTCAAAGGTGATCTGATTTCCCTTTGTTCCAGCATATTTCTGAAGAATTGAAACCAAAGTATAGGTTGAAACTTCACGACCATTAATATGGGTAATCACGCTTCCTGAACTAATTCCTGCCAGCTCAGCAGCACTTCCAGATAGTACTTCTTGAACAACTACTGGACCATCCTTAGCCTCACCAGACAAAAGTCCCTCCTTCTCCAAAAACGAAATACTTGGGGTCAAATAACTCTCTGGATGCACACCATGAACTGTTTCAGGGAGAATAGAAATCGGCTTAATACCAGCCATAAATATTCCAGTAAAGATCACAAACGCAATCAAAAGGTTCATCGTAACTCCAGCCAAAATAATGATCACCTTTTTCCAAAGCTTAGCCTTTTGAAAACTGTCCTTATCCTTACTTTCTATAGTTTGCTCAGTATCATCTCACTTCAGCGATACGAATCCTCCAAGAGGAATCCAGTTCAGTGTATATTCAGTCCCAGACTTGTCTTTCCAAAAGGTACAAATTTTTGGAGGAATCCCAATTCAGAATTCTTTTACTTTTACTCCAGATTTTTTTGCTGCAAGGAAGTGTCCAAATTCATGCAACACTACAAGCAACATAAAAAACAGAATTCACAATACTATTCCGATCATTTTCAAATAAAAATCTAAAAATTATCTCCGCAAGTGTAGGGAAATAAAAATGAAACACAAGAGAAAAATCAGCGTCTTAAATCTAGCAAGGTAAAACCTATAGTATCGAAAAGGAAAAAATCTGATTTTTTCTCTTTTATCTTTCTTCTCTATTTTCCAAGAAATCCTATTGAGAAAAATCTCGGTTTCCATACAATCAGAGTTGTGACAGTTTTTATATTTCAGAAAAACTCAAAAACATGAATCTTGAACAAGGAAATCAAATTGAATATGATATTTATCTCAAAGGACTGACTGAAGAAACTCTTAGAAAGATGTCTGCTGATCTTGGAGAGCCAGAACGAATGCTCAATCATAGACTACAATCACTAGAAATTTTTAAGCAAATGGCAATGCCAAACTTTGGACCTGATATCTCAGATTTGGACTTTGATAATCTCGTATACTATGCAAAACCAAAAACCTGAACCGATACCTATGCTAACGACTGGGAGAACGTACCAGAAGAGATCAAGTCTACCTTTCAAAAACTAGGGATTCCAGAAGCTGAACAGAAATATTTGGCCTGAGCTGGAGGACAGTTTGACTCAACAGCCGTATATCACAAGATCAAAGACACCCGAGCAAATATGGGAATTATCTTTGAAGACATGAAAGAAGCTGTAGTTAAATATCCAGATATCGTACAAAAATACTTTATGAAAGTTATTACTCCTGCCGACCATAAATTTTCAGCATTGCATGGGGCGGTTTGGAGCTGAGGAACTTTCATCTATGTCCCTAAAGGAGTAAAACTCACGCAACCACTTCAGGCTTATTTCCGTATGAATACCGTAGCTGGAGGACAGTTTGAGCATACCCTGATCGTGATTGAAGATGAGGCTGAAGCTCAATATATTGAGTGATGTTCTGCACCAAAGTATAATTCAATCTCTCTACATGCAGGATGCGTTGAGATTTTGGTAGGTAAAAACGCGAAAATGAGATATTCATCAGTAGAAAACTGGTCATTAAATACCTACAATCTTAACACCAAAAGAGCGATTGTCGAAGAACATGGACTCATGGAATGGGTGAGTTGAAACCTCTGATCTGGTGCAACTATGCTCTACCCTTGTTCAGTTCTCAAGTGAGATTATTCAAAAGCAGATAATCTTTCAGTAGTTCTCGCCTCAAAAAATCAGAACCAAGATGTAGGTGCCAAAGTTATCCACTTAGGAAAATATACTTCGTCAAATATTATCTCAAAATCAATCTCTACACAAGGTGGTATCTCTACCTATAGGTGACTAGTAAAAATAGCAAAAAATGCTGAATGAGCGATCTCTGGCGTGAACTGTGATGCCCTACTCCTTGATGATAAATCAGTGAGTAAGACAATTCCAGTCATTGAGTCAGAAAACGCTGATGCTATCGTTTCTCATGAAGCTTCAGCTGGGAAAGTTGATGAACATCAGATTTTTTACCTGATGAGTAGAGGGCTAGAAGAAGAGAAAGCGATGTCCCTCTTGGTAAATGGTTTCATCTCTGGAGTTGTAAAACAGCTGCCTCTAGAATACGCATGAGAACTCAATCGTCTCATAGAACTAGAGATGGAAGGTAGTGTCTGATAAGTTTTATCTTGTTTTTGAAGTATAAGAATGCAGATTTCAACAGCAATAAAATTCTGATTTTTCTCCCTTTTTTGCCTCTTTTGACTAACCAATAGCTCATTTGCCTACAAGGAAATCATGATTGAAGAAAGATGAGGCCATGCAATCAGAGTTATCAAGGTTTGACTTGATGGAGAGCATTTTGTAGTCGCATCTCCAGCAGGGCTAGGAGGAGCCACAACTGAGGAATTAGCGCAAAAAGTTGGCTGAGATACTGCTATCAACGGAGCTTTTTTCTGTCCAGATGACTACTCAAACTGTAAAATCAATGGAAAAAGAACCACCCATACCATCTCTGAAAGAGTCTTCCTCTGAGATGGGAAAACTCGAAGTACTTTCCGAGGAGATACGAGTATCAGAGCGATCTTCTCATTTGATAAGGAAGGGAATCCCTTCTTTGTACAAAAAAACTCGGGTGAACACGATATTTGACTCTGGAGCGATATCAATAAGGATAAATTAGATGAGATCTATTTTGGTATTGGAAACTTTCCAGTACTTCTTCTCGAGTGAGAAGATGTAGTCCCTACCTACAACCAGTATATTGATAGTAAAATGAAAGGCGCATCAAAAAGGAATTTCATCTGTTCAACACAAGACTGAAAGACCGTATATATGGGAGTTGTAGGAGGTATTTCAATTCCAAATCTGCCTGCTTATCTCAAAAAGTATCTGAACTGCCGAAACGCGCTTTCCCTTGATGCCGGAGCGAGTACTGCAATGGTATATGATGGGAACACCCTTGATAGAAGCCCAAGAACGAGGGTGATGGATGCCTTTGTTGTGTTGACGAGGGATCAATATAGCAAACTAACAGGCCTTACTCCCACTCCAAAACAAGGAGAAAAAACTGAAGGATACCAGTGATTTATTCCTAGTTCAGAAGATCAAAATCAACTCAAATTCTTCCTAGGACTAATTGATGCAATCTACGAAAAATACGGGAAAAGCAAATATCAAACTGCTCTAATTAAGCTTTTCCGCTGAGAAATGAGTAAGCCAGATCTCCCAATAGCAAAAAAATGGCTCTACAATCAGATTCTGATCTCACTTTTCACAATTGATAGTTTTAAGAGCCAGTAATTTCTCAAAAAGAAAAATCTGAAAATAACTTCAGATTTTTTTTATTTTTCAATTTACAAAATTCAATAATTATTCAAGCTACTTTTTAGATAACAAATGATTCCTCATGAATTCTATAGATGACTTTAAATTCTCTAAAAGAGGTCCTCATCCATTTTCAGCAGAATGATGTATTTTATTTCTAATATAAGTATGTATCGTAACCTTATTCTGAATATTTCTAAAAGGACTAGATAGGTCCTCTTGTAATTCTTTATGAAAAAATTCATTATCAAAGACTATCTGTCTACTATCATTTTTTTCATAATCTCCACTATTTTTTATATCTTTAAAATCATTATCTTCCCAAAACAACATCTCTAAATGGTTGTATAATTCATTATGATATTCTTCTGTTGGCAATCAAAATGCTATATAGTTTATCTCATTTGCGGACAAATACGGCAGTCCTCTTTGTTCTAATATTGTTCTTTCTATACTACCATGGTCTTGTCTTTGTAAACAAAAAATTCAAACCTTCTCATTAGTAAGTAATTGCTTCACAAATAGAGGAGAATGGGTAGTCAAAAAAATCTGTGTTGTTTTTGAAATTTCAAAAAGAACTTTCACAAAATCAGATTGCAATTTAGGATGCAAATGAAGTTCAGGTTCATCAATAAGAAGGATCAACTGCTTTTCTCTTTGTTGAGAAAGATAGTATGAATACAAAATTGAAAAAATCATTTCATACCCAGATCAAAGATAGTTAACAGGGATATGTTAATAATTAGGCTTCATAACACTAAAAAAAGCTTTACTATAAGGACTCCAATTATCTAAATAAGAAAGACTTAAATCATAACCACTAATATCTTTAAACTTACTTATTGCTTTATTTAAAAAATCATTGTCTATATTCCCTCAAACAGAGTTAATTAAAGCATTTATATCAATAGCACCTTTATTATTTTTTATATATTGATAGTTAAAATCTTCCATTAAAGAATCAAATCTAGTTGAAGAATAAGATCCAGAACGAATCTGATAGGTACGATTTCTATCCAAAAACAAAATATCATTTTCATTGAATCTATTCCCTTTAAATGGATTATTAACTCATATTCTCAAGTCAGGACTACCATCTTTTGGAAGTTCTTCTCAATCTGCTCTTATATATCTTTGGTCACTTACAACTGTAGAAGATAAATATCCTTTATTCATTTTTTTTCTAAACCTTGCCTCAAAAGAAAACCCTTTACCTTTATATATTGCCCTAGGCATTATACCATCAAAATTAAAATCATCTTGAGAAAAAATATCAATACAAACATCTTTTTGAGGATCATTAAAATCACTCAATGAAAATCCTTGTGCTTTAAACGACAATAATGGTAAAGATAAAGCATCTAATAATGTTGTTTTCCCTGTTCAATTTTCTCATAAAAAAAGAGTAATTCATGATCACTCACTAATTCCATCTGGAACATTTAATCCATCCAGAATAAATTCTTGATCAGCTTTAAATAACTTAAAATTTGTAATTGATATTTTTTGAATAAACATATTTTTAAATTTTAAATTTTAAAATTTAAAACCTAACCACCTATATTTACTATCCTTAATTAAGGATAAATCGTCATTTCAAAACTCAGAAGACAATTAATAAAAGGGAATAGCAAATATATAAAAATAGGATAAAAATCTATCTTCTTTGTTTGAACTATACTCATCTCAAATATAAAATCAAACCATTCTCCGTCCCAAAAATTTGCATTTCACGGCAAAAAGACTATACTTAAACTGACTTTATACCTCCAAACAAAATGAACGAAAACCTCCTCTATATCCTCATCAGTCTTTTCTCTGCAATCACAGTTCGAATCTTATGAATCACACTCTGGAGAATATGTTTTCTCAAAATCCAAAAGCAACATAGACTAGAACAGGCAAACAAAATCAGATTTCTTCAAGTTCAGATCCCTAAAAACGCAGTTGCAAGAAGTTCAGATATCGATGCTAAAGACCATATCCAGTCAATGAAACAAAACATTGAGCTTATGAACCAGGTTTATAAGAACTTTTATGCGATCTTTGATGAAGGTTGGAAAAATAAGGAGTTTGGAAACAATGCAATCAGCATGGAAATCCTAGTTGAAAAGGAGGTTATCAAATTTATCCTCTGAGTTCCTAGCGACCACCTCATGACGGTTGAAAAGATGATTGCTTCGTTTTATACCGGTGCAATCGTAGAAAATATCAGACAACCAAAAATACTAGAAGCTGGGAAATACTTTGCTGGAGGAGAATTTACACTAACAAAAGACAGCGTTCATCCACTCAAGACTTATGAATCCTTTGAAGCTGATCCTATGGACAGTATTCTATCTGCTTTTTCAAATATCAGCAGAGATGAAAAAGTCTGAATTCAGATTTTGGTTGAGCCACTCCACGAAAACTGGCTTAAGAAGATGAGAAAGACCGCTGATGATATCAAAGAAGGGAAGAAAAAACTCTGATTTTGGTGAATTATTCAAAAACTCCGAGACAGCGGTAAAAAAGAAACTTCAGAAAAAGAGCAAAAAGAAAAGAAACACTCCTTTTCACAGCAACAGCTGAGTGATTTTGATAAAAAGATGGACGATGAGCTTTTCCGTGTAAAAATCAGAACCATTGCTACCTCTCCAGACAGACAAAGACCAAGGAAGATCATTGATGATATTTCTAGGCTCTTCAACCAATACAACTATATCGGACTTAACACACTCAAGTTTAACAAGGCTCAAGATCTTCAGACTTTTGCTAGACATTATAGTTTGAGAATCTTATATCCAGACACGAGCCTCTTGACCAATATCTTGAAATTTAATCCATCAACTGTTCTAAATATCAAGGAGCTCTCCTCCATCATTCACTTCCCACACGGAAGATTTAACCAAAACCCAAGAATCGCCTGGCAAAAATTTAAGGTTATCCCCGCACCAGACGATCTCCCAAGCGAAGGAATTGTCGTTGGATACAATAATTACTGAGGAGTAAAAAGAGAAATCAGAATTACTGACAAAGATAGATTTAGACATATTTACATTCTAGGTCAGACCGGTACTGGTAAATCGACAATCATGCTAACACAAGCCATTGACGATATGGATAATGGAAGAGGATTTACCTTCATTGATCCGCATGGAGAAGCTGTAGAATTCCTCCTCAGACATTTTCCAAAAGAGAGAATTGATGATCTGATTTATTTTGATCTTTGAAATACTGCCTACCCTATCGGACTCAATCCGCTCGAAGTAAGCCCAGACGACAGCGATGAAAAAGACGTGGTAACAAACGATCTTGTTGAAATGTTTATCCAAATGTATGGACACGAAATTTTTGGTCCAAGAATTCAGGATTACTTTAGAAATGCCTGTTTACTCCTTATGGATCAACCAGAGGGAGGAACTATCGTAGATATCATGAGACTTTTTACTGATGAAGCATTTGCTGAAGCTAAAATTAGAAACCTGAAAGATCCTGTAGTTGCAGCTTGGTGGAACAAAACCTACAAGAAAATGGGAGATAGAGAAAAAGCTGAAATTATCCCATTTATCCAGGCAAAATTCTGACCTTTTACAACTGGAGTGTATGTCAGAAATATTATCGGTCAATCTAAATCAGCTTTCAAAATGTATGATGCGATGCAACAAAAAAAGATTATCCTCATGAACCTTGCAAAAGGTATCTCAGGAGAGGAAACTTCAAAGCTCATCGGTAAAATCATCGCCATGCAAGTAAAACTTTCAGCCCTCAAAAGAGCAAAAATTGAGGAAAAAGACAGAGTTCCACATTACTTATACGTAGATGAATTCCAAAACTATGTTTCTCAATCCTTTGAATCGATAATGTCAGAAGCCAGAAAATATAGACTCGGACTTGTTGTTGCTCACCAGTATACAGATCAGCTGAAACAAGGAGGACTCTGAGGAGAACTCGATCTCTCAAAAACTATTTTCGGAAACATTGGAAATATGTTCGTCTATAAAGTTGGAGCTCCTGATGCCGAATTCCTCGCAAAAGAATTCGAGCCTGAGTTCTCACAAACCGATCTTACTTCAACAGAAGCCTTTATGGGAGCCTGCAAAATCTCAATCAATAACCAACAAACCAGACCATTCAGTTTCAAGGCAAAGATTCCTTATGTACTTGAGGCAAAAAATCCACCTGAGAAAGTTCAGATTATCAAACAGATTTCTTCACTCAAACGAGGGACAAAAAGAGAACTAGTAGATAAAGAAATCTATTTCAGAATTGGAGTTTAACTTTTGATTGATATAAAAAAATGAAAAAAATCTGACTTCTTATGTTGTGAATATTAACACTCGTTTCTAGCTTCAGCTCAGCAAGTTCAATAGATCCCATGAATCTGCCAAAGTTTGAGCATTTTGTAAATGACTATTCAAATGTTTTCACTGAGGAACAGAGACTTGAACTCGGAATGATTGCAAAAAATATCGAAACAAACTCAGGTTATCAAATCGTGACTGTCCTTTTCCCACATAGAGAAGGAAATGAGCTCTTTGATATTGCTCTCAAAGCCTTTAATGAGAATCAGATCTGAGACAAAGAGAGAAATGATGGTCTTCTACTAGCTATTGCGACCGAGGAGAAAAAGATCAGAATTGTGGTCTGATATGGATTAGAGGAGAAAATCCCAGATATTCTCGCTAGTCAAATCATCGAAGAAGTCATCAGACCTGAGGTAAATAATGATAATTTTTATGAAGCCGTGAAAAAGTTTTATGAGAAATTACCTGAATATTTAGATTGACAAGCAAAAAAAGAAACTTTTGAAAGTGGAATATCTCTGGCGTTCGGTTGTTGTATAGCTTATGTCATCATTAGTATGATAATAGCAACAATATCATCTGCAGTAGGATCAGATAAAGCAAGAAATGAGCGCAGGAAGAGATACAAAGATAGTCGATATTTTACTATATTATATCCATTAATCTCAAAAGGGATACTCTTGGGAATCTTTTGACTATTTATAAGTGTTGTTTTATGAAAACTTATTAGATGGGAATTTACAGAAAATGCTATTTTACTGTTTGCATGCATTTTCCTAATCTCAATAGGAATTACATCTAATCTTTCAATATTCTTCTGAAGTAAATCATGAAAGAGAAGCCGCAGTACTTGATCTGGACGAGATTCCTCTTCTAGTTCGAGCCGAAGTAGCTCAGACTCCGATCGAGGAAGTTCAAGTTCGGATTCATTTGACTCAGGAGGAGGAAGTAGCTGAGGTTGAGGTGCTGGAGACTAAAACCTATTTATTTCTCAAATATGCAAAAATGAAAAAAATCTGACTTTTTATCTTGTGAATATTAGCAATCGTTTCTAGCTTCAGCTCAGCAAGTGCAATAGATCCTATGAATTTGCCAAAGTTTGAGCATTTTGTAAATGACTATTCAAATACCCTCTCTATAGAGCAAAAAGAGGAACTTGAACAGTTAGCCCAGCAAATTGAAAGCAGCTCTGGCTACCAAGTAGTAACAGTATTATTTCCACATAGAGAGGGACACGAGCTCTTTGATATCGCTCTCAAAGCCTTTAATGAAAACAAAATCTGAGACAAAAAGAGAAATGATGGTCTTCTACTCGCTATTGCAACTGAGGAGAAAAAAATCAGAATTGTCGTTTGATACGGACTAGAAGACAAAATCCCAGATCTCCTTGCAAAACAAATCATAGAAACACTCATCAGACCTGAAGTAAATAACTGAAACTTCCACCAAGGAATCAAAAACTTTTATAGTTTTTTCTTAGACGAATCAGTACAAAACCAATTCTCTGATCAAAGCTCTGAGGAAGATGATTTGAGATCTCAGATGATTTTTTTAGGAGTTTATACTATTTTTTTATTACTATTGATTATTCGAGGCTCAAGTAGAAAGTGAGGACGTTCCTCTATGAGGAATCGTTGGGATCGCCGAAATAACTCAACTCTTGGAAGCATTTTAGGAGGAGGTTGGAGCTGATCAAGTTCTAGCGGAGGCTGGAGTAGCTGAAGTTCTAGAGGACGAGGAGGTTTCTCTGGTGGCTGAGGGAGATCTGGGGGAGGTGGAGCTGGAGACTAAAAAATCTCTTGCTCTTTCAAGTAAAAAACCTATAAAATCTGACATAAACCTTTTTTATCCACTTATTATCACACAATGAAAAAACGACTTATTGGACTGGGAATCACTATCGCGGTTTTAGCTATGCTATATTTCGCAACTGTTGGAAAGTATAATACTCTCGTAAATCTTGAAGAAACCGTAAAAACCCAGCGAAGCCAAGTTCAGAATGTATATCAAAGAAGATTTGATCTCATCCCAAATCTCGTAGCGACAGTTAAAGGAGAGGCAAACTTTGAAAAGCAGACATTGACTGATGTCATCAATGCCAGAGCTTCTGCTAGCCAAATCAAAGTTGATATCAATAACGCTGAGGAATTCGCGAAGTACCAAGCAGCACAAGGTCAGCTTTCTCAAGCACTTGGAAGACTCATGGTACTAACTGAGAACTATCCAAATCTTCAAGCAAATCAAAGTTTTAGAGACCTTAGAGTACAGATTGAAGGAACAGAAAACAGAATTACTGTTGAAAGAATGAATTACAACGCAGCAGCTCAAGTATTCAATACTCAGATCAGAATCTTCCCAACTTCAATCATCGCAAAAATCTTTGACTTCCAGAGAGCTAACCTGTTTGAAGCGACTAAGGGATCAGAAGTCGCACCAACTATAGAATTCTAAATTAAAAATAACTTATAATTCCCCTCTCGGTAGAGGGGATTTTTTTATGTATATTTAAAATCAAAAAAACCTGAATTTGATTTCAGGTTTCTTTTTTTACTATTTTAATATTAGCAATTTACATGTTCAGCTGCTGTCGGATCACATCCATATTGAATCAAAGACGAGAATTGCTCAGTCAGCACTTTTCTAAGTTTGTGCTTTAATTCCTCAGTCAATGGAATAGCAGGATCAGTTTGCTCATCTAAAGTACTCAAATGATGACCTACGATCTTTCCATCTTTCAATACCACAACAAATGGCACATAAAGCCTCTTAATTTTAGGATCATTAAGCCCCTCATACTCAGGCAAAACCCCATCTAACCTTTCCAATAGATATTGATATTCAGGTCCTGTCTCAACCTCAGTCACTACTACTCCGCTCTCATTGAGTACCTTTTTATCACGGATAGCCTTTGGATTGTAGTAATAAAGTTTGCTTAGACCATTCTCCTGCATTGCTGCAAAAAGTTCTGGCAGAAGATTTCTACACCAAGGACAAGTTGGGAACCCAAAATAGAAAATTCCTGAAGTCTTACTATCACTCAAAAGTTGCTTAAGCTCTGAAAACTCTAATGCATCAATATCCATAGTAGTCGGAACCTCAATATGCAAATGTCCAGTATCATTAAGCGACTCATATTCCTCCTTAAACGCAAGAGTATCAGAGGTAGAAGTCTGCATTCCTGTTAAAGTTCAGATTTCTATATTTTGCCCTGAAAGCGCACCTGTCTGCACATCAACTACAACACTCTGCTCTTGATTACCAGTCCCGCATCCTCATAAAAGGAGTCCTAAACCGAGAATTCCAGCTCCCATAAGTTGTCTCTTCATCATTGTATTCCCAATAAAAATAAAAACAAACCTGAATATAGCATTCTTTCGCATAATTTCAAGTTTTTTTAAGAAAAAGACCTTGAAGTCATCCCTCAAAGCCTTTTTTCTATCCTTAAGCTAAAGTTGAGTCCATAAAACTCTCTTCTCACCATTAATATCCTTAAACTCAAGTGCTTTCACTAAAATCTTATCGCCGATATTATAATATTTTTTCCAATCAACTCAGTCTGGAGCCTTAATCTGTTTTTTATGAAGCAATCACTCAACTCCCTTCACCGTTACGAACATTCAGTAGTTATAAGTTAGCTTCACATAGCCCTCATATTCCGATCCAAGCTTCACATCCTCAATACTAAATCCTCCAGCAGATTTTTTTGGAGAGAATTTTCTCTCTCAAGCAGACTTCTGAGGAATATTAGCCTGAGATTCAGGTTTTTCTTCCTGTTTTTTCTGCGGATTTTTCTCCTCCAAAAGAGCTATATTCGGCACAAATTTGAGGAAATCTGTCGTCTGTGGATCAAGTCCAGCCTTCTCATACACTTCATTGAGCTGCTTTTGAACTTCATCAGGAGTCCCAACCCAAATCGTCAAAGGCTTTTTATTGCTACAAGTTTCGCTCAAATGCTGCCAAATATCCACAAAAAAGCTGATTGAAGTAGTCGGATTAAGCTTATACGTCTTCCCTTTCTGAACCTGGAGCTTCGCCACCTGGTCCAAGGCTTTTGGACTCTGATACCAGATCATCTTATGATTTCCCTGCTCAGTATCAACAATCATCGCATCTGCCTTAGTATCTCCAATACTTACCTCATCAAACATACCGATCACCTGTTGAACAGCAATATCTTGCAGATTTTGAGCCTGTTTTTCAGTCACTCAAAGCCCTTCAAGTCTGGCTTTTTCCGCTATTTTTTCCTGAACAGAAAAGGTCTTTTTATTCCAAGCATTCATCAACGCTTCCAACTGTTCCCTTTCCATCGCATATCTTTGTCTCGACTGCTTTCTAATCTTCTCAATATGCTCAATATCTCACTCAGAAACGAACGGAGGCAAAGTCTTCATACTAAACGGATCCGAAGACACTCCATCAACCATCAACCTTGTATATGCCGTAAATTTAGGCAAAGAAATCAGATCATTCGTACTTACGAGCTCCTTAAATTGAGAGGTCATCACTGATGCATCATCATATCAAAGCGTAAAAGAAAAGATCGTTCCAACATTTCCAAAGATCGCATCTTTAATCGCCTCATCGAGCTGAGAAGTATACTGATTTGCAACAATCAAAGAGAGTTTATACTTTCTTGCTTCTGAAAGAATCGTAGCAAACGATTTTGTAGCAAAGTTCTGAAACTCATCAATATACAGATAAAACGGCTTTCTCAAATGCTTCGCCATATCAGCTCTTCCCATCGCATCAATCTGAATCTTAGTTACCAAGAGCGAACCAATCATATTTGCATTATCTTCTCCAATCTTTCCCTTTGAAAGATTTACCAAAATAATCTTTCCCTCATCCATAGCCCTTCTGATACTGAGCTTTGTTCTCGGCTGTCCAAAGATATTTCTCACCAGACGAGAAGAAAGAAACTGACCAACCTTGTTCGTAATTGGTCAAACCGCCTCCTCTCTTTGTTTATCTTGCCACCTATTAAACTCATTATTCCAAAATTTCAACAAAACTGGATCCTTTACGTGCGAAATCACTTCCTCACGAAATTCCTTATCTGTCAAAATTCTAAGAATATGCATCAAAGTAGCATTTGGATAGTCGATCACTGACAAAACCACATTTCTCAAAATATATTCCAGTCTTGGACCTCGTGAATTATCAAAGAGCTTCTGAAAAGTAGAAACTACCCCAGACGCGATTCTGTTTTTTTCATCTTCATTATCCGCTTGCAAAAGGTTAAATCCAATCGGATATTCCGCATCCCCAACATCAAACAAAATCACATCATTGATACGATTTGAAGGGATATACTCAAGCAAATCATCTACCAGTTCTCCATGAGGATCCAAGAGACAAAGCCCATTCCCAGCCCTCATATCAGAAATAATCATATTATTGATAAAGGTCGATTTTCCCGTTCAGGTTTTCCCTACAATATACATGTGCCTAAACTTATCTTCTTGACGAATTCAAAATCTGATCTTATCCCCTCTGTAGTCTGTATCTCAAAGCACAGTTAATTCCTTAGCTGGAGTATTCTCAGGTGTAGGAATAGCAGTTGGATAGGGCAACTTTCTATATACTGTATATTCAAGTCCTTTTACAAAATTCACCTTAGTCGGCAAATGGAAAAGATTAATCACCTGTGCAAACCTAACAGGCAACCACTGAGGTTTTGGCTTCTTTTCAAAACTTCCCTTCGCCAAAAAAGGTGCAAACACTGATCCTAAAACACTAGTTATACTCTCTTTTACATAAGGATCAGAAGTTGTTAGATTCCATCGCATATTCATATACAGGTCGATCACTGGCTTTTCTTCAGGTTTTTCTTCCTCCTTTTTAGCTCAACCATTCCAAAGATATGTAAGTATTTTCCCGAGTTTATTGAGGAAAATCGTCAAATCATCTTCCTCAATTTTGAACGTATATTCAAAAACGATCTTTAAAACAGAATCCTTATCAAGCCCTTGAAATGTAGCAAAAATTTCATTCATCGGGTCCATATAGCTACCATCTTTACTGAAGTCATCCTTCAGCTTGAGAACGGCATCATTTGACATTCCCATATAATTTCTATCAGTACCTAGCAGAACCTTATCAACTTCTACAAGATCAGAAGTCGTAAAAGTTGTATAAAAAGTATTTTTGAAATAGGACTCAAAGTCCCTCGGAAGCTTCACAAAAAGCCTGATCTCAGCAGCATTTCCCATCATAATAAAAGCAATTTTTTTCGCTTTCAGAGAGATCAGATTTTTGATCAATTTTTCCCAATGCAAAACTCAGAGTTCATTATCCTTGAACGGCTTGATCTGAAAATATGAATAAGCTGAAACCTGAGGTGTTGCCATACTTTTTGTGCAACTAAGGAATAAAACTTTTTATCTTTAGTATATTATATCTATTTTTCAAAAAAAAGCAAGATATTCAAAAAGGAATCAAGCAGAGACTCTGAAAGGAAGAAAAGAAAAAACCTGAATCTATATCAGGTTTTTCTAGTTATTTGGAGTAAATTATTTCTCTGGAACGAATGAGAAGTCTGGCTGAACATATCCACTATCCAATCCTCAAAACTGAATCTCAATACCTTTAGGATGATTTCTATTAAGATCAAAATATTTCAATGCAGGATTCTGCTTACTCTCATCATCAGTATATTCATAATACTTTTCACCATTTATCAGAATATATTTCCCATTCCCATCGGTTTGAAGCACACCTTTATTAAACTCAAACTTGAGATTAGAAGCATCTCCACTAAGTGTTGCTAAATCCTCGAATTTCGAGTCTCTAGTAAATTCTTTTGATGCCGTAACGGTTTCTTTTTTTTCTGAAGGCTTATCTGTTTGTTTCTCTTGTTTCTCTACATCCTTTTTCGCCTTCTCTGCTTCTTTTTTTGCATTTTCTTCCTGCAATCTTTTTTTCTTCTCTTCTTCTTGCTTTCTTTTTTCAGCAGCCTTCTTTTCCTTCTCGGCTAGCTCTTGAGCTTTTCTCTCTGCTTCTTTTTTCGCTTTCTCTGCTTTCTCTGCTGCTAACTGTTGCTGTTTCTCGAGTTCCTTTTGATCTTTCCCCTGAGTCGTCTGTGTTTCAGACTGAGGAGGAACTACTCCATTTACTTGATCTTTCTTGTCTGGAGTCTCTGTCGTTCAGGTACTTGATCCTGGAAGAAGATCTGAATGATTCGGAATAGGATCTACATTAGGATTAATATTTACTTGCTCTACTTTTTGCTGAACTGAAGATGGAGAAGTCTCTGTTTTAACTTGAGCCCCAACTCAAATCCTAGTAGCAAGGGAATCTTGCTCCTTATTATAGTCAGGAATCTTTTCTGGACTTGAGAAAATAGAAATCAAACCATTAACTTCCTTTAACAAACGCTCCTTAATATTGGTTCCATTAAATATTCCTCTATTTTTAGATTCTAACCCAGCTTTAATATCATTCAAAGAATTTGTCAGCTCTAGTCTTAGCCCTTCATCTGACATGATAAATTCTTGATTAGCTGAAATCAGAGTTTTCAACTCTCCTAGTCCTTTTTCAAGATTTTTCAGATCTGCCCTATCTCCAATAGCTAGCTCTTTCAGTGACTTTTCACTTCCAGCTTTAACTGAACTAATCTTTCCGGATCAAATAGCGCTAATCTTTTCAGAGAGTGTTGCTCTTTTTTGAAGCTTAAGTGCTTGTTCATTTTCTTGTTGAGGAGTGAGATTATCAAAAAGAACCTTCGTATCTACAATACTTCCAGACTGAAATATTGATACAGTATTCTCCTTTAACAAAATTCCCTCAAGTAATTTACCTTTCTGAAAGTTTCCGATCTGCAAAGACTTTTGATTTGATTCATAAACATATCACTTTGAATTAGCCATAGAAAGCAAAGAAAAAGGTTTATATTCTTTAGGATTTTTATCCTTAAAGTAATTCTCTGCTTGTTTCTTCCAAGCCTGAACAAGCTCGTTAGAAAGTCATGCAGCTGGTTCTCTTAACTTCTCAAAAGCCATTCCTATTGGCGATTGTTCAAAAGACTCGGAAGTCTGGAGTGATTCAGAAGCTGCTATAGTATTTTTAACTTCTTCAACATTACCATTAGCTAGAACTTTAATACCATCAACAAGTTTTCCATCCTTAAAAGTTCCAATCCAAAATTCTGATCCCTCATCCATACTGAGATATCCTTTTCCATTCGCTCCTTTCTCTGAACCAAATTGTTGATATTTTGAAATATCCTCATTTTTTAGATAATCCTTCAATTTATTTTCAATTGCCGAAATCTGTTCTGGC
The DNA here is from genome assembly GCA_963552955.1 of uncultured bacterium. Lineage (GTDB taxonomy): Bacteria > Patescibacteriota > Gracilibacteria > Absconditabacterales > Absconditicoccaceae > HOT-345. The sequence continues at coordinate 24,150 of CAUVLQ010000011.1, forward strand.
TTAAAATCTGAGTCTTCTTTGAATAGTGTAATGACCTCAGAAATAAATTGCTCATTTGTTATTTTTTTCTGAGATGGAATTTTTTCCTTTCAAGCCCCCTGAACAGGAAGTTGGCTAGGTTTTGTCTTACTACCATTGTTTTGATTATTTACACTAGATTCAGACACCGCTCCACTAACTGCACCACCAAGTTTTTCAAGGAGCCTCTTTATTGTAGGTCCATAAGGGACTCCAGTCGCATCAAGACCATTATCTGCTTGAAACTGAGAAATAACCTTTGCTGTTTCTGAACCAGAAAAATTCCCCTTAGTGGCGAGAAGTCAGTCAACAACTCTGACATTATATTTTAATGCCTTTAATCCAACCTGTACCGCCATAATCCAAGCTCCAGTATTTACTGCTTTCAGCTGATCAGGAGTCTTATTTTGGAGTTTAGTCAAATATTTTTTTACTGTATCAAGATTATATACATATTTTTCTCCATTCTTCTTATAGAAAGGATTAACATCTGGAGAGTTCAATGCTTTCTTCGTCTGCATTACAGTCCATTTTATCTCCTGTTGTTTCGCAAGATCTTCTTGACTAACTTCCAATTCTGGAAGATTGTTATTAAGCAATTCTGCCATCTTATTCACAATAAAGAATAAAAATCTTCACACTCATTATACACTTTTTTTTAAAATTTGTCAAATATTCACAAACTTTTTTAATAGAAAATCTAAAAATCTATCGAAAAAACAATTTTTAATTGCATTCTACAGACAAAAAAGTATTCTCAAGTATTCTTTATTTAACCTTCAAATAGCAAGCAAATGATCAAAAAAATCTGATTTCTTTCTCTTTTATTATTATGATTAGTATTCAATATACTAAATATCTCCTCTGCAGAGCCAACTGGAACTACGACCTGACTAATAATCGGAGAAACAGGCACAAAAACTCAGCTCAATTGTAATGATCTTTTCACCCTCACAGGACCAACCGCATGACTACTTGGCTATACAACAAATTATGAACTCCTCCGAGCTACAGAAGATTTTTCACAAATTTCAAAAACAAACTTTAAAATTGACTGAAAAACAGTTGAAAATACAGGTTTTACGCTACAGCATACCTTTACAATAACTGGATCTCATACTGTTTGAGTACAGCTAACAACTCCCCTCTGTACATGATCTAGCGAGACTCAAGTCTCAATCTTCGAAAAACAGATCCTCTATATTGGAAATGATACCGATTTTCTCAATTTTTGATTTGAAGAGGAACTCAATAAAGCTGGCTATCTTTTGACTAAAAACCTTACCAAAAAATCTGATTCTATTGAGGCTCAAGATCTTTCAGCACTCGGATCTGCTGAAACAATCATTATTCATGAAAAGAATTTTCGATCATATCTTGAAAAATATATCGCTATCAAAAAGCTCAGTCCAACTCCTCTTTCCAAAAAAATCGTCATCATCACTGACGCAAATAAGAATCTCATCAAAAGAAGTCTCTCTCAATACGCCCAGGCACTAGAAAGCGATCAGATTTCAATCATTAATCCACTCCATTTTCTCAAATTTCTTTCAGATCTTTCTCTACAAAAAGACTATACTCAGCAAGGGTATACGACTGAATTCAATAAAACAGAAAATTCTGACTCAAAATGGATGTTCGTTTCATTTTTTGTTGATAAATTATTAGCAGGAGGATTTCCACTTGAAATGCTAGGAATCTTACTCTCACTCACGGTAGTAGCATTGATTATCAGCTTCTTAAGACAAATCGTTGGTCTCTCAGCTTACGGAGTATATCGGCCACTTCTTTTCGCACTAACAGCACATCTTCTAGGTCTCAAGATAACGCTTGTTCTCTTGCTTTTTGCGGTTATTACGAGACTTATTATGAACGGACTGAATAAAACTATTTATCTGCTCCACAATAGTAAGGTCAGCATATGAATTTGCGTATATCTGCTTGTATTCTTGATAGGGAACTTCATTTGTTCAAAACTTTGAATCCAGATTTTTGAAGGTCGCAATATGGAAATTCTAATGATAACTCCACTCATTTTAATGCTGATTATCAGTGAGAAAATCTTCCCAACCTTCAACCTTTTCCAAAAAAAACGACGATTTAGCTTCTTTGAACTTACAATCGTTTCAGCCCTCTCGTATGGAATCCTCCAACGAAGCCGAATCAGTACAACACTCCTCTCTTATCCAGAACTTTTGCTTGTATTGCTATTAGTAAATATTTTAGTCGGAAGATTTCTTTGACTGCAATTACTCGAACTTGTAAGGTTTATGCCACTCATTCGTAAATATTTTGAACAAGAAGAGGAATAAAATCCAACTTGACATACCTCGTATTTTGACTAGTATAAAAGTATTCTTTTACTGATTATTCGCATGAGATGAAAATAAAAGCATCAAAAATCTGATTGCTATCTTTAAGTATTTTGGTGAGTTCAGTTGTTAGCATTACTCTAGCTTCTAACGATCCTAAAATCAATATCGATCTCGCAAATAAAAAAATCACCATTACTTCTGGTGATCAAACTATTGATAGTACGACTGTGAAATCTCTATCTGGTTCAAATATCTCTAAAACAGGAGAGACGACTCAAAAACCAACGACAGTTTCCACACAGCAAACAATAACAGGGACAACTTCAGCAACCTCAAACCAGAATTCTCATCTTTATGATGAACTAAACTGAGGAACAGAACTAGATAAGGCTATCTACTGGATGTATCAAAATGGACTTACTAAGTATAATACTCTACCAGAATATAGACCCTATGATCCATTACTGAGGGAAGAAGCTAGCAAAATCATCACTCAAGCTTACAATATCTTAGGCTACCCTACAACAACCAAAAGCAACCAATGTGATTTTTCAGATAAAGCTGATTTTGATCCAAGCTTAAGTTGATTTATCGCAAAAAGCTGTGAATACTGAATTTTCAAGGGAGCAAACGGAAAGTTCCTTGCAAGAAACGCTCTAACAAAGGCTGAGGCTTTAACAGTCCTCATTAGAATTTTTGAATGAGCTATGAGCAATGAAGAGCTCAATCCTCGATGGACAATCTACTTTATCAAAGCAAAAGCTATCTTCCTCACAAAAGAGACAAATGTTAATGCTCTAAATAAACCAATCACTAGAGAGGAAATCGCTCTTCTCATCTATAGGTTCAAAACCATTGTCCTCAATAATCAACTCAAATCTGCTGCACAAGGACAACTTTCTAATATCAATCAAAATCCAACTTCTCGAATTCAAAAATCCCTCTCAGGATCAACTGCAACAGGAACTCAAACACCAAGTAATGAACTAGCAAGTCTCCTCTCTGGGAATGCTAATAGTCCAGCAAGCACCTTGAGTATTCTTAATAGTCCTGAAGTGAACGAGGCAATGTTTTGGATGAGAGAAACAGGAATCACGAATGCAACTAATATTTCTACCTTCAATCCATTTGATAGTCTAACCAGAGAACAGGCAGCAAAAATGGTCGTACAATATGCAAAAAGTCAGAATATACCAGCACTCTCTGGATCAGATTTTTGTAGTTTTACAGATCTAACAAAAGCCGATCCAACCCTCCAATCTAGCATAAAAGAAGCTTGCCAACTTGGACTCATGCAAGGGAATGGGAAACTCTTCAACCCAAAACAAACCATGAAGAAAGCTGAATTCATTGCGCTTTTGATCAGAATTTCTGAAAAAAATCGCCTAGATGAGAAGACAAATCCTCGATGGAGCAATTACTTTATCAAGGCAAAAGAACTTGGAATCATCAACAATGAAGATTATCTAAGCTTCGAAGCTCCTTTAACAAGATATGAAGCTGGATTACTGCTCTATAGATTTTACATAAAACAGAAAATCATCAAAAATCTAAATACTTCTCAGCTCAAAAACCAGCTTATTTCTACGGTGAAATCACTTGATGAAAAGACCTATGCGATCGGAATAGATACCAACCTCCTTAAAAATCAATATTTTCAAGAAGGATATATTGAGCTTATCTGACAAAGATATCTCCTCAAAAAAACTAGTATGAGTGTCTTTGATATTTGAGAAGAAAGCTTCGTTCGATACTGAGATCTTTTCTCTATCAGCAATGAAAACAAAATAGGAAGTCTAACATTGATCGTCTCAAATGGGAATGTAATTGATGGGACAATCAGACTTATTCAAGAATCTAATAACCGAAAGATCAAGCCAGATCCAACGACTACCGCTCGATACCAACTTAGCAAATAATGAAAAAACTTGATACCAGCCATATTCCAAATCTTCCCTGAGTCTACCTCTTTAAAGATAAAAAAGAACAGATCCTTTATATCTGAAAGGCAAAAAATCTTCAAAAGAGAGTTAATCAGTACTTTACACCTTGATCAGTCTGGAAACAGGAAATGCTCTTAAAAGCTGATCATGTTGATTTTTTTGTTGTAGAAAACGAGAGTGAAAGCCTCTATTTAGAATCCAACCTCATCAAAAAACACCTTCCACCTTTCAATAATATGCTCAAGTGAGCTAATGCATATGCCTACATTAAACTTACAAAACATCCTGTTCCTCAGGTTTTTATCACAAGGAAAAAAATCAACGATTGAGCAATCTATATCTGACCCAAACACAATACGAGAGAGCTCAAAAAATTTCTTCAATATCTCAGACAAATTATTCAGTATAGAACCTGCCCTCTTCAACAGTTCAATCAAAAAAAGCTGTGCTCTGATTATTATTTTGGACTCTGTCAAGGACGATGCGCAAAACCAGAACTCTGAGCTGCTGAATACAGCAATATCATCGTAAACTTCTTTAAGGGGAATACAGCTCCTGTAGAAAAAGAAATCAAAAAGCTGATTGATGAGGCAGTTCTTAAACAAAATTTTGAACGAGCAGCTAAACTAAGAGATATCTATTTTCAGATTGATCAATTTACTGAAAAACAAACTGTTGAATTTGCAAAAAATATCACCTGATACCTGCTCCAAATCCGCCCTATCGGTCAAAAATATGTCTACGTGCTCCTTAATTTCTATGAGGGAAAACTGATCGATATTATTCGTCATCACTTTGATCAAGAGGATACCACCATTGAAAGTATGCTCAATGCCTTTCAATCAGAATTTTGAGATTTTTACCAGCATGAGATCTGGTATACCACCACTAAATATAAACGAACACAAACAGAAAGCGTTCAGCTCCAGAATCTTTTCAATAACTTTTTTGAGTCTTATATTATTTCTCAAACTATGCAAGGTAGCGGACTCACAAATGATCTCTTGGACACTCTGAAGCAACGTTATGACTTTCCAAAGCTCCCTTACCAAATCGAGTGTCTTGATATTTCACATCTGCAATGAGATCAAACCAGTTGAGGACTCAGCTGCCTTTTAGCAGGCGTTCCAGAAAAAAAACTCTACAGAAAATATAAAATTAAAACCGTTAAAAATAATGATTACCTCGCTCTTCAAGAAGTTCTTATCAGAAGATTTCAACTCTGAAAAAAAGAAAAAACTGATCTTCATCTCCCAGATATTTTCATTTTGGATGGAGGGAAAGGGCAACTCTGAATTCTTGAGGAACTAGCAAAAGAGTATCTTGAACTAAAACAGCTGCGATCCCAAGTTCAATTTTGTGCCTTAGGGAAATGAGAAGCAAGGTCAAAAAGCCACATTTGATACCAAAGTAAAAAATCTGACCAAACTATTGCCGAAAAACTCTACCTCCGAAAAAACAATAAAATTCAGAGTTTTGATCTCGTATATGATGAAGCCGATAGACTTTTGACAAAGCTCAGAGATGAAGCCCACAGATTTGCAAACTTCTACAGAAAACAGCAAGCAAAAATTGAATTTAAAACAGCAGAAAAAAAAGCAACAAAATCAAATAAAAATCCAGACAACAAAAAATAAATCTGATTTTTTCTTGCTTTCCTCCTCTAATTAACTAGACTAGAGACACGATCTTTATTTTTCGATTTCTCATGTGAAATTGATTGAAAATCCGAGTTTTTTGAGCTCTTCTTACCATATTTTGACTCTTTGCAGTATATAGTACCAGTATCCGAAAATCTTTTGACCAAGGAATCACAACTATAATTGTCAAAAACCTTGATACCGTAAAGGCTTTCAATACTTTTCTTGACGAAACAATTATCAAGACAACCTCTGAGGTAATACAAAAAGAAAATCAGATTTCACTTTCTGAACTCCATCTCACCACCTGAGATGAAACAAAAACAACTAACGAATCATGAGCAGCACTCCTAACAGAAGCTATCCCCCAAGCACAGCTTCCACAGCTGAGCACACTAGATACCGACCAATTTACAGAGACCCAGCTCGTATGAAATGGAAAACAAACGGTAAAAATCAGAGACAATTATTACTACTTTTCTAAGCAAGTCAGAGGGCTCATAGCAAGTATTATTATCGCAATTATCCTCTATTTCATCCCAATCTCCTGGCTCAAACACAAAAAAATCATCTGGACAATGCTGATTTGAGTGACCTTATTTCAGCTTTTAGTCTTTGTGCCTTGAGTTGCGGGGAAATATAACACGGCAAGAGGTCGAGTAAACCTGCCTTGACTACCAAATATGCAACCCTCAGAATTTTTCAAAATCGGATATATATTTTTTATGGCATATTGGATCAGTAAAAAAAAGGCAATCATCGATACACAAAAATTTCTCGTACAATTTGCCAGTATCAATGCCATTGTTTTTCTTGTTTTGTTATGTATTCCAGACTTTTGAACGATCTTCATTCTCGCCCTCTCAGCCACAATTATGGCACGATATAACTGATTTTCACTTAAAAAAATTTGAATTCTAGCGAGTGCCGCCCTATGAATTCTTCTCGTATGATCTGCAATAATAAGCCTCGTGAGTACAAAATACTCCTATGCACTAACAAGACTCACCACCTTTATGACAACTGATGAAGAAACCAAAAAGAGTCAAGAAAGATGAGTATGATGGCAAATCACCCAAGGTTTGATCGCAGTGTGATGATGAGGGCTATGGGGACAAGGTTATGGGAAGGGACTCCAAAAAATGGGATATCTCCCAGAGTCTCATTCAGATATGATTTTTGATGCATTCTCAGAAGAAATCTGATTTGTCTGAAATCTCGTCTTACTCTCCCTCTACCTATGATTGTTTTATAATGTACTGAAAGGACTGAGTAATGTCAAAGATCCCTATCTCCAACTAGTCGGAGTCTGATTGATATCGCTATTAACTATTCAAGTTTTTGTTCATATTGGTGTAAATCTCCAGATACTTCCAAACACCGGATTGACGCTACCGTTTGTCAGCCATTGATGAACTGCACTAATGATCAACTTTATAGAGCTTATGCTAATGTATAAAATTATTCAAAATAGATAATATCTTTTATTGACTAGAAAAAAATGAAAATTCAGTTTGACGAAAATCAGCTTTTGAGCATCTATGATGAGAAACTTCCTCAACTCAAAAACTATCAGTATATACTTGATTGATATCAAATAGAGACCACAGATAGACTCATTTTCACATATCAAAAGAGAACCTGGAAACTTATCAACCTCAAGAATCTTGGAGATGGAATGCAAGTCGCTTTTAGTCCTAAAGCTCCAATTTCTACCGACTCACTAACATTTGATAAAGATCAATTCCTAAATATACTTTCCCTTTTTCAAGGATTCAATGAAGAAACCTGAATCAAATACCACTTTCTCCCATTTTGAAACTGAGATATCGTAGTACTCAAAAGGATATTAACTACACTCAATTATCCGGAAATCAATATCGAAAAAACAAAATGATGAACACTCATCTCTTGATTAAAAAAAACCTTTGTATTCCCAGAAATGCCTGAAGATCACCTGAGTTTTCTCTTTGCTTTAGCTCTAATTTATGGGAAATTTGAGGGGAAAGATTGAAATCTCAAAAGCATTAAAATCCACCTTCCTCTCATCTGAATTCAAGCTCAACTCGAAGAAAAGCTTATCAATATGTGCAAAAACCTGCAAAAAATCTGACTTTTCATCAAGCGAAATACGGATCATCATGCAGAAAAAAAGATTTTTCAGTTTCAAATTAATGATTTTGAACTCCTAACGCTATTTTCAAGCTGGAATAGTCTTTTCAAGGATCTCCCTCAACGGAATACTAAGCTCATCGCTAATCAAAATACAACAATAAAAAATCAACTCATTTCATTCATTGAAGAAACCACAATACCAGCCATCTCAAATAAAGAGCAAATCCTTCCAATTCTCAAAAATCAGACTTTAAAATTTTTAAAATACTAAATGAAAACCCTCTCAATCATCGATGGTTCGGGATTTATGTTCAGGGCTCGATATGCATTTCCTCCACTTTTAAATGCCGCTGGGCAAAATCAGAATGTTGTCTATGGAACACTCCGCATGCTCCTAAAACTCATCAGTGAAAGTGCAGATTATTTTGTGATAGCACGAGATTCTCCAACAAAAACCAAAAGACACGAACAATACCAAGACTACAAAGCCAATAGAAAAAAAATGGAAGATGAATTTAAAGTTCAGATTCCACTTTTGAGAGAGCTCATAAATGAGCTACAGATACCAAATATCGTAGCTCCATGATATGAGGCAGACGATATCATCGCAACACTCACAAAAAAATTTCAAAAAAATTCTGACTTAATCATTCAAGTCATCAGTTCTGATAAAGACTTAAAACAGCTTCTCAATGAAAATGTTGTTGTTACCGATCCACTCAAAAATCTTACCACAAGAACACCAGATTTTGAGAAAGAGTTTTGATTTCCTCCAACTTCAATAGTAGATTATCTCGCACTTTTAGGAGATTCTGCAGACAATATCAAATGAGTAAGCGGAATCTGAGCTAAAAAAGCCTCTGACCTCATCCAAAAATATCATACGATTGAGAATATCTATCAGAATCTTGAATTTCTCTCACCTGATCTAAAAAACAAACTCAAAGAGGGAGAAAATGATGCATTTTTTTCTAAAAAACTCATTGAACTACTAGAGGTTCCAGAACTAGAATCTACCTCACTAGAAAACCTAGCACTCAACATCGATTTTCAAAAATGGGAAAAAATTCTAATTGAAAAACGAGGATTTAAAGGGATCAAGAAAACCTTTAATGAACTCAAAAAGAAATATACCCAGCCACAACAACTCGGCTTATTTTAAGGCTGATCAAAACAAAAAACCAGACTTAACTCTGGTTTTCTTCTTTTTTATCGCGATTTACTTTTCAAAGGTTAATTCTCTCGATCAAATCTCCAAGAGAAATCCATCAAATTTTAGCTCTCTCTGGAATATAAATTCAAACCTGATCCTCTCGTTTATTTTGAAGATAAGAATGTTGTTGTGTTGCAACTTCAAGACTCGTACAAATACGAATATCTCCTACATGTCAACTTTCTAGGTTTTTGGGAGCGAGCATTCCCTTTTCCAGATAAATATCTCAAACTGGCTTTGTGCTATCAGCTCTATGATACAGAAAAAAAGTTCATTTCTGGAGAAAATAATTTATAATCTTTACTGTAGCTCTATCAATATCAAGTCCATTTTTTGAATCTCTCTTGATAAATGAGGAGATATCAATGACTTCCTCATCAGGGAACTCGATTTTACTGAATTTAGGATCTTTATCCTTAGCCCAAAAGCTCATATATTTCAGATTTTTTTCTATAATTTGTCTTGCCTGTGTTAATGGAAGATCAAACGATAATCTACTCTGAGTATTAATTGATCTCTCACAATTTCTAATATTAAAGTTTGCTAGTCCAATCCCATTATTAATATCATCAAACTGAACCTCCATTGACTTCGTAGCTGTTGGTTCTCCGTTAGCATTCTTAACTTCTAAAGTGATATTAAGTTTAAAATCCTTATAGCTTCCGTTTGAACCTCTTTCCTTACCGCCACTAAGCTGCTGAAATATACTCCTTAGAGTATCCCATTTCTCAGTATTAGCGACATCGTCTGGATAACTTTCACGGAGAGTCTTCTTTCGTTCATCATCAGAAACATAAGGAGTCTTTGGCTTTTCCCTATTTTCAATATGAACAATACTTGATAGTGCGTTTTTAAAGTTTTCCATATCTTCTTTTTTCAAAACTCACTTATTATCAATAGAAACCTTCTTGATACTAATAGTCTCTCCTGGATTAACATATTTCTGGGGTTCTTTCTCTAGACTGGTAGTCAAGTGCAAAAGCCGGTTTTTACTTACCCCTAAAATATGCTGATAATACTCATTATCCAAAGCTGAACTTGAGACACGGAATCCCATCGAATCATTAATCCTCTTTCCCTCAATAATTTTCTCAGCACAAGAAGCTAATGATTTCTTTCTCTGAGAAAGACTGAAATCTGTATTATAAAGCCTATTTTGAATATTTACCTCATTTTTTAAGAATTCCCCTCCAATGTTGAAAAGTTTTTGAGTCGTAAGATCCCATTCGAATTTTGGATTTTCAGATTGGAAATATTCCGACTTATGAATTCCTAACTGATCATTGGAAAGAGCTCGGATAATGTCGCAAAACTGTGAGGTCTTTTTTGCCCATTCCTCGCTTCATTGTTTTCCTGACTTTCCATGGGGATTTGGTTTGTCTCTCTCCACCAAGTAAGCGATCACATCAATATATTCCTCTCATGAGACCTTAATATCCTGAGCAATAAAGGGATAATCTCCATCGTGAAAAACCTGATTTATACTTTTTCCTCGCTCATTTCGGACAAGTCCTGCATTGTAAAACAGGGTATAGAGATAATCCACAGACTTAGGAGAAAATCTGAGTATTTCAGTCTTTTTTAGTCCTTTATCCGTTTGTTCCTCAGTTTCTACCGTTTCAAATGCTTCATCTCCAAACTTTTGATATAGTAATTTTCCGAGTTGAGCTCTTACATTATATCTTCCTATATCAACTCCTCTTTTATATTCTTTGTGCCCCTGAACGAGAAACTGGGCAAATTTGGGATGTGCTTTGAGGTATGACCTCCTTTGATTCTGTAAATTAGTGAAAAAATTCTGAATTCATTCCTTGTAAGCATCGACGACATCTTGCTCATCAACTTGTCTCTCAATGAGATCAAAAAGTTCCTCTTTAATCTTCGTTTCACTCGTATGGAGAAGTGGATTTTTAATGGTTGAAGCATTAGAAATAAACTTACTATTTTCTTCCTTTTCAAGCTCCCTAATCTTAAAATCTGGGGTAATTGAAAGTCCCCTACAAGAATCCGAATCTCTTCCAATTCCATCAATCAAAAGCAGTTCAGTCAGTCTCCCCTTTATCGTCCTCTCAAGAGTTGTATATTTCTTTTTAAGCTCATTAGTATGCTCTGGACGGAGTTTTTGTGATAAGTTTGAAGTATTCATCGCATAGGGAATAAATAAAAAATACTGAATCAGGATTCAGTATACTCAAAAAAAATCTTTTGTCAATCATTTAATAATGATATTTTTTACCTGTCCAGAGCGTCGTACAGCGATAAAGCTGTTCTATCAACGTCAATTTAGCCAGTCCATGAGGGAGAGTTATTGCTCCAAACGACCACTTTTTAATTTCAGGGAACTCATCAATCAAAGCCTTCTCATCAACACCATACGGTCCACCAATAATAAATACCGTATCTTTATTGCTTAATATATCTGCTATCTCAAGTGTAGAAAAGGTTTTCCCCTCTTTGATCAAAAGAATCTTTTGCCAATTCGCATATTTTTTTCAGAGCATCTCAATCAGATTTTTTGTCTCTTTTTGAATTACAAACTGATGATTATCATCCTTCACAGGCTTTAAATCTTCAATCTTTATCTGTTTTCAAAGCCTCTTTTGATATTCAGCAATCGCAGAGGCAAAATGTTTATCTGAATCAGAAATTGAAAGAATACAGAACATCAGTCTTCAATCTCAAATAAATTAATACAAAATATACTTATCATCTACTCCTTCATAAAAACTCCTAATCCTTAAGATATCTCCCTTCATCATTCCTTCATCTTCCAAAAGCTCGATGAACCCCTTATTTTGCATCAATTGCCAAAAATAATTCTCAGCCTCGTCATTTCCCCATGGCAAAGTAAAGACCATCTTACAAATCTCACGATTCTGAATATACCATACCTTTGCAAAACGGCTCTCTAGCTCCTCAATATATCACTCCTCTATCAAGTGAGGCTTTTCCTCCTCTGTAATCTCAGTTATCAAATCATAATTTTCCTCATCCTGAGCATCATCTTCAGACTGATAGATATCAAGCTCAACATCGATACTCTCAGTTTTTTGCAAAAGCTCGGCAAATTTCCTCAAAAGATTATCAATTCCGTAGAGCGTACCAGCAGAAGTCGTAAAGGTATTTTTTTCCAAAAGAGATAAAGAAAGCTGAGCCAGTCTTCTTTCTTTTAGGAAAGTATTGATATTATCATAAAAAACTGCCTTATATTCCCTCAAAACCTCTTCATCATTGATCAAATCCCATTTATTGAGAACAAAAAGCAAACGTTTACTAATAATTACTTCATCATTCTTCTCAACCTCAAAACAGATAAGTCCGTTTTCCTCTCTAAAGATGAAATTCAACTCCTCATCTTCATCTGCAAATTTCTGCTTAAGATAAAGCATAATCTCATCTATCAATTGAATAGTTTCACGCATTCCAGCTTCAAATCTCCCCAAATCTGCAACAAATGCAAAAACCCTTGATTTCAAAACATGTCTCAAAAACGCATTTCAAAGTCCCTTTCCATCACTTGCTCCCTCTATCAATCCAGGAATATCAATGACATTAAAGCGGAAATTTCCAACAGAAACTGAAGCTAAATTTGGCACCAATGTAGTAAACGGATACTCAGCAACTTTCGCCTTCACATCAGCCATACAGTTGATAAGCGAAGATTTTCCAACACTTGGGGTTCAAATCAGCCCAACATCCGCCAAAAGCTGTAGTTCAAGGATAATCTCCCTTTTATGCCCTGGCTCTCAGAGAATATAAAAATTTGGATACTGATTTACCGAATCCTTAAAATGAATATTCCCTTTTCCTCATTCACCTCAGGCTAATATCCTCAGTTTTTGACCATCATGTTCCATTTGTGCAAGAAGCCTCCCAGTCTCTGCATCCTTGATCATTGTTCAAACTGGAACTACAAGCTCCAAATTCGCTCAATGTGCTCAGTATTGATCCTTTGTTCTTCCTGGCTCTCCTGCCTTCGCCTTAAAAATCTTCTTATACTTATAATCAATAAGCGTATTTTCATCTTTTGAAGCAACAAAGTAGATATCACCTCAATTCCCTCAGTCTCAACCATTAGGCCCTCAAAAGGGAACTCAGCTCTCTCTTCTTCCACTCGCAATACCATCTCCTCACTTTCCAGACTCTATAGAAATTTTCACTTCATCATAAAACTGCATCAAACAACCATTCCAAAGATAAAATCAGCCTCAGTATAGGTTTTAGCGAACACTTTGCAAGGAGATTTATTAGTCAAAAAAAGAGAAAACAAAAAAGCTGAGATCTGATTTCGTTTAAATCTCAGCCATAATATCAGTCACAATCGCATTAAACACATCCATTCCCTCATCAGCCAATACAAATCCATCCTCATTACCGATCAAAAGTCCCTGCTCACGATATGTCTCAATCTTCTGCTTAAAGTTTGGCACCAAAATTTTTTCATATTTTTTCAAATTCTTCACTCAGCTATCAGTCCTTAAACTTAAGAAAAACTCCTCGATCAAATAATCCTTTTCCCCAAGCAGCTCAAAACCAAGCGGATCCAAAAACTTCCCTTCACAATAAAGATTAAAATTTGGAGTATTCTTAAATCTGAGTCAATATTCAGGTTTTTCTTCCTGTTTGAAATAACTCAGCAGCTCTGGAGTCAAAAGTTCTGGATTTAGAAAAGATGAAGAATTCAGACCTAAACCGAGATAATTTTCCATCGTCCGATATACTCTATTATGAATACTAGATTTCCCAAGATGAGCAAAATTCGAAAGTTCATACCTAGAATATCATGCATCCAAAAGAATAGACTTTAAGAGCGAAAACTCCTCATAAATATCCTCATCTGTCCCAAAATATTCGCCAGAGATCAGAGTATCCGTATTTTTCCTTTTCCAAACCTGATTTTCAAACAGCTCTAATGTATAAAGAGAGAAACTATCAGCAAATCCGGAATTTACAAAGCGGGAAAAGAAATCTAAAGCTGATTGGTTTCGAAGATAACGATTTCATTTTTTACTCTGATTTCGCTTTCCAAAGGCAATAAAATCAAAATTAAATACTGTTGAATCCGTTTTTAGCTCTTGCAATCCTCTCAAAAATTCAACTAATCCAAGAAAAAGACTATGTCTACCAGAAAGTTGCAACACCTCATTATCGAAACTCTGAATACCAAATGAAAACCTAATCCTTGGGTATTTTTTTGCATAACGTGACTGGATTTTACGAATAATCTCATAAATTTCCTGTTCTGGATACGGATTAAATTCAAAACTTAATTCCGCTAAATTTTCACAATCGAAATATTTCTCCATCATCTCGATCATCTGAATAAGCCTATCAGCACCGAGCAAGTTTGGAGTCCCTCCTCAAAAATAAAGCGTCTTAATTGGCTGATGAGAGAGGTAGTTTGCATAAAATGCTGTTTCCTGCTCAAGTGCTGACAGATAAGTTTCTACTGAATCAGATTTTTCTTCCATGGGGAAAGTAGAAAAAGCACAATACTTGCACTTTGACTGACAAAATGGGATATGCAAATATAAAGAAAGCATAAAAAAATCTGATTAAAAATAAAGAAACTAAGCCTTTGCTAATTCATACGTATCCTTTGCGATCATCAACTCTTCATCAGTTGGGATCACAATAACTTTAACTTTACTCGCTGGAGTAGTAATCTCTCTCTCCTCCCCTCTAAAATTATTTACTGATTCATCAAAATCAACTCACATCCAATTAAGCCTTTCTGCGATAAGTTTTCTTTGCAATGCTGAATTTTCAAGCACACCTGCTGTGAAAACAATAGCATCTACCCCTCAAAGCAATGCCGCATATCCTCCAATAGTCTTCAAAATAGCATTGGTATACATCTCGAGAACAAGTGTTTCTCTCTCTCTTCCTTCAAAATACCCAGCCTCGATATCTCTTAAATCACTTCCTATCTGAGAAACTCCAAGCACACCAGATTTTTTATTCATGATAGTATCAACTTCTTCAGCACTAAGTCCTTCCTTTTTCATAATAAAAGGAATAATCGCTGGATCAATAGCACCACATCTCGTTCCCATCATCAAACCATCAAGCGGAGTGAACCCCATTGAAGTTTCAATAACTTCTCCATTTTGGATTGCCGTAATACTCGCTCCATTACCAACATGGCAGGTAATAACCTTTGCATCAGGCTTTCCTAAAAGTTCTATTGCTCTTTGATATACATATTTGTGAGAAGTCCCATGAAACCCATACCTTCTAATTTTATACTGCTCATACCATTCATAAGGCAAGGGATAAAGGAAATGATCAGGCTTCATAGTCTGATGAAATGCTGTATCACATACTACAACCATAGGAACTCCTGGAAGCATCTTTTCACAAGCTTCAATTCCCATGATATTTGCTGGATTGTGCAATGGAGCCAGAGAAATCAATTCCTTAAGTTTCTCCTTAACTTCTTCAGTTACAAGAACTGACTTTGGGAAATACTCTCCTCCATGAACAACTCTATGTCCAACTGCACCAATTTCATCGAGAGATTGTAATGCTCCATATTCAGGATTAGTCAAAATATCTAAAACTCTATGGAGAGCTACCTCGTGATCTACAATTTCTTCATTAAAAACTACTTTTTCTCAACTCGCAGTCTTGTGAGTAATAATCCCCTCAGAAATTCCAATCCTCTCCACAAGCCCTTTCCCAAGGATACTCTGATCCTCCATATTAAAAACTTGATACTTAAGAGACGAACTCCCTGAATTTACAACCAAAATCTTCATAGCAACTCCTAAAAAAATAAAAAAAGATATAGACTATATGTACAGAAAACACTTAAGAAAGCAACAAAAAAATCTGATTTTTCTCCTATTTTTCATCATAATAATCAATGCTATTATTTTCTTTTCACATATCACCTCTATCTCATTTTTCAATGCTGACTACTTCTTGCATTTCATATCCTAATAGCTATAGTAAAACGATGAAAAAATCAGTTTTTAAAATTTTTGCAGATTTGAAATGCTAGATAAATATAATGCACAAGAAATCGAATCAAAACGATGAAAGACCCGAGAAGAAAAATGCTATTTCGAAGCCAAAATGGAAGAAGGAAAACCAAACTATAGTATCGTAATTCCTCCTCCAAATGTAACTGGAATCTTGCATATGGGACATGTATTGGATCTTTCAATCCAAGATGTACTCGTAAGACGAAAGAGAATGTCTGGATACAATACCTTATGGATGCCAGGAACTGATCACGCAGGAATTGCCACACAAAATAAAGTAGAAAGAAGTCTGGCTGAAGAAGGACTTACCAAAGAAGATATCGGAAGAGATGCCTTTTTAGAGAGAACATGGCAGTGGAAAGAAAAATACTGAGGAGTAATCACGACTCAGCAGAGAAAATTCTGAGCATCACTTGACTGGAAAAAAGAGAGATTCACCATGGATGAAGGGCTTTCAGAAGCCGTAAAGCAAAACTTTGTAGACCTCTACCGTGATGGGTTGATCTATCAGTGAGAGTACATTGTAAATCGATGTCCTAGGTGCGGAACAGCGCTGGCAGATGATGAAGTTGATTATGCAGATAAAGAGTGAAATTTTTGGGAAATCAGATATCCAATTCTAGGTAGTGAAGAAAGCCTTATCCTCGCAACGACCAGACCTGAAACAATGCTTTGAGATACTGGAGTTGCAGTCAATCCTGATGATCCAAGATACCAGCACCTCATCTGAAAAAAGGTAATCGTTCCTCTCGTAAATAGAGAAGTACCTATCGTAGCTGATCACTATGTAGATATGGAGTTCGGAACTGGAGTGGTAAAAATGACTCCAGCTCATGATCCAAATGATTTTGAAGTAGGGAAAAGAACCTGACTTGAGATTCTAAACATCCTCACTCCTGATGCAAAAATCAATGAAAATGGTGGGAAATACGCAGGACTTGACCGCTTTGAAGCAAGAAAACAGATCGTTGCAGACCTTGAAGCTCAAGGCTATCTCGTGCAAGTAAAAAAACACAATCACGCAGTAGGACACTGTTATAGATGTAATACCGTTATCGAACCAAGAGTTTCAAAACAATGGTTCGTAAAAATGAAACCACTCGCAGAGCCAGCACTCGAAGCAGTAAGATCTGGAAAGATTAAAATTCAACCAAAAAGATGGGAAAAAGTTTACTATAACTGGCTAGAAAATATCAGAGATCGATGTATCTCTAGACAAATCTGGTGGGGACACAGAATCCCCGCTTGGTACGGACCAGATGGACAAACTTTTGTAGCAAAAAATGAACAAGAAGCTAAAAATCAGGCTTTTGAATTGTATCAAAAAGAAGTTGAACTCACTCAAGAAACTGATGTTTTGGATACCTGGTTCTCATCAGCATTATGGCCTTTTTCAACAATGGGATGGCCTGAAAAAACTGAACTTCTTCAGCATTTTTACCCAACTTCTACACTCGTAACTGGTGCGGATATTATCTTTTTCCGAGTAGCGAGAATGGTAATGATGGGAATGTACCAACTAGGAGAAGTACCATTTCATGATGTAATGTTTCACTGAATCGTGAGAGATGAACTTGGGCGTAAGATGTCTAAGTCACTAGGAAACTCACCAGATCCACTTGATCTTGTAGCTGAATATTGAGCAGATGCGATCAGATTTACCATGATCTACAATACTTCTGCTGGCCAAGATGTGCACTTCTCTGAAAAACTGCTTGAAATGGGTAGAAACTTTGCAAATAAGGTATGGAATGCAACAAATTTTGTGCTTATGAACCTAGAAGGATTTGATCCACAAAAGATAGAAAAATCAGATTTGAATTTTGAACTTGTAGATCGTTGGATTTACTCAAGATTACACACTACTATTCAACAAGCAATTGAAAAACTTGATTCCTATACCCTCGATGAAGCGGCAAAACTGATTTATGAATTCATTAGAGGTGATTTCTGTGATTGGTATCTAGAGATGGCAAAAGTAAGACTTTACGGAAATACTGATCAACAGAGCAAAAACACTGCACAGTGGGTATTATGTGATGTGCTCAAACAAAGTTTGCAACTTTTACATCCATTTATGCCGTTTATTACTGAAGAACTTTGGCAGCAGCTTTGAACTGGAGAAGAGACAATCATGCTTTCTCGCTATCCAATCGCAGATCCAAGCCAGGTTTCTGAATCTGATGAACAAGCAATGAGTTATATCCAAGAGGTAATCACTTCTCTCAGAAATATTAGAGCAGAAGCAAATATTGCACCTGGAGTTGAAATTGATGGATTGGTGAGAACTGAAAATTCACTTGAACTTGAAATTCTCACAGCAAACAAAGCATTCCTTATGAAACTCGCAAAACTCAAATCACTTGAATTTGGAAAAGAAGTTCAAAAACCTGATTTATCAGGATTTAGAGTCGTTGGTAATTATGAGATTATAGTTACGCTACATTATTTACATTTAGTTGAAGCAGAAAAAAATAAACATCAAGAACAAAAAACCAAACAATAACAAAGAATCTAAAGC
>CAUVLQ010000012.1:0-40619 GCA_963552955.1 uncultured bacterium
CTCACTCGTTAGTAGCACCTTCCTCTCTTGATATAGCATCAGGCCCAACCGATGGGAATAAATTTTCTCCGTCAGTAGAATTTTTTGGAGCAAAGAAGTCTAACAAATCCTTATCAAAATCCTCAGTCGTTGAGGACTTCCAAGAGCTCTGAGTATCTCAGCTTTTCTCTGTTTTCTCCTCTGTTTTCTTCTCTGTTGGAAGTATCACACAACCTATATTTTGAGTATCAAATCATTCTTCTCAAAGAGCTGTTTGATTATCTGGAACTAATGCAGTGAGTATCTCGTTTAGCTCACTCTTTTTTTTGTTTAAGACAAGACCAAAAATTTCCCAGAAAGTCTTTTTTGTATGTATTGTTTCCTGTAAAATTTTATCATTTAGGTAAGAAGTCGTTTCTCACATTTTAACCGTTTCTGGAATATGTCAAAACCTCAGCTCAGTTACCTCACTTGGAAGGGGATCTTTTTTGGAATAATAACGAGGATGCTTCATGCATTCATCTTCCAGCTCCTTAAGCACCTTGAAAGTCTTCTTTTCGATTGCATCTTTCAATACTTTAGCTCTCTTGAGGATCTCATCATCAGAGAGATCCAATGTATTTGTTAAATCTTGAAGAGCATCTTTTATCACTGAGTCCTGCTCCTTATACTCTTTCTCTTTGAGTTCTAATATACTCTCCTTTAGCTCAGGAAATTCGTTGATATTCATTTTCTTCTTCAAAAGAAATAAAATAATTAACTTTATTATATCTGTTTTTTTATTTTTTGTCAAGATTTAAGGTGAATTATTCGAATTGCATAAAAAAGGAGATTTTATCTCCATGCCTTATGATAATGCTTAATTATTAGTTATTGCTGATATTTTCATAGACCTCCACTACGGTGTTGTTGTGGATGAAAGCAAGATCAAGTCTGATTTCTTTCCCTATTCCTTTGATATAGCAGTAGTTTTCGATACCCCTTTCTAGGGATTGGATTTTCTTTGGAGAGAGGTAGTTATCTCGTTCACTGATTCCATCGACGACTTTTACCTCTACGAAAATTATTGCTTCTCATTTTGTTAAGATGAGGTCAATTTCTCATCAAGGGATTGTGAAATTTTGGTCTAAGAGTGTATATCCTCTCTGGAGATATCGCTCAAGTGCGATCTGTTCTCAGTTGTAGCCTTTTGATTTGAGCGACATGGAAAATTAAGAGGTTAAAAAGCTGGTATTTTCAGATTTTCGCTGTTTGATTTCTTCAAGATTTCCTGAGAGGAGGACTTCTGGGACTTTCATGTCATATACGACTTCTGGTCTTGTGTAGTTTGGAGCTTCGAGATTAAGCATTCCGTCTTTGATGGCATAGCTTTCCTCGATTCGGCTTTGTTTTTCTTTGATAACTCAAGGGATGAGTCTTGTGATCGCCTCGATCATCAGCATGGTCGGGGTTTCTCATCCGAGGACAATAAACTGTCCAAGAGAGAGTTTTTTGAAAGCTGAGGGGTATTTCTTTTGAAAATAGAGTTCACATCTATGATCAATTCCTTCGTATCTTCCGCAGATAAAGATAAGGTGATCCTTTTTGCTTTGTCAGTAGGCTATTTTTTGAGAGAAAAGAGTTTCTGATGGAGCTGGAAAAAGGATAGAAAAATCAGAATTTTCTGCCTCATTTTTGATGATTTCTTCTACAGTATCGATGATCGGTTGTGCCTTGAGAAGCATGCCTGCTCAACCTCCGTAGATGAGATCATCGATTTGCTGGTGTGGATCGGTGCATTTTTCTCTTGGATTATAGAGTTGGACTTCTAGATGTCCGTTGGTTTGGGCTTTCCCAATGAGAGAGGTTTCAAGGAAACTTGTGAAAATTTCAGGGAAAATGCTGACGATTGATATTTTCATAGTTAGAAAAAAGAGTAAAAATCAGATTTTTCTTATTTTTTAGTTAATCTCTCTTGATTTTCAATCCTAAAATCGCATCATTGGTGGGAAAGGACTTTTATTTTTTGATTTTTGCTGAGATGAGAAAAGATATTTTTTTGCTTGGGAGTTGTGTATTTGGGGTGGTAGTTTGAGGATGTTGAGGGGTAAATATTAATACGCAGCAGGTACAGCAAATGGCTGAGTCAGGATTAAATACTGTTTCAGAATCAACTAAGGAATTTCTGAAGACCAATGAATATGCCCAGAAGGCCCAGGAGATCGGAAATCAGGCGATTGAAACAACAGTAAATAAGGCAAATCAACGATCTGCAAAAGTAAAAGATAATGCTCAACAGCTTGGAAATCAGGCAGTTGAAGGGGCGACAAATTTTTTGTCTTGAGCAAGGCATGAGGTAGAGACTCAGTATCAAAATATCAAGCAGCAGGCTAAGGATTCGGTAAAGAATGGATTGAATTCAAAGGTTGATAAAGTATTTAATTCTTTCTAGTTCTTTTTTTGCGAGTGAATTTTGCTAGTCTAAGGGGCTAGTTTTTATTTTATTAAAATTTTTTAAAAAAACAAAAAATCTCAGCTCAAAGCTGAAATCCTTAATGGAGCGGGTGACGGGACTCGAACCCGCAACAGTCTGCTTGGAAGGCAGGCACTCTAGCCAATTGAGTTACACCCGCAAATCACATTTGCAGAAAAGAATATAGTGATTTTATTTTCAATTTCAAGACTTTTTTAAAAAAAAGTGAGAAATCAGATTTTTTATTTTTGTTTAGCTGTTTTTCTCTTGTAGTTGATAGCCAAATAGATACACTTAATCTGTTTTTTTTATTCCTTTTTGGAAAATATGAAGTATCATTTGCAGCTTTTGAAGAAATATATTTCATTGGAGGTAAGCCCTGAGGATATTGCGAGGGATCTGATTTTGAAAACTTGTGAGATTGAGGAAATTCACACGAGAAATTTGCCAAAAACAATTGTGATTGGTAAGATTACCTCTATTCAGAAGCATCCAGATGCGGATAAGCTTAATGTTTGTCAAGTTGATTGTGGGAGTCATGGACAATTTCAGATCGTTTGTGGAGGAACGAATGTAGCAGAGGGGATTTTTGTGCCGGTTGCCTTTATTGGGACTACGATTGCTGCGACAGGGATCACTATTGCAAAAAGACCAATGAGAGGCGTGGATTCTGATGGGATGATTTGCTCTAAGGAGGAGCTAGAAATTCAAGAAGATTTGGATCAGCATTGGATTTGGAATCTTTGAGAGGATCTAGAGGTTTGAGATCAGGATTTAGGACTTGCATTGACTGATAAATTTTCTTGGTTAGATACTGCAGTTTTGGAGGTTGATAATAAAAGTCTTACTAATAGGCCTGATTTGACTGGGCATTTTGGTGCTGCGATTGAACTCAATGCGATCTATCCTGATGCTGTTAAAAAGTATCATAGGATTACTGAGATGATGAGTCAATTTCAGACGACAAATATCTTGGAGGTCTTGGAACATACTGAAAAGAAAATGGTCCCTGGAGTGCAGGTTGAGAGTCCTTTTGTTAATACTTATATTGCCTTGAGGATAGAAAATATTTCGGTGAAAAAATCAGATTTTTTTTCTCGTTTGCAGCTTTTGGATATTTGAGGGAAGGCGATCAATAATTGGGTAGATTTTTCAAATTTGTTTATGAATATTTCTGGGCATCCGATTCATTGCTTTGATGCGGATAAAATTAAGTGAGGACTTCGTGTGAGGCAGGCTAGAGATGGAGAAAGGTTTGTAGATCTCTTTGGTACAGAACATGAGCTGTCGACTAGTGATGTTGTGATTGCTGATGAGGAAAAGGTGCTAGCTCTTGGTGGAGTGATTGGAGGGCTTGAGAGTGCAGTAACAGAAAATACAAAAAATATCGTTATTGAGCTTGCAAATTTTGATCCTACGGTTGTAAGAAAGACTGGAACAAGACTTGGCTTAAGAACTGATGCAGAGTTGAGATTTGAGAAAAATATCAATCCTGAGTATAGTTTGTATGTGTTGCTTTTGCTCTTGGATGAGATGAAGTTTTATATTAAGGGATTCCATGATGAGCAGATTTCAGGTTTGAGTTATTATCTTAAGCCAGATTTGCCTCTTTTGCAAAAAAAGATTGTCCCAGCTCCTTGGAGGGAGCTTGAGCGTTTGATTTTTGGAGTTGAACAACAAGATTTTGAACAGAAATCAAGAAAGATCTTGAGTGATTTAGGTTTCGGAGTAATGGGAGAGGAGGTTTCAGTGCCACTTTGGAGAGGACCAGATGATATCAATATTAAAGAAGATATCGCTGAGGAAATCGCTAGAATCTGGGGCTATGATCAGGTTGAACCTCAAAAAATGTTGACTGAGGTGAAAAATCAGCCTTTTAGCTTGGATGTTGAACTCACTAGAAAGCTTGAGAATTTGATGATAGAGCAATTGAGATTTGATCAGGTGGAGACCTATCCTTGGACCTCTGAGGAGATGGTAAAACAATTGTGAGGTGAGGTATCTGAACTTTATCGTTTGAAAAATCCTTTGAATCCTGAGTTTCCAGTGCTGAGGGATAGTATGTTGTATAATTTTATTGGAATAGCTCAGAAGAATAGTAAATTTTTTGATGAATTCAGAATTTTTGATATTTGAAAGGTTTGGAATAGGACAAAACCATTGATGAGAACTGATTTAGATGATAGATATGCTGATAATCAGCTTAATGAGGAGCTGGCTTTGTGAGCTCTTGTATACAAAAAATCTATTAAAAATTGGGCTGAGGATCCTTTGCTTGAAGTGAAGGGGGAAGTTGAATTTTTGATAGGTCAGCTTGGAATTAGGGGGAAAATCTTCTTTGAAAAATCTGATTTTTCTGCTTTTCATCCAAAAAAACAGGCGAGAATTCTCTTTAGAAACTGAGCAAATGTAGTTGAAATCTGAAAAATCGTTACTGTGCATCCTATTGTATTAAAGGAACAAAAGTTTCCTGAAGCAGCACAGCTTTGTTATTTTGATTTGTATATAGATCGTATGAAGGAGTTTACAAATCAGCAAAGCTATGAAAGAGACTATGAAACCTTGCAAGATCAGATTTTGTGGAGAGATTTATCGTTTGTGGTAGATCATCACCAGGATTTTTGAGGGATTATTGAGGCGATTTCAAAGCTTTCAACTATTGATGAGGTCAGAGTTTTTGATCTTTATCAAGGGGAAAACTTGGGAGAGGGGAAAAAGTCTATTTCTCTCCAGCTCAAGATTAAATGAGATGGTTCGCTTACGACTGCCCAAATCAATGAATTTTTGCAGTCAGCAATTAAAAAGGCGGAGCAGGCTGGAGCTCAGTTAAGATCATAATTTTTATTTTTGTTTTGTTATCATATGTCTTACCGTAGTTTGTTAGGTGTGATTTTGGTTCAGGCTTCCTTAGCGATGCTCGGGTCTTTGTACTTCTCTAATTTTTGAGATCCGTTGGCAGGCTTGTTTTCGGGAACTGGATTTGAGCCTTGTCATTTATGTTGGTGGGGAAGGATTTTGATGTATCCGCTTGTCGCAATTTCAGTTTATGGACTGATTAAAAAGGATAAAGAAATCTGATTTTTGACTGGGTTTCTTTCGCTGGCTGGTGTATTGTTAGCAGGATATCACTATTTGATTCAGTATCAGGCATCACTTAATGTATTTAGTTGCTGAGCTGGTAATGATTGTACGCAGATGTGATGGCATCTTGGATTTGTAACGATTCCGTTTCTTGAGTTGGTGGCGTTTGCTGTGATCTTCGTATGTAGTATGTGTATGATTATCAGGAGAAAGAAATAGTATTCATTGGATAAAGGAGAAGGCTGGTCTTTGAGATCAGCTTCTTTTGTTTTATAGTGTTTGGAGTGATTATAAAAAAGACCTCTAAGGAATACTTAGAGGCTTTTAAATGGTTAACTTGCCTTTGATTTTTCTGGCTCTTTTTGGTAGTGAGCGAGAACTATATTGGCAAGTGTTGCTAATGCAAATGCTCCAGTTGTTATTGAGAGCATTATGCGATCTATGAAGATTCCGATGCAAAAGCTGATGGCTGATAGTATTAAGATAAAGAAGAAAAAGTCTGAAGTCAGTTTTTTATTATCTCCATATCTAATAAGATAGGGGATGTTGAGAATGACTGCTATAATGTCTATTCCTACAGAAAATGCCATCATATCCAGGTTTTCACCTTTCATACTAATACAAAATAGCACACCACTTAGTACCATCGAAATCCACAAAATGTTTTGAACTTTTTTCATGTCTTTATAATTTTTTTGTTTGACATTTTTATTATATATTATTTTGTATAAAAGTCAATATAATTTTGACTTTTCTCTTTTTAAAAAATCTCTAGAGTATCTCCAGAGATTTTGTGATTATCGAATCGTCCCATCGTAATGGGCGAGCAGTTTGTTGATCACTAGTGCAAGGAGTGTAAAGCTACTCGTTCCAACGGTTGCAACTCCAAGGAGGAGCGCAAATACTTGCTCATCTACTATTCCATACCATAGGATTCCAATACTGAGCCCTAATGTCAAAAAGAAGACTCTAGTAATCAGGGTTTTGTACTTCTGTTTGTATGGTAGGAGATAGAGAAGTATTAGCAATGGTAATGCTATACTTATTATACCAATCCCTATAGGAAGCAGACTATCATCTTTTTCAAATAGAAAGCCCCAGAGTGATACTATGTAGCCTAGTAGTGATGCAAACCACAGTGTCTTTTTTGTGAAATTTAGATCCATTTGTTTTTTTATTTGGTTTTGTGTAAGTGTTATATATAAAAGTGGAACTAAGTCAATAGGAAGCGGTTTGAGGTAAAAAATTGAGAAATCACTTGAAAAGGTAGAGGATTTTGCTATATATGGTGGGTGAAGTATGGCGATTGTAGCTCAGCTGGTTAGAGCATCGGATTGTGGTCCCGAGGGTCGCGGGTTCGATTCCCGTCAATCGCCCCAGTTTGATTTGGGAGTATGAGACTTGGGTTTCATATTTTTTGTTTAT
Organism: uncultured bacterium; assembly: GCA_963552955.1. GTDB lineage: Bacteria > Patescibacteriota > Gracilibacteria > Absconditabacterales > Absconditicoccaceae > HOT-345. Next base: position 6,938 of record CAUVLQ010000012.1, read on the forward strand.
AAAAAAAATCTGACTTCATCACTGAAATCAGATTTTTCTTTTTTATAAACTACTTTGCTCCAGGTCAACTGAGATCTTATAGAGATTTGAGAGGAGTTGAGGCTTAAGAATATCATAATGCCTGATGATCAGGTCCTGATTATTCCTTAGATAGCTCACTCTAGCATTGATGATCTGCGCATAGCGATCTCTTTTATTTCTTAATGCTTCGAGTGAAGCTAGGTTTACATGCTGTTCAGCGATGCAGGTTCTGGCTTCTTTTGCAGATTCTACAGAGGAAAGAAATCAGTTTTCATCATTGCTATTTATTGAGGTGCTATAGAGCGTGTTTGCTTGATTGAGCTGAGCTTCGCAGGTATTCCTAGTTGAAGTAATGGTTGATTCCTCATTGATGAGGCTGCTTTCTAAATAGTTGAGCGAGGAGAGGATATTCTCCCCATCGATCAGATAATTTTCAAGCGTAGTTTCTCTATCAGATGCTCCTAGGAGAAGATTGATATCTTGACTGAGAAATCTCTCACTCTCAGCAAAGAGAAATCGTAGATCAGTATTCGTTTCTCTTTGATCAGTTGATGAAAATGCTGTTGGGGATTGATTTCCACGAGCGAGTGAAAAATGTTCTTCCATTAGGCTTATGAAGCTTCAAAAGCTGAATGTCCATGTTCACAAGATGAGAACAAGGAAGACGCTAATACTGATTTTCTTGAGTCTCATCAGTTTCAAGGAGATAAAAAATCTGATTTTAGTTTATCGTAGGGTAGGAGTTTTTACTACATTTGATTTACTTGCTCCATCATACTTGCCATTGGTAAGAAGATTGAAGCTACGATGGTACCTACGATTGCAGCCACAAACATCATCAACAGTGGTTCAATCATTGACATCGCAACATCGATAGTGTTTTTATACGTATTACGGTAGTAAATTGCCATCTTTCTGAGAACATCTGTCAGGGAACCTGTATTTTCTCCCACATTGATAATCTGAATCAAGATAGGATCAAATAGTGTTGATGAGGCGAGTGAATCATAAAGGGTAAAACCTGATTCTAGGTCTGATCTTACATCTATCATCTTTTGTTTATAGTGGAAGTTTTCAAAGATATTCCCTAGCAATTTTAGTGAAACAACAGGACTTACCCCGGCTTCGTAAAATTGAGAGAGGAGATTTGCAAATTTGTACATATAGAGGGTTTTTACTACATCTTTGATTACTGGAGTTGAGATGAAGAGTTTATCTATGAAAATTCTGAATAAGATCACTTTTTGATATAGAAAGCTAAATCCTCCGACTACTCCTACTGTTCCAAATGCTAAAAATGGCCAGTTGAGCTTGATCCAATCTGAGATTCCAAGCATAAATTTTGTGATACCTGGGAGGTTATCTGGGTTTGGATACATCGTTACCATCTGTGGAAGTACAGTTGTAAGGATTACGATCACTGCACCAATCGCCATCAAAAGTACCATCGTTGGGTAGGTCATAGCTTTTTTAGTTTTTTGCGCGATTTCTTGGGTATTTTCAAGTTCATCAGCAAGCTGAGAAAGTACTTGAGCCATATTTCCTGTTACTTGTGCTGATCTTACGAGCTCGATTTCATCAGAATTGAAAAAATAGGAGTGTTCTGACATTGCATCAGCTAGAGAACCTCCTGAGGTAAGGGAAACCATCAACTCATCCATGATATCTTTGAATCCCTTGTGGGTTTCAGATTTATTGATTGAGGCAATAGATTCTCTAATTCCTAGACCAGCGTTTTGAGAAACCGCTAAAAGTCTGAAAAAGTTTACCTTGTGCTTTAGGGAAGGTTTAGAAAAACTCTGAATTAAGAGATCTAGTTTGGTTTTTTCAGGTTTTTGGAGTACCATTTTTGTTTTTTTATTTCAAAAGGTAAAGTTTATCTTTTGTTTCTTAGTCTTACGAATCTGTAGAGTTCATCAAAAGTCATGAGTCCTTGAATAATTTTGAAGATTCCATCTCTTTCAAGATCGATCATTCCTTTTTCTAGTGCGTATCCTCAGATTTCGAATGCTGATTTCCCATCTAGGATAAGGGTTTTAATATCATCAGTATAATCCATTAGTTCATAGATACCAACTCTTCCCTTGTATCCAGAACCTCCACAGTGCGGACAAATACCTCCAGTTTGAGGATCTTTTCCAGTTGCAACCGTTACGATTCCTTGTTTGATAAATTCGTTCCACTGTTGAGCGGTGATTCCTCTACTGATAAGCTCATTTTTAAGAGCTTCTCTATCAAATTCCTTGAAGGTCTCAAGGGCATTCAGATACATTGGATGATTTGAGAGATTAACTTTTTGTGAACAATGAGGACATGCTTTTCTACAAAGTCTCTGTGCGATTACAAGATTGAAGGTACCAGCAACCATAAATGGTTTTGCTCAGAGATTGAATGCTCTGGTTAATGTTTCAACTGCAGAGTTAGTATGGATAGTAGAGAATACCAAGTGTCCAGTCATGGCTGATTCCATCGCCATTTCTAGGGTTTCTCTATCACGAATTTCTCAGACCATGATCACATCAGGATCCTGTCTCAGTGCTGACCTTAGTCCAGAAAGGAAGGTATATCCAATATCCGCTCTTACTTGTGATTGGTTGAGTCCTGCCATTTTATTTTCGACTGGATCTTCGTAGGTGATAATATTCCTTTCAATATCGTTGATTTCATTTAGCGCAGCATAAAGCGTAGTTGTTTTTCCAGATCCAGTTGGTCCAGTATTTAGAAGGATTCCGTTTGGATCTTTGAGATGTTTTTCAATAGTTACTTTATTTGATCCTACAATTCCCAGTTGAGAGAGGAGAGGAACAGATTTTGATTTATCTACAATACGCATTACGAGTTTTTCTCACCAAACCGTTGGAAGCGTATTGGCACGCAGGTCAATTTCTTTATTGGTTTGTGTGATACTGGAAACTCTCGCATCTTGAGGGAGTCTTTTTTCATCTGGTCTCATTTGTCCAGACTCGATCTTAAATTTTGAGATGATACTTTCATGAAGAGAACGAGGATACTGGATCAACTCAACGAGCACTCCATCAATTCTTAACCTGATTCTTGAGTAATTTTCCATTGGTTCGATGTGAATATCGGAAGCTCATTCTTCTACAGCAATCGTCAAAAGATTGTCAAATATCTTGACAATATCTGACCTCAATATTGCTTGTTGAAGCTGATTTCTAAAATCTTGAGTCTCCATTTCTTTTCATCGTAGTAAAGTTTTTGCTGTAGATGATTATATTTGAAAATTTTAAAAATGCAAAAAATCTGATACTTTTTTTTACTATTTTGAAAATTGGAGGTGATCAGTATTTTTTTCTTTTTATCTTAGGCAATATATTGTGTATTTTTTTATAACCAAAAACTCCTCAGCCTGAAAACAAGCTGAGGAGCTGAATATCTACCTGGTGTGAAAACCAGTGCTCACCTAGCGATGCAATCGCGAATTTACATCTTCAATAAAGTCTGATAACCACTCTTTTCATCCTGAGGAGTGAAAAGGTTTCCGCTCTGCAGAGCTTTGTATCTGGGGTAGTAGGATTGAATTCTACTATTATAGCTTTATTATATTAGGTCTGGTACAACAACAAATCTTTTCTCTCTGAAGGAGTAAGTTCTATTGTTTAGATATTCTCCCCAGTTACTACAAGATATTGTGATTCTGTTTTTGTGTTGTATAGTATATATGTTTATTTTCTATTAAAAGTCAATAGATTATGTTATTGGAATGAAAATATTATTCTTTTTATTAGATTTCTTTTGTGATTTGAAATATCTTATTGGTATTGTCAGTAGAAAGTCTTTTGATCAGATTGTAGCCTCATTTAAAAAATATCTCCTATTGTAGAAAAAGTTGCTAGATAGTATTTTATTGAAAGTACTTATTTAATCAGGTTTTTTGCCTCTTTTGTACAAAAGTATGTAAAAATTTGCATTTTTTTTGATTTGTGAATATACTTGAGAGGAAAGAATTTTATACTCTTATTGAAAAATGATGCCAACTACTGATGCTTCAAATCTAGTTACTTCTAGTGTAACTACAGGTGCTGGGCAGGGTCCTATTTCTCAGCAGAATCCTCAATCTATGGATTTTGACTTTGATTTGGATTTTTCAGATACTACACAGAATCCAGTTTCAGACTCTACTAGTGTAGATCAGGATGTTCAAACTGCAGAACCTGTAAGTGTTCAAGCTTCTCAAGAGATTTCTGCTCCTGATGCTCATTCAGATTTGGATTTTTCTTTCGACTTGCCTGATAGTTATACAGGAGATGCATCTGAAAATGTTTCTTCAGTTCAGAATGTTGAAAGTTCTCAGGTTGTTAATCAGGTTGCTCCAGTAGAAGTGCCTCAGGTAGATGATCATCCCGAAGTTTCAGAACCTGATTTTGGTTCTTTGCTTAATGAGGAACAATCTCCAGAGCCTGTATCATCTGAACCAGTTCAAGTTCCTGCTGAATCAGTGATTGAAAATGATCTAGAGCCTGTTGAGGAAGCAACAACTTTTCAATCAGAAGAGCAGCCTACTGTTGCTGATGAAGAAGCTCTTGAATCGCAAGATACTTCTAACCAACTTACTTCTGAAGTAGTGGCTGAACCTATTGCTGAAGTTGATGAGGAAGCTAGTGAAGAACTGAGTGATGGAGAAAGTGACTTAGAGTTTAGTCCTGAGGATTTTGAAGACGATACCTTACCTATGGCAGAAGAGGATAGTTTCTCTGAGGATGATGAGGAGACAACACCAGTTTTTGAAAATGAGATTGCTCCAGAAGCGTCTGGTTCTATGTTTTCTTCAGAAGCTGCTCCTGTTCAGGAGACTGCTGCAGAAATGCAAGAAAACTCTCACTTTACTTTAGAAAATCAAACTGAACCTTCAGCTTTTTCTTCTCCATATGAAGGGGAGGCAGCTCATACAGAAGTGCAATCATTTCAACCTGCTGAAGAAGTGCAGGTGGAAAGCACTATTGATCCATTTGAGGCGATGAAAGTATCTCTCGAACCAGAAAATACAGTAGAATCTCAGTCTAATATTCAAATGTCTTCAGAGAATACTACTCCAATGATGGAGAATGCTTTGCATGAGGAAATGCCAACTGTTAATAATGAATCTTATGAGGCTCAAACTTCAGTTGCTCCATTCTTTCAAAATGCAGATGTTCCAAGTCAATCCTTGGATACACCAATCCAAATGCAAGCAGAACAAGCTCAGCCTTCAGCTTTTCAGCAGGGAGTTAGTTTAGATACATTAGCTGCTCAGACTCCTGTACAAGAAGTACCTCAAGCGCAGGAATCGGTTTCTCAAGCACAAGCTACTCCTCAAATGCTATCTTTAGATGAGATGTTGGCTCAGCCTGCAGCACAGGTTTCTTCTCAACAGGCAGCTCCTGTGATGGATTTAACAAGTTTGACTGTGGGGGCACAAAATACTACTAATCCATTGACAAATCCGACTGCTTATCCAACTGTTCAAACTGCTGGAAATGATGGTCTGATGAAAAAAGTTTTGGCTGGAGTTGGAGGAGTTGTCCTTGTAGCTTTGGCTGGTGTAATGGTATATATCAAGTATCCACTTATGTTTGGAAGTGGTGGAGATACTCCTCAGCAACCTACTACTCAGTCAGGAACTCTACAACCACAACTTGCACTTAATACCTCTGGAGATCAAGCAGATCATTTTGCTGCAGGACAAGAGGGAGAAAATACAGATCAGAATTCTTTAGTTTCTTGAGATGTAGTTTCTAATCAGACTACAGATAATACAGGAACTGAGGTAGAGGTTAATACTCCAGTTCAGGAAGAAGAAGTTGAAGATGTTGTGCTTGGTGGAGATGAAGAAGCTTCTCCAGCAAGTGGAGAAAACTCAATTTCTGGCTTGAATACTGTTTCAGAGCAACAGAAAAAAACTGAGAATACTACTTTGTCTGGTGACTCTGCACCTGATGCGCTTAACTCGGTAGAAGATTTGGTGGGACCTGTGAATTCAAATGATGTTTTAGGGCAAGAGATCGAACTTTATAGGCAAAAAGCACAACAAATTGCGGATACTGGAAGAGCTCAAAATGTGAGAATGATGGTCAAGTGGGGAACTGCAGTTGCTAAACAAGTAGAAAAGATTCAACAAGAACTTGCAAATGGAGGAAATATGACTATATCTGAATGGAATCAGAAAAAAGCTGAACTTGATATTTCTTTAGCAAAGGCAACGAATGAATAATTACTTTTCTTGAGCTAAATCGTGGAATTGATTAGAACAGAGGAAGAAGAACCAGCTTTCTTCTTTTTCTTTACCGCAAAAAAATCAGAATTCACTCAAAATGTCGGTCTTGCTTTGAGCCTTTGTTGATTATCTTCAACATACTAAAAATAGTAGTCCTAGAACGGTAAGTAATTATAAACTCTGGATTCAGAGGCTTGTAGACTATTTAGGGGATCCATTGATTAGCGAACTTAGACCTATGAATATTCAAAATTTTAGAATGGAACTTGCGAAGACAGGACTTGATAAAAAGACGATTAACTATCATATTATTGCGATGAGATCGTTTTTGAAGTTTCTACTTAAAAATGAGATTGACTGTATCAGCCCTGAGAAGCTTGAACTCGCCAAGATCCCACAAAGAGAGGTAAGTTATCTTCAGGAAAATGAAATTGAGGCGATACTCAATGCTCCGCTTTTTTATGAGAAGAATCCACTCAAACAGGCTCGTGATCAACTTATTCTGCAAGTTTTATATGGGACTGGGCTCAGAGTCTCGGAATTAACTTCACTGATGAGAGAGAATCTTATCCTTGGAGAGAAACAGTTTTCTATTCGTGGAAAATGATCAAAGGTGAGGTCAGTTTTTTTTACTAGTACTGCATTGCAGTATTTGGAAGAGTATTTGATGATGAGGACTGATACCTATGCTCCGGTCTTTATTAGCCTTTCAAGGAATAGCTACGGACAGAAAATTTCGAGGAATTCAATCGAGGAGTTGGTCAGAAAATATGCGAAATTAGCAGGTATTGATAAAAAAGTGACACCGCATACCTTGAGACATTCGTTTGCGACAATGTTGATAAAAAAGGGGGCGGATATTAGGTCGGTGCAGACTTTGCTTGGGCATTCATCGATTCAGACGACGCAGATTTATACGCATGTGGATGATCGTTTTTTGAGAGAGGTGCATGATTTATTGGATGAATAAAAGAGAAGAATTCTGATTTCTTCTCTTTTTTGTTATGGTTTTTTTGGTTGTTTTGCTATCGTTTATAATGGTGGACAGAGCATATTCTATTCTAAGGCTTTAGCTCCTTCATCGGTATTTGTGTTGTTAACTTCTTCTATGAGAGCTTCTTCATTGAGTTCACAGTGATGAGCTTGAAGGCTATCCTTTGCTAATGAGAGAGATTTTTCTTTTGGAGGTTCATAGGTCCAGATCGTATCGATAAGTTTTTTTAGGACTTCTATATTTTTGATAGGATCCCCCTTAACTCAAAAGGCTTCTGCTATTCCTTTTAGTTTTACCTTCTTTCCTTGGATGAAAATTTTGTACTCTCTCCTTTTGTATTCTCTCATAGCGGCTAGTTTTTCTTTGGCTTCTTTAGCGGTAGGGAAGTCTTTTATGAAGTATTTTTTGAAGAGTTCTTTTTTAGATTTAATCTTTTCTCAGATGATTTCAGAGAGCAGTTTTTCTCGATCTTCTTGGATTTGGGCAGGCAGCCCTTCTACTCAACAAGCTGTAGCTATTTTGTTTAGACTTTGAGACTCCCCTCAGACGGTGATTTCGAAAGATTCTTTTCTTTCCTCTATTGTCATCATAACGAGCTTTTCTAAGTCTTCATCTGTGAAGGATTCTATATCCTTTCCGAATTTACTTTCGAGACGTTCTATGAACTTTGTTTTGAAGATCTCTTTTTTAGATTTAATCTTTTCTCAGATGATTTCAGAGAGCAGTTTTACTCGATCCTCTTGGTTGTCTGTGGGGTTTTCCTCTTTAAGTCAGAAAGTGCTAGCTGTTGCTTGTAATCCTTGGGATTCCCCTCAGATAGTGATTTTGAGGTCTTTCCTTTTCTTTGTTTTCATCATAACGAGTTTTTCCTTGTCTTCTTCTGTAAAGACATATATTACTTTTCAGTTTTTTATCTTTTTAGTAGCATAGTGCTCATTGAAGTAATTTATGGTTTCCTTTCTTATTTCTTCATTTAGAGCATCAGTGATCCCTTCTTTAGATTTAATCTTTTCTCAGATGATTTCAGAGAGAAACTTTTCTCGATCTTTTTGGTTGTTGGCGGGCTCCCCTTCTATTCAACAAGCTGTAGCTATTTTGTCTAGACTTTGAGACTTCCCTCAGACGGTGATTTCGAAGGATTCTCTTCTTTCCTCTACTTTCATCATAACGAGGTTTTCCTTATCTTCTTCTGTGAAGGATTCTATATTCTTTCCGAATTTATTTTCGAGACGTTCTATGAATTTTGTTTTGAAGATCTCTTTTTTAGATTTAATCCCTCCTTCAATGATTTCAGAGAGCAGCTTTTCTCGGTCTTTTTGGTTGCTGATAGGGTTTTCCTCTTTAAGTCAGAAAGTTCTGGCTGTTGCTTGTAATCCTTGAGATTCTCCTCAGACGGTGATTTTGAGCTCGCTTCTTTCTTCTACTTTCATTATAACAAGCTTTTCTTTGTCTTCTTCTGTGAAGGTATAGACGTTCCTTTCCTCTCCCTCTGTGAAGATATAGAGCTGTTCATTCTTTTCTCCTGTGAAGATATTGAGTCCTTTACTCTCTTCTTCTGGAAAGGTGTAGTCTTTTTCATTCTCTTTCGTGATTTCAATTTTAGTACCGTAGTTTTTTAAGAAAAACTTTGTTATTTCTTCTCTTTTCTTTTCATTGCTTATGGCTTCTCTATTTGCTTTGAAGATCTCTTTTACGCTCTTTGGCTCTGAGAGTTCTCCTTTTTCTCTTTTCTCTTTTACCTCTTGTTTGATACGAGTGAGTTCTCCTAGGATCTGAAGATCCCAAGCTTCTTTTTTACTATGTGAAAAGATGATCTTTGTGAGTTGCGAGCTGAGATCTTTTTTGCTATACGCTACTACGTCATCATATTCAAGGATACCATCATAGATAAAGGTTGCCTCTCCATAGCAGTTATTCACTAGAATAGTCTTATTAAGCTTTGGAATTTGGAACATAACATAGCTCTCTCTTCTCATTGCATTTTCTGTATTCGTTCAGACGATTACAGTATAGTCTGTTGTGTAAACTCCTATATCTTTTAGTAATCAGACTAAGCGCCCTATTCTATCGTAATCTGGTCATGGCTCTTTCCATCATTTCCCAGATCCTGTTTGAATACGACGGTATTCTGGATCTGGAGGAAGGATCATTTTTTCGGTTTTGATATATTTGATACCAAGTTCCTTGAGTTTTTCCTCAGGAGAGAGACTTTTATTTTTGATGATTTCATCAAATTTTTTTGCAAATACAGCTAAAAGCTGATCAGTTGTAGTTTTTTCTCCAACTACTAATTCTAGTGTTTTACTCTCAAGGTAGTTTCTCCATTTTGGAGAGCTATCAAATCCTTGTTTAACTGTGCTTTCCCCTCGTGATTCTCCATATTTTGCATTTAGTGTGGCAAAGAGTTTTTGATCAACGACATGTTCTAATTTTACCAAGGTTGTGAGCACCTCCTCAGCTCAAGGACTTTTCTTAAGTAATTCTTTGATTTTCCCATAGGTCTCTTTAATCGATCTATCATAGGCTTTTTCTCAAGCTATTTGAGAGAATGTTTCATTTTCCATGGTTCTGGTTTTCTCAGGAGATAAATATTCTCTTTAATTATATCGCTTTTTTGAGCTTTTGTCAAGATTTGAGGTAAATTTTTCCTTGCTTTTTCTGGGTAAAAAAATAGAGTGGGGATTGAGGCAAACTTCTCATTCATCTCTCGTTTGATTCTTCAATTGGAATCTTGAAAACGAGCAGGAATCAGATTTTTTCTTTTTTTCAGAAACTAGGGGAAGTTTTGCAAAAAAATGAAATCTGATTATACTTGTAGCAGACTTGAAACTTTGCTTTATTCAAGTATATTGGATAAAACTTTATTGTTCAGTCCTTTTATTTTGTCTAAAAATATCACAATTATGACTATTGATGTAAGGAAATTTGTGTATGAAAACATTACTCCTTATGAAGGAGATGCTTCATTTCTTGCAGGACCAACAGAAAAAACTAAAGAACTTTGGAATGAAGTATTGAAATGCCTAAAAGAGGAGAGAGATGGAAATGGACTTAGATCTGCTGATTCTGAGACGATTTCTACTATTACTTCTCATAAGCCAGGATATATCAAGCAAGAACTTGAGACTATCGTTGGTTTGCAGACAGATGCTCCTTTGAGAAGAGCAATTAAGCCATTTGGAGGAGTGAGGGTAGTAGAAGGTGCTTTACAAGAGAGAGGACTTGAACTTTCTCCAAGAGTAAAAGACATCTTTCACTATGCGAAAAATCATAATGATGCAGTATTTTCTGCTTATGATGCGGAGTCTAGACTTTATAGATCAAAGCATATCGTAACTGGATTGCCAGATAATTATGCAAGAGGAAGAATTATTGGAGACTATAGAAGATTGGCTTTGTATGGAGCTGATACTTTGATAAAAGAGAAAAAAGCTGACTTTGAGGCTATTTCTGGGGATATGACTGATGCTAAGGTTAGACTTAGAGAGGAGATTTCACTACAGATCTGAGCTTTGAAGGATATTGTAAAGATGGCTGAGGGGTATGGTTTTGATGTTACAAGACCTGCAGAAACAGCTCAAGAAGCTATCCAATGGACATATTTTGCGTATCTTGCTGGTGTAAAGGAGCAGGATGGTGCTGCGATGTCGCTTGGAAATGTTTCTTCATTCCTTGATATTTATATTGAAAAAGATCTTCAGGCAGGGAAAATTACTGAATCTGATGCTCAGGAAATGATTGATCATTTTGTGATGAAGCTTAGACTGGTAAGACATTTGAGACCTGCTGCTTATGATGAGATTTTTGGTGGTGATCCAACTTGGGTTACTGAATCTATCGGAGGAATGTTTCATGATGGAAAGACAAAAGTAACTAAGACTTCATTCAGATTTCTTCAGACTTTGTATAATCTTGGACCTTCTCCAGAGCCAAATCTAACAGTCCTTTGGTCGAATGCATTGCCTGAGGGATTCAAGAGATTCTGTGCTCAGGTTTCTATTGATACTTCATCAATTCAGTATGAAAATGATGATTTGATGAGAAAGTGTAGAGGAGGAGATGATTATGGAATTGCTTGTTGTGTATCTTATCAGGAGATCGGTAAGAGAATCCAGCATTTCGGTGCTAGATGTAATCTTGGAAAGACTTTGCTTCTTGCGATCAATGGTGGAAAGGAAGAAATTGAAGATGTTCAGGTAATGAATCCAGAATTGTTTGTAAATTGTGAAAATGCTGACTGAACTCTCAATTATGATAAAGTGTATGAAAACTTCAAAAAAGCTATGGAAAATGTAGCAAGAGTGTATGCTAAGACTATGTACATTATCCACTATATGCATGATAAATATTACTATGAAAAGGCGCAGATGGCGTTTGTGGATTCAAACTATGGGGTAGATATTGCCTATGGTATTGCTGGAATCTCAATCGTAGCTGATTCACTTTCAGCTATTAAATATGCAAAAGTAAAAGCTGTTAGAGATGAAAATGGTGTTGCAAAGTCATTTACTACAGAGGGAGAATATCCAACGTATGGAAATGATGATGATAGAGTAGATTTGATCGCAAAGGAAGTACAACAGTTCTTTATGCAGGAGCTTAATAAATACAGAGCGTATAAAGATGCTACTCCAACACTTTCATTGCTTACTATTACTTCAAATGTGATGTATGGTAGAAATACTGGGGAGACTCCAGATGGAAGAAAGGCTGGAGAGCCTTATGCACCAGGAGCAAATCCTATGCATGGAAGAGATCATACTGGGGCAATTGCGTCTCTTAATTCAGTTGCAAAGCTTGATTATTGGTCATCTCAAGATGGTATCTCAAATACCTTCTCAATGATTCCAAGTTCTCTATGAGCGACTAAACCTGAACAAGTTCAGAATTTGGTTACTGTGATGGATGGATACTTTGGAAAGATGGCTCATCATCTTAATGTGAATGTTCTCAATAGAGAGACTCTTATGGATGCCTATGAACATCCAGAAAATTATCCTCAGCTTACTATTAGAGTGTCAGGATATGCAGTGAATTTTGTGAGACTTTCAAAGGCACATCAGCTCGAGGTGATTGAGAGAACTTTCCATCAGAAGATGTAATTTTCACAAGAGAAAAAATCTGATTTCAGAGATGAGGTCAGATTTTTTTTGATTAAAATGATATACTATATCACAAAAAATGAAAAAGTAGGATTTGAGAGCTGTGTTTATTTTCTTGATTTTTATCAGAAATGGTGTATACTTGGTATATTCGCTTTATGAGTGCTTTTTATTTATTATTTTCTTAGTATGGAAGAAATGGAAATGATGGTAGATGGGGTTGACTTTACAGGGACTATATCTATGTCTGTGAGTGGAGATGCCTCTTTTGGTTGGGGAGTTATAATGATTGTTCTTTTGGTGGTTGCTCTTTTTATGGCTGTTGTTTGGTGGAGGCTCTTTAATAAAGCAAATTTGCCAGGTTGGGGTTCATTAGTTCCAGTTTATAATGCTTATCTTTTCTTTAAGCTTGCAGGAAGACCTGGTTGGATCTGGTGGTTTCTTCTTCCTCCTGTTGCTGCTATTTTGTGTATTGTGGCTCAATTTAGGATTGCGAGAAATTTTGGAAAGGGAGAATGATTTGCTATCGGAATGTGGTTCCTTCCAGTGATTTTCTATCCGATTTTGGCATTCTGAAGTGCTGAATTTCATGATAGGGAGGCGGATGCTCAGTCAATGTCCGTTCAATAGAATCTTAAATAATAAAAGAAAAATCTGATTTCAGAGCTGAAGTCAGATTTTTTTATTTTATCAGATGATCAGGTAGATAAGATATCAGAGATATATTCCGAGCATGAGAATTCCTTCTCGCCTATTAATCTCTCTCTGTTTACCTCAGGTTTTTCTAAAAGCGAAAATATAGATTAGTACCGTTGCAAGCAGTAGGAAGATGAGATCGATATTGGTCCCACTTAGTCAAGGAATTGGGGTGATGATACTACTCACTCCAAGGATAAAGAGAATATTGAAGATATTTGATCAAATAATATTTCAAAGAGCGAGGTCCGTATTTTTTTTGTATGCTGCGATGATTGAGGTTGCAAGCTCTGGTAGTGAGGTCCCAATCGCGATAATTGTTAGTCCAATCACTCTTTCTGAGAGTCCAAAGTATCTAGCAATGAGTGTTGCTCCATTGACGATTCGTTCTCCTCCTAAGATCAGTGCTCAGAGTCAAAGAGCTATTCGTAGGCAGGATTTCCAGAGAGGTAAAATTCTGATTTCTCCTTTTTCTTGTTCGCGTGCTTCTCATTTATTGATGTTGCGATATACATAGTAGAGGAAGATTCCGAAGAGTATGAGTAGGATCATTCCCTCACTTCTTGAAACTATATCAAAACTGCTATGGTCGATGATATGATCATTGATCATGCAGGCAAAAATCAGTGTTGCAAAGAGTGTGAAAAGCACCTCGTTTAGCAGGAGTTTTTTTTTGATCAGCAAAGGGTGAAAAATAGCTGATACTCATAGTATAAGTAGAATATTTGAAATATTCGATCAGATGATGTTCCCGATGGTGATACCTGTGATGCCTTTGAGACTTGAGGAGATGTTAACAAGAAGCTCTGGTGCTGAAGTCCCAAATCAGACGATTGTGAGTCCAATGATCATATTTGATATGTTGGCTTTTTTTGCCAGAGATGAGGCTCATTCTATCAGAATATCTGCTCCTTTTATAAGGCAGATGAATCCTAATATAAAGAGGCATAACGTTCATATTTCTCACATTGAGCTATAAGAAGAGGTAAAAAAGTCAGATTTTTTTCTTTGTAGCATATGCTTTTAGTTAAAAATAGCAAGTTTTTCCGTTTGGAGTGATTAAAGTAATAAGGATAAAAATTCTGATTTAGACTATGAGTTTGGATTTTTGTTCTTAACAAAAACTCACCAAGAGTAATCTCTTGGTGAGGAATAAAAGTTAGACAGTTTACATAAGTTGAGCGGCTTTTTCAGCTAGACTGCTGCGTTCTCCGCGGGTTAAATGCACATGAACAAATTCTGGCTGCCCTGTCCATCTATCGACTAGATACGAGAGTCCATTTGATTGTTCATTTTGATATGGAGAGTCGATTTGAGTGATGTCTCCAATGATCACAAATTTTGTACCTTCCCCTCCACGAGTGAGGATAGTTTTCATCTCTCCTGGAGTAGTGTTTTGTGCTTCATCAATGATGATGAGGCGGTTGGGGAGCGATCTTCCGCGAATGAAGTTGAGAACCAATACATGAATGTTTTGTTTTTTTGCCCATTCTCGGATTGATTCATCTCCGCCTTTGTGTTTTTGATTTGCTTCTCGGATAACTTCTAGGTTATCGTAAATTGGTTGCATGTAGGGGTCAATTTTTTCGTTCATGTCCCCAGGCAAGAAGCCAAGTGTCTTGTCGCTCAGTTCAATTGCTGGACGAGCAACAATGATCTCGTCAAAGTCTTTTTTTTGCTCTAAGGCTGCGGCGAGAGCTAGGAGCGTTTTTCCAGTTCCCGCTTTCCCCGTTAGTGCTACAAGACTGATTTCTGGTGAGAGCAGAGCATCTAAAGCGAATTCCTGTTCAGGATTTTTAGCCTTTATTCCGAAAACTGGATGATTGGGTCTAATTTTTTCTAGTCCATTGTCAGTTTTCCGAACAAGGATGTTCTGATTGAGAATGAATTGATGGTTGAGTGGTAGGTCTGAGAACCTTTCTAGTGATGAGAAGCTAGTTTCTGTACTACCTGTGCTCATAGCAGTCCATTCTTCCTCAGTTGGAGTCTCTTTAGATAGACTGTTGTAAATTACCCCCATGTCCCTGACACTATCGTTTCGGTATGATTCAGCTTCAATCCCTAGTATTTTCGCTTTTATTTTGAGATTGAGGTCGTTGGTTACCAGAACGACATGATTGCCTTGCTTTTGTTGGTCAAGAGCTATAGCTAAAATGCGGTGATCTTGAGTCTTATCCTGGAAGCATTGTGAGCTGTTTTCTGAAATGTTTTCTCCAGGTAAAAAACTGAGATTTCCTAACCCTGCCCCTAGAGGAATGTTGGGGTTGGTTTTTGGATTATAGTTTTTTGTAAACTTTACCAGATTGCGTGTAAATTCTCTGGCGTTGACATTTTTGGTCGCGTTTCCATTTTTAACTTTATCGAGTTCCTCGATTACAGGAATCGGGATCGCGATATTGTGCTCCTGGAATCTTGTAAGGCAAGTTGGGTCTTGGAGTGGGATGTTAGTGTCCAAAATAAAGGTCTTGATCTCACTCGCTTTTTGTGGTGCTCCTGCTGGAGCTTCTGTTTTGTTACTCATTTTAAAGTTATTTTTTTATTTAATATTAAATATATACATTTATTTTACAAAATGTCAATAGCTACTTTAAAAAAAGAGATAAAAATTCAGGTTTTAATTTTTTCGTAAAATAGATTTTTTAGTGATGGTAGTAAAAAAGCTTATTAAAACTGATTTCTCGATTTTATATCCCTAAAAATCAGGCTTCCTTTCGTTTTTCTCGTCTAAAAATTGAGTAATAATACGGCACACCAACAAGTAAAATCTTGAAATTGAAAAAATCTCTTGATTTTGTGTTCCGTTTTAGTATATATGGAGTCATTGTATTTTATTATTTAGTTTTCTTGGATAAACAATGCCAACTATTAACCAATTAGTAAAGAAAGGAAGAGTTAAAAAGACCTTTAAGTCAAAGGCTCCTGTGCTTCAGTTTGCTGTAAACAAGCTCAAGGGAAATAAAAAAGTTGCTCAGCCAGCACCATTTAAGAGAGGGGTATGTCTTAAGGTATCTGTAATGGGTCCTAAGAAGCCGAACTCAGCACAAAGAAAGTTTGCAAAGGTTAGACTTTCAAACGGAGCTGAGGTATTGGCATATATTCCAGGAGAGGCTCATTCTCTTCAGGAGCATAGTGTTGTGCTTATTAGAGGAGGAAGAGTAAAGGATCTTCCATGAGTGAGATACCATATTGTGAGAGGAAAATATGATGCAAATGCTGTAGCAAATAGAAAGCAAGGAAGATCACTATATGGAGCAAAGAGGCCTAAGGCTGGTAAATAATTTTAATTTGTTTTTTGTTATTTCTAATGGCAGTGATTAAAAATAAGACTTTGGATACCTTTAACTATGAAGAGAAGTTTATTAACTTCATCATGAAGCATGGAAAGAAGAGTGTTGCTAAGAGAATTTATGAAGATACTCTTAAGGATATCAAAGCGAACGGACATATGAATCCAACTGTTGTAGTAAGAACCGCTATTGAAAATGCTTCTCCTACAATCATGATTAAGTCAAAGAGAATCGGAGGTGCGGTATATCAGGTTCCAGTTGAGGTAAGAGCAGATAAGAGATTCTTTTTTGCTACAAAATGGATCCTTGATGCAGCGAGAGGAAAGAGTGGAAAAGCTATGTACAAGAGACTTTCTGAAGAACTTCTTGCAGCATATTCAAATCAAGGAGCAGCTGTAAAGAAGAAGGAAGAAGCTCATAAGATGGCTGAAGCAAATAAGGCTTTTGCTTATATGGCTAAGTATATTAACTAGTTTTCTCCGTTATATTAGAGAGAGAAATCAGATTTCGCTTTTGCGATAAGGTTTAATACATTTATATTTTGATTGTTGATCAATGTGAGATACTAATGGAAGAAAAATTAAGCACTTTCTGAAGGCATTGAATGTGCACAGAAAAAAAACAGGGTGCAAAAATGAAAAAGCTATTGATGGGTATATTGATGTGCTCAAAAAAGAAGCAAAAGAGGGAACTACTGCTTGGGTAAAAAATGCTAAGATGAAAGCTGAAGCTAAACTTAAGAAATACGGTATCCCTATGCATAAGGTTCAAGAAGTTCTAACCTCAAGAGGACTTCAAGCTTTATCATCTAAATTATCATAGTTCCATGGCAAGACTTAAGACTAATGCAAAAAGAAAGCTGAATAAAGCGCTTACAAGAGTTGAAAAGGTAGTAATTATGGATGTAAGAAGAATGCTTGAACAGCAGAGAAAGTGGAAAGCTAAAGTGATGAATAGCAAGACATCAAAGTAATTTTATCCTTCAAAAGAGTGTGTATTATGAATCATGAAAGACTAAAGTATATATCAGATACTAATGGATATACTATTCTTCCTGTAAAGGCAGGAATGCAAGTAGAGCTTCACGAGAGAGTTGGAGAAGGATCTACAGAAAGAATTTGGAAGTTTAAGGGGCTTATTATCAAGGTTAGAAAGCCAGGAAGTGCTGATGGTAGTTTTACTATCAGAGGGCTTGCTGCTGGACAAACTATTGAAAAGGTATACCCACTTTCTTTTCCAAAGTTTGAAAAGGTAATCCTTATGGATGAATACAAGGTTAGAAGAGCAAAACTCTACTATATCAGAGAAAAGGTTGGTAAGTCAGCTAGAATGAAGAGTAAAATCACAGCTGATAAGAGAGAAACTAATCTTTTGAAGTAATTTTTTTAGATTTTGTCGTATCGTATTATGAAACTTACTGTTCAGGTTCGTACAGAAACCGGAAAGAATGTAAAAAAACTTAGAAAAAGCTGATATGTACCAGCTGTTGTTTACGGAAAGATGCTCGATACTCCAGTTTTGCTTACTATCTTAAAAAATGATTTTATTAAGGCATATAGGGCTGCTGGATATTCTACTCCAATTGAGCTTGAAGGTGGTGTAGATCAGCTTGTTTTGCTTCATGCATTGCAGCTTGATCCAGTGACTGATGAAGTACTTTCAATTGACTTTTTGGCTGTAGATAAGCATCAAAAGGTATCTGCTGGAGTTCCAGTAGTGCTTGTTGGAGAATCTCAGGTAGAAAAACTTAACCAAGGAAAGATTCAACTTGTTAAAGATACTGTTGAGGTTGAGGCGCTTCCTCAGAATCTACCTCATTCAATCGAGGTTGATCTTTCAAAGATTGAAACTGCAAATGATGTAGTTTTTGTAAGAGACTTGGTGGTGGCAAAGAATGTAGAGATTATTGATGATCTTGATCAACCAGTGCTTACTGTAGTTGAGCTTTCTGATGAAGAAGGTGAATCTACTTCAACTGAAGAAGCTGCAGCAACTGCTTAGTTCAGTATTTTATCTTGATTGTGTTGTAATTATCATGGCTAGAATATGTTATTTTACAGGTAGAAAAACTACATCAGGACAGACTAGATCTCACTCTATGAGAGCAGGGAAGAGACAGTTTAAGGTGAACCTGATCAATAAATGGATTAAACTTGAAGATGGAAGTCAAGTAAAGGTAAAGATTAATTCAAGACTTTATAAAAAGTTTAAGGGATTTATCTAGTCCTTTGAAAAAATAGCTTGCAATAAGAGGGGAAAATAGTATACTCGCTCTTGTTGTCTTTTGAAAAAGTTTCCTTAGTAAGATTTTTCCTCTTGAGGGGTAGTAGCTCAGTCGGTAGAGCAACAGCCTTTTAAGCTGGTGGTCCTGGGTTCGATCCCCAGCTACCCCAGAGGATTTCTTAAGGGAACTTTTTTGTTTTCTAGAAATTTTTTGGGCTTGAAAAAAAATAGATAACGGTTATAAGTTCTTTTTATATTTCTCTATTTTTGAATTTATGAATACTCTTACAGAAGAAATACTTTTACAAAATTATCAAGATGCTCATTGATTAACTCGTCAAGTTATTGAGGCATTTCCTGAGAAGGATCTTTTTACTTTTTCTATTGGTGGAATGCGTCCTTTTTCAGAGATGATTAAGGAGTTTATTGGTATTTGGGATTATATTTTGGCGGAGGCTTTAAAGGAGCAACATATTTCTCTTTTTGAGCAAGATTACTTCCCTACCACTAAAGGAGAATTGCTTGCTTTACGAGATCAGGTTCTTATTTCTCTGCTCTCAGAATGTAAACTGATTCAAAATTATGGGCAAGAGATTAGTCCCTATCAGATGAAGTTTTCTATAGCTCAGTGGATTCTTTATATTATTGAGAATGAGACGCATCATCGTGGACAAGGATACGTTTATTTACGTGCATTGGGTATTCAGCCACCGTTTTTTTGGAAGAGAGGAAGTTTTAAGTAGAAGCTGACTAGAGTATCTTTGTCGTTAGAATAGTTCTAAAAACGGCTTCTTCTTTAGTTGATGAGATGAAAATATGAAAACAATTAATGAAACCTTTACTTGTCTTAACTGTGGCAAACAAATCCCTAAGGCACAGAAAACTTGTCGCAATCATTGCCCTTTTTGTTTTGCTTCAAAACATGTAGATGGTGAGGTTCCTTGAGATAGAGCAAGTGAATGTCAATGAGCGATGTATCCGACGAGTTATGAGATGAAAAATAGTGAAATCAGAATTCTTTTTTCTTGTTCTAAATGCGGAAAGCAGCATTGGAATAAGAGGGCTATAGATGATGATATTACTGTTTTACCGGAAATGATTGTGAAATATCGTCAGTTTTTCTAGAAATATGGTATAAAAATCTGATTTTTTTCTGTGTGAAATAACTTGATAATGATAATCAAATCTGTATACTCTTGCTTGTTCGGAAACATTTATTTGTTTACACTATTGGGATGAAAAAAGGAATTCACGGTGCTTATTACAAAGATGTTGTAGTAAATTGTATCTGCGGTGCTTCATTTACTGTAAATACTACAGTTGAGGGGCCTATTAAGCTTGAAACTTGTTATCAGTGTCATCCAGTTTTCAATAAAGACAAGGTAATTAAAAAGCCTGTTAAGGGAATGATGGAAAAATACCTTGAAAAGCAAAAGAGGATTGAAGCTGCTCAAAAGAAGGCTTAGTTTTACCAGGTGAGGTCATATATTTTATTTTGATAGGAGGGAGGTCTTATGCTTAGAATGATGCTTATCAAAAAGTATGTGAATACCTCAGATATTCAATCAACAATTGGACATACTTCTGTTGTTTACTTAAAGGAGGTATTCGTCATGATGGTCCTTCTTTTTGTGTTATATGTGATTTTTGCTTTGCTTAATCATACGAGTCCTGCTCCATACTGGCAGTGGATATTTGGTGGAATCTGACTTCTTCTGTTTATTAAGTGGATGGTGGATTTTCTTAACTTATATTTGGATTGTTTGATTTTGTCTAAGGATACTGTGACGTTATTTCTTTGGGAGGGGCGATTAGAGTATAAAACTGAGATTTTCTCTTGGAATAAAATTAATACGATTTCTTCTTCACAGAATGGTGTTTGGGATAAAATTTGGGGGAAAGGAGATATTGTGATAAAGTTAGAATTCTGAGCTGATTTTCCTTTTTCTGATGTAAATAATCCTAAGAAACAGGTTGCAAAGCTTATTATGCTAAAGGAGCAGTTTTTGACGAGACAGAAGCAGGTTATAGAAAAGGATCTTGCTGATGATAATCAGAGGTTTAATGTGCTCGTAGAGGCGATGAGTGAGGTTGTTAAGGAGTATATGGAGAAATCTAGAGAGGAGTAAGTATCGTTTTGATAATTAAAATAAGAGAAATCTGAGATTGGATTTCTTTTTGTTTTTTGAAAAAAGTTCCTAGTAAAACACTAGGAACTTTAATTTAATAGGATATAACACGATCATCTCTACTATTTTCCTCTTTTTTCTCTCTTTGTTTTCTAGCAATCCAAGTAGAAAGAACATAGACAATAATTCCTATAGAGAGAAGTAGTGCTGCTATTCCTACTACTATAGCCATTGCCATAAAGGGGTCCACTTCTCCAATTGATGAAGTCAGTAGTATGATGATATAGAGCACTTGTAGACTTAGTATTAAGGTGACTCCATACCTAAACTCATCTTTATCCTTCTTTCTCGCTATTATTAACGTTAAGGTCTGTATTGCTAGGATAAAGCCTACTATAGGCCAGAAGGCATTATATTCCTCATCTATTCCTCCGTCTAGATATGCTACTAGTTTTAATAGGAAGAGTGCGCCAGCACATAATTCTAATATCACTTTTCTCATAATATTTACTTTTATTTTATGATCTATATATAATGTAATTCCTCTAAATGTCAAGTGTAAGCGTGGTAAAAAACTTTCTTGGAAAAAGAGGCTTATAAAGCCTCTTTCTTGTTAATCGTCTACCTGCAATTTTAGATATACCATTCCGAAGGGAATGAGAGCCACTCCAACAGTGAAGTATCCTCCAAGGAATAACTCAATTCCACTTATCCTTCCCTGAAAGAACGCTACTACCGTCATGATGAATACTATAAGATATAGCATGACCATCGAGAGTAGTTCTCTTTTCAGTGCTCCAAACTTGAGATTGAAGGTTGGAGTAAAGCATGTGAGACCTGCCTGAACTACTGCGCAAATAGATGCGGCATAGAGTCCAAGGTTAGTGAATCTTGTATCCTTTAAGAGGAAAATTGCGAGTAGAGCGGCTCCACCTATTGCAAGTGATAGCCACCAAAGTTTTTTGATTGTTGACATTTTGTTATTATTTTTTGTTTGGTATTTTTATTATATATATTTTTTTATTAAAGTCAATATCTTTTTTGTTTGTTATTGCTACGGTAATTGGGGTTATAGAAAAAAGATATAATATTCTGATTTTCCTTTTTTATATAAAAGTGCTATTGACATTCTTTTTCTAATTATTATAATCTTTTTGTCAATGAGTTCTTTAACAATGATATATAATTACTACTATTAATTCCAGGTTTTTTTGAAATCTGTTGTTTATTAAAGCGAATGTTGAATTAAAAAAATGTAACATATGAAGAAAAAAGTAAATCGAGCCGGTCGTGCTTTTACTATAAAGCATCCGGGCAAATACCGTGCACTTCAGAATCGTTATAAGGCTCTCTTGAAGGAGAACGAATCACTACTGGAGGAGAACGAATCACTACTGGAGGAAAATGGTATACTTTATAGAGAGAATGTCTTACTAAAATTTATTCTCTTTTATGAGACAGGAAAAAGCTTTGAGGCTTTCCTTGAGGATATCTCAAACATTGAGGTGGTGATGGCAGATTTTGATGAGGATTGCTTGGAGGAGGTAGAAGCTCCTTCTGCTGGTGATACCACTCGTCAAGATGTCGTTGAACAGCAAGGTGATGCTGAAGATTACATTGCCTTTGAGTATAAGGGCTATCAGTGTAGGATCTTGAAGCAGTCTTGGTCTGGTAAGGAGAATTATTTCTTGATGGGTATGGATTCTTACTCAACTTCCTATTATTGTGGATATGTTGCAGTTCCTAAGGAACATCCCTTTTGCCAGAAGAACCGTTTAGATCTTGCCCTGTCATTATCTGTTCATCGAGGGATAACGTTTAGTCAGATGATTACTTCGAAAAGTCAGATTTTGAATGATTTAGAAGGAGAGTTTGTGATTGGGTTCGATTGTAAGCATTTTGGAGATACTATCGAGAAATGCAATGTAGAATATGTGAAAAGAGAACTTGAACGTCTCGTTGATCAGCTCATCAAAGCGGCTGAGAAATAAAATGAGAACTCATTGACACCAACTAGGAAAAGGACTTATCTGTATCAGATGAGTCTTTTTTTGTTTGAGAATATTTCTGAATAGTTGTATATAGAAGGTATAAAGCTCAAAAAAATCTGATTTTTCTTTTTTGTTTTCATT
Organism: uncultured bacterium; assembly: GCA_963552955.1. Lineage (GTDB taxonomy): Bacteria > Patescibacteriota > Gracilibacteria > Absconditabacterales > Absconditicoccaceae > HOT-345. The sequence goes on from CAUVLQ010000012.1 coordinate 29,736, forward strand.
TGACAATCTCTTAGAAATTCTTATAGTCAAAGTGTTTATTTCCTATCCTATACATCATGTGACTACGAATTACCCTTGGAGTATTGTTTTTAATCGTGATTTGGGCGATTAGCTTGTACAATAGATTGGTATCTCTTAAGAATAATAGAGAAAATGCTTTTGCTGATATTGATGTTCAACTTAAGCTGAGGTTTGATTTGGTAGAAAATCTTGTTAATACTGTAAAAGGATATGCTACTCATGAAAAGGAGACGCTTCAGAATTTGACTGATGCAAGGACAAGTTTTCTACATGCAAATGGAGTGGAAGGAAAACTTGAGGCGAATAATCAGCTTACAGGAGCTTTGAAGACGCTTTTCGCTGTCGCAGAGAACTATCCAGATCTTAAGGCTAATCAGAATTTCTTAGAGCTTCAGACTGAACTTTCAGATATTGAAAACAAGCTGGCTGCTGCTAGAAGATTCTTTAACTCAGCAACAAGAGAATATAATACCTCTATCCAGAGTTTCCCTAGCAACTTGATTGCTAATCATTTTGGATTTACTCAGGTTGAGTTTTTTGAACTTGATGATGAGGCTGCTAAGAAGGCTCCAAAAGTACAGTTTTAAGTTACTATTAAAATATTAAGAAGAAGTCTGATTTTTTGAGATTTTGATAGTATCAAGAAGGAAAATCAGATTTCTTTTGTTTAGGTCGGATTTTTCTTTTTATTTTTTGAATATTTTTTATGTATCAAGGGCTTCAATCTTCAAAGCGAGATAATCAATTAAAAACCTGGATTTTGATTGTTTTGCTTCCAGCCTTTTTGGGCGCTGGAGTTTTTGTGGTGTTCTATTTTCTAAATACGAAAAATGGTAATAGTGGAGCTCAGGCTTTGAACCTCGCTCTTAGTGATACAGGAGAGATTTTAACACTTCTCGTGCCAATATTAATCGTTTGGCTTCTGATTTCATTCTTTTTCCAAAAAAGTTTGATGTTTTCTTTTTCTGGAGCCAAAGAGGTAACGAGAAAGGAAGAGCCTGAAATTTACAATATTGTTGAGAATTTGTGTATTTCTAGAGGTTTGCCTACTCCAAAGATTTGAATTATTGAATCAGAGGGAATGAATGCCTTCGCGCTTGGATGGAGGGCAAGTGATTCTTGGGTGGTATTTACTAGAGGCTTGCTCAATCATCTTAATAAGGCTGAGATTGAGGCAGTAGCGGCACATGAATTAACGCATATTATCAATAAAGATTCGCTTTTAATGCTTGTGATGGTCTTGTATATATGAGCGATTGCTATGCTTGGTGAGATTTTGATTAGAGCTTGAAGTAGAAGGGATAATGAAAAGGGGAATGTATTGCCATTAGTTGGAATTGTATTGATGGTTCTTGGGTATTTGGTCTATCCGCTCATTAGGCTTGCTATTTCTAGAAAAAGGGAGTTTCTCGCAGATGCTGGAAGTGTTGAGCTGACTAAAGACAATCAGGCGATGATTTCAGCGTTAAGAAAGATTTCTCAAGAGCCTGAGGTTGATGTGAAAAATAAGGAAATGTCTGCTATGTTTATTGCAAATCCTTTTGGGAAAGTTTCGTCTTGGTTTCAGACGCATCCAAGTATTGAGGATAGAATTAAGGCACTTGAGAGTTATTAGTATTTTATTTTCTAAAGGCTGAAAAGGCTGATGTTTTATCTCTGGCATGAGGAATTTGATGTCAAGCATCCAAAATTCCGTATAGTGAAATACCAAAAAGATCTTGGTATGCAACAATATGCTGTGTATGAGTCACTTCAGAATGTGATTAATCAGTCTTTTTCTTATCCTGAATATAATCATTATTTTTTGCTAGATGATTCAAGATTCCATTTTTTTAGGTTTGATATTTTTAAGGAATTAGATCGTCCGTTTACCATAGATGATATCAATGAAATTACCCATGAGAGATTAAATTATCTCAAGGAGATTACTAAAGAGGAGTTGCTATTTACCAATGTAGACAGTATTTTTGTTAATTGAGAGCCTCAAAAATATTTGATTGGGGCTCAAGGTCAGATTTTTTTTCGTTTGTATCTGATTTATATCAATAGAGATACGCTTTTGGAGTTTAATAAGCATTATGGTAATCTTTTTTCTCATAAGCATTTGAAGATTTTTCCGGAGAGTTTTAAGACGATTTCTTTTCTCAAGAGAAAACTTGAAAGAGATTCATTCCTTTTGCTGTATATCAAGGAGAGTTATTGTAAGGTAGTTGCTATTGAAGATGGGTTTTATAAGAGGATTGAACATATCAATTTTGGGATTAATTTTTTGATGCAAATGTATAAGGATAATCAGATTGTAAAATATCGATATAAGACTTCTGAGGAGATTGATGCAAATCCTTTAGCGAAGAACCTTGTTTTGGATAATATCAACTTCTATGTTGAATATTTATGCAAGTGGTTAGATGATCTGAAACTGACGAACAAGGATATTTTCATCATTTCACCAATCATAAAAAACTGAAATTTTATGGACTGTTTCAATAAAAAATATACAACTTATCATAATAAGTATATTGTTCCATTCCATTCTTCAAATCAGCTCGAAATGTTTGGTAAACAGTGGGAGCCAGGAGATATGGATACTTTGATTTTCTTGAATGGAAGCTGAGTAAAGAAAGAGCTTTTAGGAGAGGTATAGAGCTTTCTAAATATATTTCGTTTTTTATGTATAATGCTCCTTTTTTGATTCATAGGAGAGGAGATACCTTCATTTATGGTGATAGTGATGAGGTATTTTTTCTTGCAATTGGAGAAGTAAAACCTATAGTAAAGTCAGTTTTTAATCCTTTTTTGATAAAGAGATGGTATGGTATGTGATATTGGCGAGCTTATGAGGAGTAGGACTCTGATATGTGATTTTTTATCGACAATATCAGCATAAGGATGTAGTTGCTGAGTTAAGAAAGCATCTAAAATGAGCGAATGAGCAACTTACATATTTGCAGGAAGAAATGGAAGAACTCCAGGCTCAAAATGTTTATCTCAGAGAACAAGCGGCTTCTTTATTAGAGAAGAATGATGAGCTTTCTGATGTGGTTGCTGAGCTTTGAAAATATTATGTGCATATTAAAAAGGCATCAGAAAAGACTGCTGAACTTTCAAAATATTTGAATGGTCCTGATTCTGAACTTGAGGAGAGGCTTGGATCTTTGTCAGAACAGGAAAAAAATCAGATGAAAAAGAGTTTTTTTTAATTTTCCCCTTGATTATTTGGATAATATTCATAGTTTAAAAGGTATGTTTTTATTTGTTCCTCAAAAAATACGATGGATGTAAGAGAGATTGACGAATTTTTTGACTATCAATTGACCTTTGATGAGGAACCGACTCAGCTAGTTGAGGAGATTGTTTCTCAGGCTTCAAAGTATTTACCTCCTGAGCAGATCCCAGGTATTTATCATGCCTATGAATTTACTAAGGCTGCGCATGCTGGTGTCAAGAGGCTTTCAGGGGAGCCATATATTGTGCATCCGCTTAAGGCTACCTTGTTTTTGATGGAGTTAAAACCTGATTTGGAGTCTATTCAATCCTGTATTATGCATGATGTGATTGAGGATACTCCGATTACGCGTGAGGAAGTTGCCGCTGAGTTTACTGAGGAGGTTGCAGATATCTGTGAGGGGTTGGTAAAGGTATCTAAGGTAAGATATCAGTGAGAAGATAGGCATTTGGAGACGATCAAGAAGACCTTTCTAGCTATGGCGAAGGATTTGAGAGTGATATTTGTGAAATTAGCTGATCGTATCCATAATATTCAGACTTTGCAGTTTCATCCTGAGGAGAGAAAGAGGAGGAAGATTGCAGAGGAGACTATCAAGATTTATGCTCCGATTGCCAAGAGGCTTGGGCTTTATCATTTTCAGATTTTACTGGAGAACTGAGCTTTTGCTGTCTTGCATCCAGAGGAATTCAAGAGGATTACTCAGTATTTAAAGAAATACTTTCGTGAAGGGGATAAGTTTACAGAAAAAGGGATTAAAATGCTGACTCAGATGCTTGAAAAAGAGTGAGTCAAGAATTTTGTTGTAAAATGAAGAGTGAAAAGCCCTTATAGAATCTATGAAAAACTTTCCAAAAAGTATCATGAGACAGATATTTCAACAGTGATGGATCTTCTCGCTTTTAGAGTGATTACACAAGATATCTGAGATTGTTATATGGTGCTTGGAATTATTCATAAGTACTATATCCCTTTGATTAAAAAGATTAAGGACTATATTGCTATTCCAAAGTTTAATGGATATAAGAGTATTCATACTACAGTGCTTGGAATGTTCCGTTTCCCAGTAGAAATTCAGATTAGAACAGAGGAGATGGAAAATGTTGCCGAGTTTGGAGTGGCTGCGCATTTTGCATATTCAGATAATAATCAGCCGACTTTGGTCTCAGAGCAGCAGGGAATATGGATTCAGAAGCTTCAGAAGATTGTATCTGACTATACTGATACTGAACAAAAGGAGAAGTTTAAATCTCAACTTAATATTGAGGTTTTAGATAAGACAATTTTTATTTATACTCCGAGAGGAGATATTAAGGAACTGCCAGTTGGATCAACGGTGTTGGATTTTGCATTTAGTGTGCATAGCTCTATTGGTCTCAGGTTCAAAAATGCGATTGTAAATGGACAGATTAAACCAATCAGTTATCAGCTTAAGACTGGAGATATTGTTAATATTAATACCTTCAAAAATAAGTTCTCAGCGAATAAACATTGGTTAGAGTTTCTCCGTACACCAACGGCAAAAAATCAGCTTTTGAAATATATTAAGACAGCAGAAAGAGAGCTTCGTTTGCAGGAGGCGATTGCTGGACTGAATAGTTATTTGAAGGATATGGAGCTTCCGCTTTTCCGTTCTGAAAAGGATAAAATCCAGAAGCTTGATGAGGCTCTAGAGGTTGAGAAGAGGCTTTTGTCTGTATTGGATAAACAGGAAACTTACTGAAATATTGTGAGAGATGCTTATCCTGATCTTATGAAAAATGTGATTGAAAAGACGGTTATTAAGGATACTTCTCAGCAAAAAGAGGAACTCAAAGTATTGTTACAAGCGCAGCAGCAAAATGTGGCATCAGCACTTGCTGTGATTGTTGACAATGATAAACATTTGCATTGTTTCTTTTGCCCTGAGTGTAGTCCAGTACCTCATGAGAGAATTATTGCTAAGTCAACAAAAGATGGTATAAAAATTCATGCTGTTTCTTGTAAGGCGCTTAAGACAATTTCTCTTGAATCACTACTAGAGGCTCATTGGCAATGAGATGATGTGAGTCAGTATCGTTTTTCAATGAAAGTTAAGTTTAACCCTCGTGAATTAACGATTGTTGACTTTCTACAGTCGTTTGCTCAGTTTAATATTCAGCTTTTAGAAATGTCGATTAAAAATACTGAACTTACTGGAGTAGAGGTTGATTTTTCTCTTCATCTTGATAATCCTGCGAAGGCCTCATTTCTTCTTAAGGATTTGAAGAAGTTTAGTACTTCTTTAGATATTGTGAGAAAACAGTTATCATAATTCAGATTTTTTATCTTTATATTTGTTTTTCAAATGACAGATTCTTCGTTATTTCTTGGTAGTTCTGGTGAGGTTCCTGTGGCAGTTATGGATACTACTATGGAGCAGGTCCCACAACTCTTAACTCCTGCTAATCATGGTATATTTACTGATGTTGCTCGTTGGATTGCTGATGTTTTTCCTATGCTTTCTGGATATTCTGATTTTGAAATTTGGGGTTTAATGCTTGTAGTTTTGGTATGGATTTTGACTATTCTTTGGGTATTGAAAGATTCAACTGCAAGGAGTGATAGTGTTGGATATCAGTTTTTTTCTGCTTTACTTGTAACTGTGCTTTCTCCAGTTGTTGGATTGCCACTATACCTTGCTTTTCGTCCTCTGTCTTATAGATGGGAAAGGGGATATTGGAGAGAGGCTTTGATGAATACCGTGACAATTTGTCCTCACTGTGAGCAGATCGTAGACAAGAGTTATAATGCTTGTGTCTATTGTGGAGAGAGCCTAAAGACTGAATGTAAAGAATGTCATCAGAAATATACTCGTGGATATGCTTATTGTCCTGAGTGTTGAGCTCCAAATCTTGAGTAATTTTTATTTTGTCGATGAGAGGAAGGAATGCTTTTGATGATTGTTATGGTGATTATGATTGTGTCATCTGCACTGATGTTGGCACTCTTTTCTTCGTTTCTTCCTTTTGTGCGTAATTATGGAAATGTAGCGCAGTATACGACTGCATATTATGGTGCGCTATCTGCTGTTGAGAGAGGGGTTTTGGCGACTAATTATGCTGGTCCTGGGTTTGATTGAGAGTCTGGACGAAAGGCTTCAAAACAAACTCAGACTCCGGTTAGCGGATGAAAGGCGAGTGATCACAGACTTCAGAATTTTTATACTTATGGAAATGGGAACGATACTCTTAATTGGACGGTTAATTCTTCTACAAAGTCAATCCCTAAAGTTTGAGATGGTAGTGTAGATCCTGTTTTTGTGAAGCCAGGTGAACAAAATAACTATAATGCACTGACTTATAATACGACGGAGATGATTCCTTTAGGAAGTATTACAGCTATAAATCCTGCTGATTATTATACTTCATCTCAGCGTCATACTACCTTTACTCAGGATAGTCCAGTAAAGGTTGAATTCAGGCTTAATCCTGTTCTTTCTGGGCAGTTTAAACATGCAAATTCAATTTATTGAGCGATGAATGATGGGTATCAGCTGTGTGAAGAGGCAAAATGTTGAACATTGTTTACCTATGTTGGGGCAAATAATAAAGCGATGGTCGGATGGACGATAAAAGGAATATATAAAAATACTCCTTATACTTTGATTCCTTTCACTTCCTATAATACCACAAGATGAGAGGCTAGACTGGATACCGATACGCTGATTAGGGCTTCGAGAATTAATAAGGATCAAAATCTTACCTTTGGAAATAGTGCTCAGATTTTTCCAGATAATAGATATGCAAAGATTAATCCTATTTCAAGTCGAGAAGAAGAGATAAATGCTAGTCCTAATGGATATACTAATGTTTTACGTAATGGGGAAGATTCAGTTTTACAATTGAACTTGGTAAATCTGCTTTCTACTAAAAATGATAGAATTTATCCTTTTTTGGAGTATAGAGTTTCGAGTGAGGCTCCTCTTGCAGATAGGTATTATACGATTGTTTGAGAGGGGCAGGTTGGTGATTATAATCTTAGAATGCAGGTAAAGAAGCCGACCTATCAGCAACCAGCACTTGGAAGTTTTACGATTATTTTCTAGTGTTATGTTTTCAAAATTGAGGCAAACGGTTTTTTTGGCAGGATTTGGTTTGGTCTGCTGTATTTTTGTTTTTTTTGTGCCATTTTCATCAAAACCTCAGGTCGTTGAAGAAGAGGTTTTGGTTTCTTCGGGAGGAGAAAGTGTGCTAGAAGAAGTAAAAAATCAGATTTTTACTGGTGTTTTGCATATTTGAGTTGATCCCTCTTTTTCTAAGGAGGATTTTGGGATTTTGAAAGATGAGTTTATCCAGAAGTATTGATCTGATGCTGTTTTTCAGTATTTATGAGTTGAGCAGAGAGGTTTCTCTGGATATGATTTACTCTTAACCGCATATGATAAAGCTTGAGCACTTAGTGCTGGAGAGCTTCGTTTTTCTCAGCCTTTAGATCAGTATTTTCTCTCGTGAAGTAGCGAAGTGTTGGCTTCTGGTAGCTTTATTCCATATGCAATTGATCCGATAGTTGTTTTCTATCAGTCTTGATCGGCAAATTCTCTTTCAGAACTTTATCAGGATTATAAAAATCAGACTTGATCAGCTTTTTTATTCCCTCTTTATATAGGAACTGGGTTTTTTGATCAGAATGTGGTATATGTTCAGATGATAAGTGATTTCTCTAGATATAATGATAATGGGGCTTTTGAGATGTGGCTGGAAATGTATCAGGATTCTGAACTGTGAATTTCAACTTTATTGCAGTCTTTGCCAAAGACTCAAATTTGTCACTCTTCTCCTGTTCTTTGTTTGGTTGATAAATCAGTTTTGAAAGTAGGTTTTTGATTTTTTTCAGAAGGGAAACAGTTTCCTCAACTTCAGCAGATAGCGTATCCTTATCGGTATGAGGCGGCTCCTGTCAGGATGTATGGATTTATGCTTAATTCAGAGACTCAATATCGTCCTTTGGCAGAGAGTTTTCTTACGATGTATTTGCAACTGGAGTCTTCAAAATTGAAATCTCTTTTGGATGCTCAGGGAAGATATTCAGCTTTTTGAGATGTTTTTAATCAGCAATGTCAGGAAAAGCAAACCTGTCAATCTCTCTATCCAATTAGAGTTTTGGAAAGGAGTCAGGAGAAGGTACAAAAACTTTTGAAAGATGTGTTATTTTCTAAAGTTTTGGAGAAAAAAATGAAACCTGACTTGTATTTGCAAAGGGTATCCTTATAATCACTTTGTTTTATTCTATTATCCATTAAATAATGACAGGAGAAAATACTTCTGGAGCTGTAGAACAGCAGAATCTTAGCGGAACTGTTGAACAGCCAGCTGTAGAACCTAATATGGCAGTTGAATTTATGAGTTTCTTGGCTGAATACAATGTTGTAGGTATGGCTGTTGGACTTTTGGTTGCGACAAAGGTTGGTAATTTGGTAAAGGGAATTATTGAGGATTTTGTAACTCCACTTTTGTTCAATCCTCTTTTCAAAAAACTTAAGGTAAATAAGCTTGAGGAACTTTCTTGGAGAGGAATCTTGTATGGAAAGGTACTAGCAAACTTGATTGATTTCTTGATCACAGCGTTCTTGGTATTCTTGGTAATTAAGTATTTTGGTGTGGTTAAAAAGTAGTTTTCTTCGTTCTTAAACTAATAAAAGAGAAGAGAAATCAGATTTTTTATATTCTTTGTATGAAAAACAAATGGATTTAGGAAAAATGTGAGAATTGAAAAAAATGTATGATAAGTATAGAGAACTTCAAAAAGCTCTTAAAAATCTTGTGATTAGAGCAAAGGAAGGGGAATATACTGATGAAAATTGAGAAAAAGCAGCTTCTGTTCTTGTAGATATGACTGGAGAGATGAAGCTGAAAGATTTTAAAATCAATGATACAAGCTTGCTCGATCTCAGCAAAAAGGAGGTTTTGGAGGATCTTGTTTTGAAAGCATTTCAAAAAGCTCAAAATAAGGCTCAGGAGATTGCTGCTGAAAAGACAAAAGATATCCTTGGTTTTGATCCAAGCAATTTGGCTGGTATGCTCTGAGGAGGAAGCGGATCAGGAATCCCTCAGATTCCAGGTCTTTAAGAGGTTGATATGGTGTTGTCCGTTTTGGACTGGGAATCTTGAAATTCTAGTCTGAGGCGGATTTTTTTACTCTCAATGGAATATCTACATGCATAAGAGGTTTTCTCTCAATGAACTTACGAGTATCAAAAATGATTTTATTCCTCATCTCTACTCAATTATCAAAAAGGAGAGGTGTCAGGGGGTAAATGATTTTTTTAATAAAGTGTGTTTTGCTCAGTGAAATGAGGCATATTATTATAAAAGTTCGGATTGTATTTTTCATATGGCAAAGAGGGATAATGTGTTGACTTTGATTGATGAGGTAGATAAGATTGAGGTGGTGTTGCCCTTTGATAAGAAATCAGAATTGCAGACTCTGCTTATGAGGTTTATTGCGAAAAAAGAGAGACAAGTCTGACAAAAGACGATTGAGCAAATTTTGTGAGATGAGTTTAAAACTGGAAAATATGATCAGATTTTGGGGAAGCCTTACTTGGTTTACGATATTGAAACAACTGTTGCTGATGATATTAGATCTGCTAAGTTTATTATCGCGTATGCTGCCAGTCCGGAGCCGGTTGCAGAGGGGGATACAAATATGAAGTATGAATGTGTGATGATCGAGGATTTGAAGGACTTTGTAGATAAGATGCTTGCTTTTGATGGGTATATCGTAGGATTTAATCAGATTTGGTTTGATAATCCAGTTTCTCTTTGGAATGCTGGATATGGCGAGAAGGAAATTGAGATTTTGAACAATAAAAGTATTGATTTATATGTATTTTTTCAAAATTTAACGAAAAAAAGGATCTGACTTAATAAACTTTCTGAGGCGTTGATTGGATTGGAAAAGACATTGGAGTCAGGAACCAAGGCTGAGGTGCTTTGGAATGAGTATCAAAAGGATCCTCAAAAAAATAAAAAAAGTCTTGAAGAATTGCAAAAATATTGTAAAAACGATGTGAGAATGACTGCAATGGTGATGCTCTATTTTCTTCATTATAAGAAGATTGCTATAGAAGGTGAGGTATTTGAATATAGCTTGGAGGAATTTGTACAAAAGTCAAATCATAACTGAGTACAAGAATCTATGCAGGAACATTCCTTGCAAAATCAGTCGATTTTTAGTCTGTAAGGTATTTGAATATGAAATGTCCGAAATGTAGTAATATGGATTCGAAAGTAGTTGATTCTAGAATGATTGAGGAATGAGGAGTGATTAGAAGGAGAAGGGAATGTGAAAGATGTGGGCATAGATATACTACCTTTGAGAGGATTGGAAATGTGGAACTTGTTGTGATCAAAAAAGACTGAACAAAGGAAATGTATGATAGAGCCAAACTTAAAAAAGCAGTAATGCTTGCATTTGCAAAGAGATCGGTTCAACCAGATGTGATTGATGCTTTAATTAGTAATTTAGAGGTGAAGTGGCAGTCTGAGGGATCAGAGGTTTTGAGTACTAAGATTTGAGAAGATATTCTTGCTTCTTTAAGGGAGATTGATCCTGTGGTGTATGTTAGATTTGCTTCTGTGTATCAGTCGTTTAATAGTTTTGAGGATTTTAAACAG
>CAUVLQ010000013.1:0-36220 GCA_963552955.1 uncultured bacterium
TAAGAACGAGCAAGTTGTAAAAGTTGATAGTACTGGAAAGGTAACGATTATCGGAGTAGGTGAGACAACAATAGAAGCTGAAGCTGGAGAGAAAATCTTTGCAGTGCAAGTGAAAATTGAAGCTCAGCCTCAACAGCCACAAGAATCTGATTTCCCTCCTTATACCGCAAATCTACAAACATTTAAAGTCAATCAGACTGTTGATGCAAGTAAAGTGGTATGGGAAAATTCCCCTCAAGGGTTAGATAAAACTGCTATCAAATATAGTCTAAGAGACTCCAATGGAGTTGATATTAGTAATAATAAGCAAATCTTTGAAGTCAATGGTCAAAATCTGACCTTTAAGAAGATTGGTAGTTATTTCCTTATCGCAACATTTAGGGATAATCAAAATAATGAAATCAGAATTGATTTAACTATTCAAGTAAATGAGTAATACCCCCGTCTAGTTTATATCAATCTAGTATAAACCAGAACCACACATCACACCAAACTAGCAGGGGAGACCTTTGCTATTTCTTGAATAGTATATAACGAAGGGCGAAAGCCTGATTCTAAGTAAATAAAAATAATAAAAAAAGAAAATACCATGAAAAAGTATAAAAAATTGCTGATGGGAGGAGTATTTCTCCTCCTCAGCATCTTAGTTATCGGTTGTAAAAAAGACGACCCAGAACCTACTCCTCCAGTTAAAGAACCTGAATTGGTACTTAAACAAGTGGATGGAAAAGTGATGGCTTCTGGAGCCACACTTAATCTTGTAGTAGGGCAGACAGAGACATTAACTGTTGAGGGAGTTCCTAATCTTCAAGTAACTACACAAGGCAATGCTGTATCTGTTGTACAGAGCCAGGATAAAAAGACCTTGATTGTAACTCCAAAAGAGGAAGGAACTGCTACAGTAACGATTGCTTATGGCAATAATAAGAAGCTTTCCTTTACAGTTAATATTGCAAAAAAAGCTCAGGAGAATCCGACTGGACTTTTCAAAAATGGAAATCTGATGGTTCCCTTTGGGTATGTTGCAAGAAAGTCTCATCAGCTATGGGCTACGGATCAAACTACTAATCTTCAGCAGAAGTATATTAAAGTAGTTAGTCAGACTGGTCCGATCCAAAGCTTACCAATTGGAGCGAAAGTTAAAGTTTCTTCAACTGGACTGAGTAATGGACTTACTTTCAATGAGACAGAGTTCACCCTTGTAAAGGGGAAAGATAACTTCTTAACCTTTGAAAGTAGTGATCATAGTTATAAAATTGTAGTGTTAAATTAATCCCTAAAAAAGTATCTTTCGATGGGACATTAAAGACGGTAGTTTTTACCGTCTTTTTTGGTTGTTATGTTTTTGTATTGAGTTCCTAAATTTCTTTTCTCCCCTGATAGGGGGAGATGTCGCTTTGCGACAGAGGAGGTTGAATACTAAAGCCCCTCAGTCTCGCTGCGCTCGCCAGCTCCCCTAGCAGTTAGCAAAAATTGTAGTCATCGCGAGTGAGTGAAACGAACGTGGCGATCCAGATAGGAATAAAATAGAGAATGTATTAAGTCCTCGATTGCTTCGCAATCACTTTGCGAACTACCCAAAAAACGATCAAAAACCAGATTACTCTTCATATCCAGCTACGAATACTAATCTTCTTGCATTGATCTTGCCTCTAAGAAGCTGAAAATATTTATTCCAAAGCATCCTTGTTTCATCACTTGCAAATGCGAGCGATTCAAAAAGAGCTTCCAAAACAGGATCTCACTCTTCGATATCATCCATATTTTCTAGTTGTCTCACTTTTTGTATAAATAATTTCTGGTCAAATCCAATATCCCAAGCCAATGGTCACTTTGTCAGATGAATTTTTCATGGAGTGATTTTTAGGGTGATGAGCTCATGATGTTCTCCCTCAAATGGTGAATGAAACTCCAGTGAGATCGCAAGACTCTGCTTTTTGCTCACCTCTGCAATAAAATCTTCAGAGTGGTCAAAATAGAGACAATCACCTGTTGTGTCCTTCTTCGCAGCCAACTCTTGAAGACTTGATCGTACTGCTGGACTATAGTCAATAACCTCAGCATCAATCGGCAGAATCAGTCTTTTAAACACTTTGTTTATTCATCATGCATCAATAATAAAATTCTGAATCTCTCCATCTGATTTCTTGTGCTTGAGAATGACTCCTGAATGTCTACTCGTTTTCTCATTAAACATATAAATATAGCTTTCAACTGGTAATCCAACTTCTTGCAGGCGATCAAATACATTTTTCATAAAGATTGACCAATAGTGGCATGAGGCTCCGTTCATCATCTCATTACGAAACAGGGTTTCATCATTAGAGCGAACATAGACGTTGTTGACCAGTTGGTCAGAGAGTCAGCTTTCATTATAGGCACTTAGGGTGATATTTGGTGCTGAGTTGTAGAAATTCCTCAGATGACAGCTAGAAAAAAGATTATTAAAAAAATTGCATATTTCATCAAAAATTTGCTGATGACGATGTGGATATTTTTTGAGAAATCAGCTCAGTACATTGAGGGTTTTCTCGACTGTTGTATCAATCTCCTCAAGAGACTCAAATGGATCGATTGTATTCCTCAACGATTTTTCAAGTCTTTGGGCAATCGTTGTTGAGAAATGCGGTGTACAAGGTTTCTGATCCTCAAATGCATCAACATTCTTTGCTGGATAGTTATTCTGAGACTTCCCCATCTGAAATAGCAAAACTAAAATCTTTACTCCTCAAGTATAGCCAATTTTCCAAAAAAAACAAAAAATCTGAAAACAAATTTCGCATCGCTTCAAGTTGAAATAAAACTCAAAATCCCTATCTTTTGAGTGAAAATACTCAGCTTTTTTTATTTTTTCTCTCAGTGATGAATCTTACGATCAAAAGCTACCTTGAGGGTATCCAAACACATCAATTTAGCGCAAAAGAGGTAGTAAATCATTATCTTCAAAAGGCTAAACTTCTCAATCCAAAACTCAATGCTTGTGTTCGTTTCAATCAAAACTATATTGACCAGCACTTGGAATCATTTTCTCAAAAATCCCTTGCAGCACTACCAATTATGGTCAAGGATAATATTTTGATCGAATGAGAACTCGCAACCTGCTGCTCAAAGATGATGGAAAATTATGTTGCACCCTATACGGCAACCTGTATGCAAAACTTAGAAGAAGCCTGAGCACTGATGATGGGACAAACCAATATGGATGAATTTGCGATGGGAAGTTCAACCGAGTCTTCAGTCTATGGTCCCAGTTACAATCCTTACTGAGAAAATCGTATCCCCTGAGGAAGTAGCTGAGGTTCAGCTGTTGCTGTAGCTGCTGATATGGCGATAGCTGCCTTGGGGACAGATACAGGATGAAGTGTTAGACAGCCAGCTGCTCTTTGTGGAATCATTGGGTTTAAGCCAAGTTATTGAGCGATTTCTCGCTATGGAGTCGTTCCGATGGCTTCTTCACTTGATCAGGTTTGAATTTTTTCAAAAACAGTTGAGGATGCTCAGCTTCTTTTGAGTATTCTTGCATCAAAAGATATCCATGATTCAACTTCTTCTGCTCATGCAGAGGACTTAAAAACTATTGAAAAAGCTGATCCAGAAACAGTTCGTTTTGTTGTCCCAGAGGAAGCGCTTAACGATGGACTTGATCCACAAATCAAAGCGCTCTTTCTTGAAAAAATTGAGGCACTAAAAAATGCAGGTCATAGCGTAGATATTCAGTCCCTTCCAATCCTCAAGGAATCTCTCGCGATTTACTATACCTTGATGCCGGCAGAGGTGAGTACAAATCTTTCTCGTTTTGATGGGATTAGATTTTGACATCAGCAAAGTACGCTTGAATGTTCAAGTTTAGATGAATATTATGCCAAGGTAAGAGGAGAGTGATTCTGACCAGAAGCCAAGAGAAGAATCCTCCTCTGAACTTTCGTCCTCAGTTCAGCAAACTACCAAGGATATTATCTCAAAGCTCTCAATGCACAAAAAAAACTCAAATCTGATTTCTCTCAGCTTTTTGAGAAATATGATGTGATTCTAACTCCAACAACTCCTGAACCAGCTTGGAAACTAGGATCTAGAACCAACGATCCTCTCAAGATGTACCTAGCGGATCTTTATACAGTTCCTGCAAACTTGGCAGGACTGCCTGCACTTTCAGTTCCAATGGGATGGCTCGAGGATCTGGGAGAGAAATTGCCAGTTGGGATACAGCTGATGGGAAACAAATGGTCTGATCAGAAACTCCTCAATATCTGAAAACTTTTTGAAGAAAATACGAGTTTGTAATATTATTTTCAATACGCTATCAAAAAAAAGAAAAGGCTGATCTTCAGCTTTTTTTTCTTTTGCAAAAATGAGAGAAAAAAGTATACTCAGTCCATTTACTCTTGCTTATGTGTTATTATGATCCATAATGTCCTCAAGATCTGAAAGATCAAACGAATCTACCTAACAAAGCCAAACCAACAGGAGATCCAAGAGACTATCAAAGGTCTAGACCTTCACGAGATGATTGAACAGGATATCTTGGAGCCAAATGCACATGACAAGATCGATATTTACGATGATTGTATTTTTTTGATTATTCATTTCCCCAAATACAATGAGAAGCTAGGAAAACATATCTCCAATGAGATGAATATTATACTAGGAAAGGACTTTATCATCACAATTACCAAGTATCCAACCAATAATATTGAAAAGATTAGACAGCAATACGAGGAAGAAATCAGAGAAGAAGGAGCTGATACAGAGGAATATAAGGTTTCACCTTACTATATCCTCTATAAGATATTTGATGTGATGTATGACAAGATTTTGCTCAGCTTAAATAGGTTCAATCTAGATCTCATGGAGATGGAAAAGCAGGTTTTTGACAAGAGTTTTGTAGATACTAGTCTCCTTAGAAAAGTGCTTATTAAAAAGAGGAATGCCGTTTTGCTCAAGACAATCATCACTCCACAGGAGGAAATCCTCCTTGAGCTCCAAAAGGCAACTGCTCACTTCTACGAGTGAGATTTGGATGTGTATTTTGAGGATCTAGAGTATAAAACAAGTAAAATCCTAGGACATATCTCGATTATCCACGAAAATATTGAGTCAATCTGAGAAGTTTTCCACACATTGACCAATATGATGACCAATACAAATATTGGAATTTTGACAGTTTTGACCGTTGTGATCTGAGTAATGACGATGGTAAGTGGAATCTTCGGTATGAATGTTCAGCTTCCTCTCTCATCAAATCCTTATGCCTTCCTCATTTTGATTGGAATCATGCTCGGACTAGCGGCAGTGATTATCCGGGTCTTTAAAAAGAAAAAATGGCTCTAAAAATCAGATTTTGTTCTTTTATCTCCCTTTCCCTCTCCCCTCATGCGTCAAAAAAAATCCTCATCTCCTTTTCTTAAGATAGTTATTCTCTTGCTGATTGTTGTGGTAGCTGGCTACTTTTGGACTAGGAGTGCCTACAATCAGCCAATTACGTATCCTTCTGAGACAAAAATCACTATCGAAAAGTGAGATACTATTGCGAGTTTTTATGCACATCAGTCAGGAATTGAGAAGTTTTTTACTAAACTCTGGCTGAGAAACAATTCCTCTCTCCTTCCAAAACTTCAAGAGGGGACCTATCTTCTTTCAGGAAGCTATCAAAAGGCAGAGCTCTTGATCCTGATAAGCAAGTGACCAGAAAAAACCTATCAGCGTCTTACCTTACTAGAGGGGCGATCAATCTATGATATTGATCAGTATCTCGCTAATAAAGGTGTTTGCTCCCCTGGAGACTTTATTGCGAAGGCAAGTGATCAAAGCTATATAAACGAACTTAAAAATCAGTTTCCTTTTCTTGCGATGATCCCAGCAGGAAAATCACTTGAGGGATTTCTCTATCCAGATACCTATTTTATAGATCAGAATTCTGATCCTCTCGATCAGCTCATCAAAGCACAGCTCAAAAATTTTAATGAAAAAAACTGGCTTCCAAATCAAGAGGAACTTAAAAATTTCAGCCCAGCTGGTATAAATCTTCAAAACTATAATGCACTCATTCTCGCCTCAATTATTGAAAATGAGGAGAAAAATACTGAAAATAAACCTACGATCGCAGGAATATTTATCAATAGACTTCAGAAAGGTATGAGGCTAGATGCAGATGTAAGTCTCTGTTATGGTCTCAAGATCACCTATGATAAATGTAGAGCTGCCATTGTCCCAAATCTCAATAATCGTGACAATCTCTACAATACAAGAGCAAATACTGGATTGACTCCAACGCCAATTTCCTCTCCTACACAGGCGACACTTTGAGCATTGCTAAGATATAAAAAATCTGACTATCTCTTTTATCTTCATGGTAGTGATGGACAAATCTACTATGGAGCTACTGTTGAGGAGCACAATCAAAATAAAATCCATCTTTAATTCTTATTGCTCTATCCCATTATGAAAAAAATCTGAATTTTAACCGCAATGCAAGAGGAAGCTCAGCATATTATCAATCTTCTAGGTTTGAAACCTAGCTCAACCCTCAAAAATATTAGTTTCTTTGAAAACGAAGAATATGTGCTTGCACTCTCTGGAGTTGGTAAGATTCAAGCAAGCATTGCAACAACAGCGCTCTGTTCTCGTTATGATCTTAAGGCGCTTATCAATATTGGGATTGCTGGAAGCCTCCTCTGAAATCAAGCCCAAATCTGAGATGTATTTCTTGTGCAGAGGATTAGACAGCATGATATGTATTTACCGTTTGATGGTGAGCATCTCAATTATGCAAAATGAGAAATTGAACTCTCTACCATAGAAATCGAAAAATCAGATTTCTCTTTCCAGTTTAGAACGGGAGCTTTGTGCCTTACAGGAGATCAATTTCTAGATGATCAGTCCCTTACTCAGAAACTCAGAGCTGAAACGAATGCTGATGTGGTAGAAATGGAGGCTTTTGCATTTGCTAGTGCTGCTCGTGAGTTTGGACTGCTTGAACAGAGCTACAGTATCAAAGCGATCTCAGATGGAGCAGATAATGAATCTCAGCTTGCTCATATGGATAATCTAGACTTTGCGATGGAAAATAGTATCCAAGTGCTCAAAGAACTTCTCAAAAAACTAAAAAATATCTAATGATCAAACGATAAAAAGAGAGAATTCCGATTCTCTCTTTTCTTATTACTAAGTAAACTTTCTCTTATTTGATTCTCGTAGCGAGATATGCTAGACCTAAGGCATCTGCAGCATCGTTATACTCTGGGAGCTCTTGAAGTTTATAGAGCTTCATTATCGTTTTTTGAACGAGGATTTTTTCAGCTTTCCCATTTCCTGTGATGTATTTTTTAAGTTCAATAGGGGTGAATTCTTTGATCTTGATTCAGTATTTGAGAGCCATTGCCAGGAGGATTCCTCTGATTCCATAGACAAATTCTGCATTATTCTGATTAAATTTCGTGAAAAAAAGTTTTTCCATACAAATAATTCTGATTTTTTGTGTCTTGAACATCTGTTCAAAGAAGTCCATAATTTGTACCATCCTTTGAAACTGATCTTCTCTACTAGGAGACACTTGCTTTTGAAGAAGAATTCCTGAGTCTATGATTTGCAGGTCCTGAGTTATTAGTGCATACCCAAGCTTTCTCACTCAGGGATCTAGTCATAAAATCATATCTGCTTAAACAAGGTAAATAAAGAATAAAATCTGGCTACTGATCAGCTTTTTTAGCTAATTCTATCGTTGAGTCTCGGATATTCATTGACTGAATATCACTATTGTGGGTAATCGTATAAAATTTGAGTGTCCTTTGTTTAACAAAGTCAGTCAAAAGCTCAGCAACCTTAGCTACTGTTTCATTATCTAGGTTATTGATTGTCTCATCTAGGAAAAGGAGTCTTGTCTTGAGATGAGAAGAGATCGCAAGCATCCAAACAAGCTTCAAAATTGTTCTCTGACCTCAGCTTAGGCTCTTTACCTCCCTTTCTCATTTGCTATCAATAATTTTGGTTTCCAGCTCTAGTTGTTCACTGGTTTCTTTGAGTTTTATGCTAATCTGATAGTCCACAACATTCACGAGATAGGTATTGATGATTTCACTCAAAACTGGCAAATATTCACTCAAAACAAACAAAAGCAGCTCCTTATTTAATATTGTATACAAATTGCTAAGAATCTTCTCTTCTTCTGTGAGTTTTTTGACCTTGAGTTGCAGGATTTTGTAGTCTTCAATAAGATTTCTGAGCTCTTGAATTTTAGCCTGATAACTATTTGCTGTTTTTTCAATCAAATCCCACTCTTGAACTGGATATTTCTGAATATTTTGCTCTAGTTGTCAAATCTTGCCTTCTAGCTCAGATTTCTTAGTTTCACCCTGTGAATATTGCTGTTGAAGTGCGATATTCTCCGATTTTAGGCGAAGTTTCTCTTGTTGGTTCTGCTCAGTCTGAGCGAGTAATTCTTCCTGCTTGAGAATTTGCTGATCTAGTGCTTGAATACTCTTTGCTAGTTCTGCATATTTCTCAGATGCCTCCGTAATCTGCTTATAATTGATACTTTGCAAAAAAGTTTTCAAAAATCAGATTTTTTTTGTATTTTCTTGTTCCTCCAAGGAAAGCTTCTCACGCTCTTTTAAGAAAGTTTCATTCTTCTCCCAGTTAGCAAGCGTAATTTTGCATTCTTCAATCTGATGCAAAATCTGAGAGCTAGAAATCTGCTGTTCAATCTGCTGCTTTTGAGCGAGGAGTTGCTGTTTTTCCTGCTCCCTTTGTTCAAAGTGCTGCTTATTGATCACTGTAATAAATGGGCAGTTCGCTCAAATCTTTTCACAAGCAAAAATCTGCTCCTGCTGCACTCTTTCCTCAAATTGTTGAAGCTTCTGCTCAATTTGCTGGAGCTGTTCTTGATAAAAACGATACTGATTTTTAAGGTTAAGGAGCTGGTTTTCTACTTTTTGCTTTTCAACTTGCTGCTTTGTAGTGAGATTTAAGACCTGAGAAGCTACGAGTTCATTGGCTTTTTTGAGATTTGTTCCCAGTGTGATCAACTCTTGGACAAACTGCTCGTTATATAGGAGACTAAAATTTTCCCTATGTCCAAGCCCAAGTATGCTATGATACTGAGTGTAAAAAGTCTGCAACTCTTTACTGAAAGATAGTTGTTCCAGCTTCTCCTGCTGGTTTGCGATATCAGCTTTTTGTCTTCTCAGTTCTCAAAGGAGTTCCGGATTTGCATTCGCCAAAAGTCAGTCTATTTGCTTGATTTTATTCTCATTTGATTGAATCGTATTGAAAAAATGAGAAATCTGATTTTTGATCTCAGTTAATTGTTGGTTTTGAAGTCAGAGTTCAGTCTTTTCCGCAGAGAGAATCTCGCGTTTTGTTTTCAAAAATTCTGCAATAGATGGCAAAAATTCCATTAATTTTTCATCAAGCTCAAAATTTTGGATTCCGAGCTGCTGAGAAAATCCCTCCAATTCTTCAATGGTTTCTAGACTTGAACTTAAGTATTCAGCTATTTCACTAAACTCTTGTAGTTTTCTAAAGAGAGTAAGCATTTCCTGAAGCCCTGAACTCAGTTTCCCCTCTGTATGAGAAGTATCTTGATAGGCTTTAATCTGATATTTTACTTCATTCCTTTTATCTTTTACAATTTCTTTGGTTTCTTCAATTCCCATCAGACCAAATACATTTTTGAGTACCTCAAGTCTCTTTGCAGGCTGCATCTCAAAAATATTCTCTGCATCTTGCAGAAGGATTGTTGTACTTGAAAATACCTCAATTGGTGGCAAAAGGGTGTTCAATTGAGCTTGAAGATCAGCCTCATTCTTAAAAGGAATCTCTTCTAAGGGGATATTTTTTGAGAGCAAAAGATCCTGAATATCAGCGTTCTCCTGAAGAATTTCTCAGACACAGAGCTTTTCAGTCACTTCTTCACTAGTAAGTGTGATTTGAAAGAGCTGAGATGCACAGCTATCTTTTGACTTTCCGTGTTTAAGTGTTCTTATAACCAAAAAAATCTGACCATCAACCTCGAAAATCAGCTTTATCGTCCCAATTTTTGATGGAATATTTAAAAGATTTCTACTATTTGATTTATAGAGACCATAGGTAATACCATCAAAAAAAAGAAAACTTTTCCCACTCCCGATCGGAGCTTTGATCAAATATTTTCCTTTCTCAAAAAAAAGCGATATTTTCTTATCTCTAAATGGACCAATATTCCAATAACTCACAGCAATCAGATCTAGCATAGGAAGGATATTTGAAAAATATGAATATATACAGCATACGAAAACTGATCTTTCTTTCAAGATCAACTCTTTTTTTATTGCTAATAAATAAAAAAATCTGATTTTTTATTTTCTCTTGACATTTATTAGAGAATATATAATATATCCTTTGCTAAAATAAAATTAATGTTAAACGAAAAAAGTTATTGTCTATGGAAAGAGTAAGAACAATTGAGGAAAAGGCACATTGCCTTAGTAAGCTTGTAAACTCTATTGGTAATCCAGAGGATGAAGTCCTTTGGGCAGAATACGCAGCCAATGGGAAGAGCGGTGTTGTAAGCTACATAGAAAAGCAGCTTACTGAACTCTTGGATGATATCCTTGAGCGTCGAGTGTCTATCGCTCATTTTAAGGTCGGAGATGCTGAAGTTCTTTGTAGAGTCTTTGAATGCGATAAGATTGACCAAGAACTTTGCAGTGCACTTTCTCACCATATCTATGGTGCGGATGAGAGAAGTCGGTATTTCTGTTGAAATACCGATACCCTCACTCTGTAAGGGAGATACTATTTCTAAACGAGAAGTCCTCTGTATCAGAGGGCTTTTTTCAATAGAAAAAATAGGCAACAGAACCAATAATAAGCAATAAATCAAAAAAAACTGACTTTCAAGAATGAAAATCAGTTTTCTCTTTATCTTTTTCTAACCATCTTTTTCATTTTCGTCCTTGTCCATCCTGAAGACGGAGCAATAACCATTTCTGAACCACCAGATGGTGTTCTAATATATCTATATCCATCAGGATCGGTTCTGAGTCTGGTTTCCCAGCAGACTTTCCTTCCTCTCAAAAACCAGTGATATGTGGAACCTTTCCCATTAGTGTAGATCCCCACAATCCCAAGCTCTTTTGCTTCTTCAAGTTCAAGCTTCCTCTTAGGATAGTCAAATCTCTTTGCCCCTCTGATTCTACTTGCTTGTTTCGCCTGTTGAGCTTTTTTCTTCGCGATTCCCTGTTTATTTGTCCTACTCGCCATAGTGTTTTCTCGTTAAATAAAGTTTAAAAAAGAGATGAAAATTCAGATTTTTCTTATTTTGAACTAAGTACTACCGGTTTATCCTTGTGAAACCACATATCTCGCTTAGCCTTGAGCAGTACTCTATATTGAATTACATACTGTACTACGCTAAAGAGCGAAGTAACAAGCAAATATAATCCAACTCCTGACGCAAAATTCCAAACGATTGTTCCCATCATCAATGTCATCATTACATTCATAATTCCCATCATATTGCTCATGTTTGGCATTTTTACGCCATTTGGCATAGTTTGTTGTCTATTTTGTGCCTGAGTAAGTGAGGTAAGCTGAAATTGAAGGAAGTTTAAACCCGCAACAATAATTGCTAGGATAATGTTATGATTTTCAAAGAGATTCATTCCTAGAAAAATCGGATCAATATTGTCTTTTACATTTAGATAGCTATTCCCAAAACTTCGGAAGAAACTATAAAGCCATTCATGTGGAACTTCTCCAGCTGCAAACTTAACAATCACTCCATACAGTCCGATAAATACTGGCAATTGCACCAAAAGTGATAGACATCCCTTAAGAGGACCAGCTCCTTCTTTCTTGAGGAGTTTCATGGTTTCTTCAGAAAGTTTTTTAGGATCATCTTTGTATTTCTCCTGAAGAGCCTCCATCTTCGGTTGAATATTACTCATTCCTTTTGACATATTCGCTCCAGCAATACTATTTCTCAGGAGTAGGAGTCTTACTAAGATTGTCAAAAGCACAATCGCAATACCCATATTCCCTCAGAAGATCGCTAGAAATACGATCAAGAGGTTAAAAATTGGACGAGAAAGGAGCTCTGCCCAAAGTATACCAAATACATTCATCACTTTTTATTTTCTATCAAATAAAATTAGATCTTCATTACTTCATCAATTTTTACCTTTACCACAGTATCAATTTGAGTTGATCGCTTTTTTGTGAGCTCATCAATATTTTTTTCATTTGCTTTGTGAGTATCTTCTGAGATCTCCTTAGCAGTAAATGATTTTTTAGTGTCAGACATCGCATCTTGTCTGATTTGTCTAAGCTGAGTTTTAGTATCTTCTCCCATTGCCTTTACTTGTTTCGCAATATGATCTCTTCTTTCCTGAGTTAGAGCTGGGATCTTAATCAAAATATGAGAACCCTGATTATCTACTCCTACTCCAAGATTTGCCTCATAGATAGCGTTCCCAATAGCTTTTGAGGTGCTTTTATCCCAAGGTTCAACCTTAAGTGTTGTCGTATCCATCACACTGATATGACCAAGAGTGTTGAGTTTTACAGTTCCATAGTCAGTTTCTACATTGATATTTTCTAGCAATCCAGTAGTTGCTCT
Organism: uncultured bacterium; assembly: GCA_963552955.1. Lineage (GTDB taxonomy): Bacteria > Patescibacteriota > Gracilibacteria > Absconditabacterales > Absconditicoccaceae > HOT-345. The sequence goes on from CAUVLQ010000013.1 coordinate 12,596, forward strand.
TCCTACCTGAAGTCCTGCAAATTCCCCTTCCAAATAGGCAATCGCTTTTTTCATCTGCTGCTCATAATGAGAAAGTTCCATTTTTTATATCTAATTACTTGATAAAAACAATCATATTAGTATATAAAGAAAAGCCAGTATTTTGCAAGATAAAAAAAATCCTTTATTTGGTGCTGATTTCTCCTTGAGATGAACAAAAACAGAAAAAAAATCTGATTTTTTCTCCTTGGTATCTTCCTTTTAGGGGGATTATTTTCGTATGCCTCAGCCCAAAATGTATCATCATCTTCTCAGCAGCTAAAATGTGATGATCATCCACCAGTTTGTCAAATGACGCCATGAAGTTTTAATCTCTACCTAGATTTTCAGAGAGAAATGCTTTTTTTGCTTGCAAAAAATCCCTTTGAAATTCAGACGGAACTTGTTGCAAATCCAGAAGGTTGACTTTTTACCAATAAACTTCTTAAGCTTAATAACCTTGAGACATTTGATGATAGTTTTTTAGGGAGAACACTCAAGATTGCAGATCAGGCACTTGGTAATGTTGCCTCAAGCACCTTAACTTCAATCTATCTTTTCCAATTATCTGCAATATCTACTTTGATGGATAATTCAGTCTGATTTTTGATTCTAGCTTCCGATAGACCTATTGTGAGAGATTGGATGAAGCTCCTAGATATAGAGTGGCAAATTATCCAAACAGCATACACAATTGGTCAAGCTTGAGACATCGCAAAGACTATTAAAAATTCAAAGCTTCTCAATGAACTTATTGATCGTTATGAAGCGAAAGGGCTTTTGAAAGCTGGAAGTCAAATGCCAGAATCTGTTGCCTACATGGATGTGTTTACGGCTTTGTATAGTATCAATGTAGCTCAAAGGTATTTCCTTTTTGCCTGAGATACGAGCCAACTTAGGAACGGTATTCAAAAGGGGAATTTTCAACTTACTTTTAATCAAGAGTGGATAGAACAACTGAAGTCTGACTATCAATGTGCAAGATGAAAATTTGGGTATAGATGCAATAAAAATGCTAAAACTTTCTGGTTTAATATCCAGACACTCACTAAAAATACTAAAAAATCTGCAGAATCTGCGACATATCTAATCAAAGATGCAGTCAAGAGATTTCGTAATGCTATATGATCTCCACTCTTTCCTCAATTTAAGAAAGGACCAATAGCTTCTCATCTTACTGGTGAAGAACTTGTACTCCTGAGAAATGTTTATTGAGCGAATACTTCAGATCTCTATATAGAAAATACGCTTCCTCTACTTTGACTCCCGCAGTCTACCAAGCAATCGTGGAAGACAATTAAAAATCAGGTAGTTACCGCAGGTTCAGATGTGTGGAATACTACTAAGAAAACCTATAATGCATTTTCTCCAAAAGAGAAAGCAGAAATGGAAAAGGAAGTACTGGACCAACTAAGGCAGAAATATAAGGAAAGATATAAAAATGCTGAACATCTAAATACTATTGAGGATTCAATGGGACTACCAATACAGGACGCTCTACTACAGAGTATCTCTATATTGAAGGACTATGAGGTTGAGATTAGGAAGGATGCAAGTATCAATGATACATTACTACTGTCTCAGCAGTTTTGACCTTTAACCTACAAGGTGCAAACAATTATCCAGGAAATTTGAAATCAAAATGAAGGACTAAGAAAAGAGGTAAGTGCTCTTTGTAATTATCAATGTAGCAATAGTCCAGCGGTAAAGTGTTATGTGCCATAACTTTAGATTTAGCCTATATAAACTATGAGACAGAAACGAAATTACTGGATGATCAGTATCTTCTCAGTGCTCCTTGTTTGGAGCGGATTTTCTGTTTCTGCAAATTTTGAAAACAGCGAAAAAGATCTGTCAAACTCAATTTTGAAGGCATTAGACTTCTTCCCAAAAGATATAACGCTCGCAGATTGACCAATGAAACACTCCATTATATCAAACTTTTGTACAACAGCATTAAAACCTGAAGTAATATCTGCTTTTTGAAGTCTTTATCCTTGATCAGATCCTCGTCAGTCAATTTTTCTCACCCTTATGTGTTCAAAGAGTGATGTAAAGAGTAATTTTAGTCCTTTTATGTCAGCTGGGGCGAAGGGAGAGGAGGATCGCTACCTTAAAACACACTCCATTAAACTTTTAGCACCACAAAATGCAGCGTGTTATGGATCTGAATTTCAAGTCGGTTGTGATATTGCAAGGCTTTCAGAAGAGATTATAATTTTAATTCTTGAGGAGTTGACGACAGTAAAACAATGAAATCTTTATGGTGTTACAATGAATAATCTCTCAAGCAACAAAAGCCTTGAGGAAAATATCAATACCTTTACCAAGGAAAAATTGCTCATCCACTATGTAAGTCAGCAAAATTTTTGTAAAAGTAAAACACAAGGGTATCCAGAAACTTGCAAAATTATGCAACAATCAATGAGAGCATTTCAAAAGGCTTTTAGTAAGTTTAGACTTTTGAATGTTGAGAGCTTGCTTGCAAAGGATATGGATTCATTCAAAGAAAAGCAAGCAATATGTACTAAAAATATTAGTGCAGAAGATTATGATCATATGTTCTGTGAGATTATGGGGAGAACTGATGAGGGATTAGATCCTTTTATTACAAGAATCTATACCGAACTTTTGCGATATCAACTTTTTTCTACTTACTATACTTCACACTTGTGGAATAAAGATCTGGCAGAGATGAGTGATGCCAGTCAGTATGAATTTATTCGTATAAAAGATTTTCAAAAAAACTTGATGCCAACAATTAATACTACATTAAAACAGCTTGCTGATCTTCAAAACACTTATCCTCTTCATATCGGAATGCTTGCTTATCAAGAGGAACTTTTGAGGTTAAGAGATAAATATTTGAGTAAACTTGTTGCGCCTTTTTATTCAGTTTTTTATAAACTGCAGAATGTTCAAATCAAATCATAAATCAGATTTTTTCTCTTCTTTATCTTCTCTTTTTATGGGAGGAGCTGTTTTTAGCATGGGCTTGAGTCCAATCGCGGGAATCAATGAATGGGTGGAGAGGATTGAAGCTCGTCAAAAAAACTATATGGAAAATAAATATCTTCAAGAAAATAAAGTTACGATTTGACTCTTCTCAGATAATCTTAATAAAACTCAACTCCAAAAAGATGCAATTATTGCTTCTGCACTAGAACAAACTAAAGAATATTTCAATACTACTTATCAAAAATGCGACCTTTCAACAGCAGATATTTCTGCTATCTTATTTGAAGCGAATCCCACTTTTAAAGCAAAGATTGAAAAAGAGCTCCCAAATTATGATAAAAGTCAGCGTGATACGAAAGATGGAAGAACAGTAACTAAAAAGTTTGTAAGCGCATGCGAGAAGCTTTCATTATGTATGATTGATCAAAAAAATCTAAAAAATAGATTTACTGCTCAAGAATGTTGAGATATCATCAGCGAATTTTATCAAAAAAGTGAGACAAGTAGAAGGCAAAGCGAGGAGATTCAGATGGCAAATCTAGCAGCCAATAAATATATTAATGGAGATCTAGCTGATTCTGATTATGATCTTATGTATGATATGTCTCAGGTGGGAACTATCCTTTACAAAAGTTATAAGCCACAGCCTCAAATCATTTTCTATAATCTTCCAAACTTCTCAGACAAAGCCTCAAACTGAGAAACTCCTGCGGACATAGAAGGGCCTCAGAAAGATTGAACAGGAACAGGACAATGAACTCAGACTTCAACGGATTGAAAAAATGAAGCTGCTTCTTCACAAGCCAATAGATCTGAAAACTCTTGATGAGCTGGAAACCAACTAGCGCAAAATGCTCACGCTCCTACTCCTATTACAGAGGATGAGGAGTTAAATGATTTTGTCTACAAGCGTTCTGCACATAGCACACTTGGAAATTATGATAAGGTCCTTTTCCAAAATCAGTGTATTATTGTGCCAAAGGAAGCTCAAAAAAACTGACCTCAAAATGCGAGAGGAACTTGAACTCCAGAAGAGCAACAAAGGGCGAATCAGGAGCAACAAGCCGTTCAAAAAGCCTTGGAAGCATATAGAGCAAGTGCTTGACTTCCAAAGAAAGGAGAGTCGGGATCTTGAGATAATCAGTCTTCTTCATCGACAGGATCTAATAATATTCCGGATGAGGAAAAGCAACTTGACGAAATAATGAATAAAATAAAGGAGTGTACTACGAAATGTGACGGCCTCCCTTATGATGAAAAATATACCTGTATTATGCAGTGTGCATGTTCTGATTATATTTCTCCAGCATTGGCAAAAGATTCTAAACAGCCAGTACTCAAGGAGTGAGCACTGATAGTCAGATTTTGTTCTGTTGCTTCTAGTATGATGATTCCAAATACTTCTGCAAAAAATATTCTCAGTATTGCAGAGTTATTTGATGAGATTGCTATGAGTGTTTCCGCTCTTTATAATGAGGGAAAACTTAATGTAAAACAACAGAAAAAAGAGCTTTTGAGTAGTAGTATTCCAAAATCAGATATTAGTAAATCTGTAGCGTTTACAACTACAGTTGCGACAAAAACTCCTCCTCAACAGCCTTCAGACACAGAGAAAAAAACTGAAATAGAACTCCTAAAGTCTCATCTCCAGTGATCTATTTACGGAATCGATAGAAATAGTTTTGTCTTGCTAGATAATTATGAGGCAGAAAAGAAAAGTTCTAGTATTACAGCTCCTGAGGTAGCAAGTACGCCAGTTGTTCAGTCTGCTAGTAAATTTAGAGATGCTGATGAGATAAGCTCTACACTAGAAAATCAATCTCTCCTCAAAGAAAATACTGTTGCATCAACGAATCTAGCAATCTTTGAGCGAATAGAAAAAAATAATCAGCTCATGGATACGGTCAAAGAGGTTGTGTCAGAATTAAAATCAAGTACTCAACTATTGAATAGTAAAAAGCAAGCCAGTTAGACTACAGAAAGAGAGAGTTTTGTTGGGTTCTAGATATGCTCTTAATATACTATACAACAAAAAAAGCTGACTCTCATAGAGAAAATCAGCTTTTTCTTTATTTTTTCTTTTGCCTTTTAACAAGGATTTTTGCTTGATTTCTATCAATCTTTGCTTGGCGGGCATCTTGTTCTTTTCTAAGTGACTTGAGAGAGATTCATGGCATTGGGCGATCTTCCTGATTTTCTCACCTCTCACGGAATTTGATAACTAGCGGCACTCCAACGAATCCAAAATTCCTTCTCAAAGCATTTTCAATCCACTTTTTAAATGCAAAATTCGCTCTTGCTTTGTGATTTACAAAGACCATAAAGGTCGGTGCATCAACCGCGATTTGCGTCGCATACATGATTTTACAAACTTTGTTTTTAGGAAAGCGGGCTGGTCTTTGGATTTGTTCTTGGTTAAGAACTTTGTTGAGTTCATTAGTTCAGATTCTCTTTTGATTTTCGCTCTGAAGAATAGATACCATCTTAAAAAGGTTTTTGAGTCCTTCTCCATGAAGAGCGGAAATTGGCACAATTGGAATATGTTTTGCAAAATCAAGATAGGTCTGAGCTCACTTAATCATTGAATCAATGGCATCTTTTTTTACGAGATCAGATTTATTCAGACAAAAGATCATTGGTAATCCGAGTCCAGCAATCTCCTGTAAAAGTGTCATATCTCTATGTGTAATCCCCTGAGTACAATCAATCATAAAGAGTACAACAGGTCTAACATACTCAAGCATTGCATAGGTCTTATCATAAGCAATTTTTTCAATCCCATGTGTTTTTCATTTTTTTCTGATTCCAGCAGTATCATAGACGGTATACCAATTCCCCAGAGACTTAAATTCTCCCACCACATAGTCTCTTGTTGTACCTAGCTTATCCTCAACTTTTGCAAGTTCTTTCCCAACCAGAGTATTTAAAAGCGTAGATTTTCCTGAGTTAGGTTTCCCTACGATCGCAAGTCAGATCCCTTTATGCGTTGGCTCATTTGTGCTATGTTCTTCATCTGAATGCGATTTTCTCCACTCTCTATAAAAAGTTCTGAGTTCATCTTCTAGTTCAGCGAGATTTCTTTCTTTTTTTGCACTGATTCAGATAACTTTCCCAACTCATAGATCGTAATAATCAGCAATTGCTAGATCAATCTCATTGACTTTCCATTTTACATCAAGCTTATTGATAATGAGAAAAGTCTGATCCTGCATATTATTTTCTCTGATCATTTGCAAAATATGTTGATCTTTTGCAGAAACTCAGACGCTATCATCAATTACAAATAAGAGAAGGTCAGAATTTTTGATGATTTTTTCAATAAAAGGAATCTCATCACTAAAATCTCCTAGTCCTGGACTATCAAAAAAAGTCATCTTTCAGAGATTGTCAACTTCCAAAGTATGAGAAATAATATCAATGGTTGTCCCATGGATATCCGTTACAATCGCTCTAAATTGCCCAATAAGGCGGTTAAAAAGCGTAGATTTCCCAGCATTTGTCGCTCAGATGAGTCCTATTCTCATGCTATTTTTTCTGCAAATAAATCTTCCTCAGTATAGGGAAAAGTATGGCTCTTTGCAAGAGAAAAACTGAAGAAATGCTAAAAAAGAAAAATATTCTGTAATATTGTTGACTTTATGGTTAGAATCAGTATAGTATCAATAAATTCGATGGGGATAATAGTAGTGTAAGACTAGATTTTTAAAGATTAAAAGACTGAAATCAGTCTTCTTCTCTTTTATGTCCATTGAAAATTAATAAAAATAGTAGTAATTAAAAAAATTTATTTATGTATCAATCATTTCAAAAACCTTTAGCCCAGAAGGTCGAATCTAGCTCAAGTACTGGAAACGATGCTTCTGTTCATCTTTCTCCTTCGATCCGTATTAAAGGGAGAAATGTCGATGTAGACAAGTTTCTAGAGTTTATCGTAGCCATTGCTCAGGATCGTCATGGTTGGATAGACTCAGGCATTTTCTTTCAGGATGTGATAGAGTTTGCAAAGATCAATAAGATTCCGATGCTTACGAGTTCAAAAACTGAAAGAGGACATTTTATGGTGAGGCACCTGATTCAGGACATTCAGCTCTACTTTATACCTAGGCTTAAGCAGCTTTATCCGGACAAAATGCAGGAACTACTCAAAGAGAGTGGGAAAAATTATTCAGATCGTTCTCTTGGTTCCCAAATACAGGTAAAAAAAGTCTCTCCTGAACCGTTTAACCAAAGGCATATAAAAATCTTGGAACGTGTCTTAAAGGGGGAGTTCGATCTTTCATCTAAAGATGAAAAGACACTTACTAGCTTCAGTATTGATGTCAATGTATTGCGCTTCAATGGAGAAAATTCACAGTCCTATCAGGAACAGATGATCCGTGTGAGACAAAAACTCGCATTCTTGAAACTAAAATTTCATACTTAACGAGTAATTTCCACCAGGTATTCTTGGTGGAAAAGATCCTTTGGATTTTCCAGAGGATTTTTTTAGTAAAAAAATACTATAAAAAGAGAAAAAATCAGATTTTTATTTTTTTTATGATTAAACTTCTCTTTGCTTTTTTTATTTCCGCTTGAAGTCCCCAATAATTTCCGTATACCAAGAAACGATCTTTTACCCAAAATCTATCATTATGCCAAAACACCTTGTCATTGTGGAGTCTCCAGCAAAGTCACAGACTATCAAAAAATTTCTCGGAGCTGATTTTGAAGTCAAGGCTTCTTATGGTCATACTGTTGATCTCCCAACAAAAGGCTTGTGAATTGATGTTCAAAATGATTTTCGCCCAGAATACGTGGTTTCTCCAGACAAAAAGAGAGTGCTTTCTGAACTTAAAGCAATCTCAAAAAAAGTAGATCAAACCTGGATCGCAACCGATGAGGACCGTGAAGGAGAGGCGATCTGATGGCATATTGCAAATCAGCTTGGTCTTGATATTAAAACTACACCAAGAATCGTTTTTCATGAAATTACAAAAAATGCAATCGAGCATGCTGTTAAAAATCCAAGGACAATTGATCTTAATCTCGTAGATGCACAGCAGGCGAGAAGAGTCTTAGATAGGTTAGTTTGATTTGAGCTTTCGCCAGTACTTTGGAAAAAGATTAAAACCTGACTTTCAGCTTGAAGAGTTCAGTCTGTTGCGGTAAAACTCATTGTTGAAAGAGAGAGAGAAATTCAGGCTTTTGATAGTGAAAGTTTTTATAAAGTGGTTTGATCTTTTCTTACAGCAGCAAATAAGTGACTCTCTGCAACACTCAATAAACAGCTTAAATCAGAAGCTGAAACGCTCAAGCTCCTTGAAATTCTCAAAGGTGCAAGCTATCAAGTAGATAGTGTAGAAGTGAAACCTTGAAAAAAAGCTCCATCAGCGCCTTTTACTACCTCAACACTTCAACAAGAAGCTAGTAGAAAGCTCTGATTTTCTGTTTCTAGAACGATGCAAGTTGCACAGAAACTATATGAGGCAGGACATATTACTTACATGAGAACTGATGCGGTAAACCTCTCAGAGTTTGCCATACAAGCCGCAAAAGATCAAATCATCAGCCAATATGGAGAAAAATACTCAAAACCTACACATTATGCTACAAAATCAAAAGGAGCTCAGGAAGCGCATGAGTGTATTAGACCTACTCATATGGAGAATACTATCGCTGGTGCTGATGCGAGCGAAAAAAAACTTTATCAATTGATTTGGAAGAGGACAATCGCTTCTCAGATGGCGTCCGCTGTTTTAGAAAAAACCAAGGCAAAAATTCAGATTTCTTCTACTGATAAGTATTATTTTGAGGCTACTGGAGAAGTGATCAAGTTTGATGGTTTTTTAAAGCTCTATATGGAGGGAACCGATAATGAAGATGATGAAGAAACTGCAGGGATGCTGCCAGCTTTAAATCAATGAGATAGCCTCTCTGAGCAAGAAATCCTCGCGAGCCAAAAGTTTAAGCAGCATCCACCAAGATATACAGAGGCAAGTCTTGTAAAAAAGCTCGAAGAACAGGGGATTGGTAGACCATCAACCTATGCTCCGACAATTTCTACTATTCTTAAAAGAGGATATGTACTCAAAGAGGATAGACCATGAGAAAAAAGAAAATATTTTGAATTTCTGCTCAAAAATAATGAAATCATAAAAGATGAAAGAGAGCAGATGACTGGAGCTGAGAAACAAAAAATGTTCCCAAGTGATATTGGAATGATTGTGACTGATTTTCTAAATCAGAATTTTTCAGATATTATGGACTATGGGTTTACAGCCAATGTTGAGACAGCGTTTGATCAAATCGCTACTGGGCATCAAAAACGAAACCAAATGATTGCCGAGTTTTATGCTCCATTTCATGAACAGGTGGTTGAAACTACAGGTAAGGAAAGGGTAAATACAGAAAGAGAACTCTGAATCCATCCCGTGAACTGAAAACCTGTGATTGCAAGAATGGGAAGATATGGTCCCATGATCCAGATCGGGAAACAAGATGATGAAGATAAAAAATTTGCATCGCTTCCAGCTGGAAAAACAATCGAAACAATCACGCTTGATGAGGCGTTGCAAGCCTTTGCTCTTCCAAGATCGCTTTGAACCTACAATGGAGAAGAAGTACTTGCCTCAACTGGAAGATTTTGACCGTATGTAAAATATAAAAATCTCTATGTTTCTATCAAAAAAGATTCAGGTTTAGATCCTTTTTCTATTAGCTTGGATGAGGCAATACCGATGATTGAGGCAAAAATCACCCTTGAAGCCAATAAAAACATTAATACCTTTGCTTATGAGGGAGAAGAGATCCAAATTCTGAATTGACCTTATGGTCCTTATATCAAGTATGCCAAGAAAAATTATAAAATCCCTAAAGGATGAAAAGATGCAACCGATCTAACTTTGGAGGATTGTCTAAAAATTATCGGAATCTGAGAGGAGTGATGATCAAAAGTAGTTACTAAAAAATCAGCAGCTAAAAAATCTACCGCAAAGAAAACTGCAACAAAAGCCAAGAAGTAATCTTACTCTTGATTTTCACTCATAAAAGGATAAGTCTAAGGAGATCTTTTATCTCCTTTTTTCTAAAAAGATGAAATTAGAGAAAATATTGAAGAAGATAATTTAAAATTTGAAGTTGTATGAAGGAGTTAAATAGGATTGAGAATGGATAAGTAGATCGTCCTTTTGTGCTTAAAATGCTTGTATAAGCCTAAATCTAAAAAAATATTTTTTATTCCTTAAATAGAATTACCATGATTAATCTAGAAAGTTTTAAAAATTTGTATGAAGTGAGGAAGACCGTCAGATTTGAATTGAAGCCTTATAAAAAAACAAGAGAAATCTTAAAATGAGATAATAATTATCAGAGTTTAGATTCTTATATTAAACATATTAAAGATTGAGAGTTTGAGGATGGATTTGATTGGAATGACTTTTGTCTCTGAAAATATGAAGATTTTTTAAAAGAATCTAAAAAATACTATTGATTTTTGTTGCAGATAAATGCCGAAATTGAGAAATGAAGGAATGATACAACAAAGAAAAACATTTATTTTGACTTAAAAAAAAGTAAGGGGATTTTTAAAAATATTCCTTCCCTAAAAAAGATCCAATGATTTGAATGACTAAAATCTAAGTTGCTTGAAATACAAGATGAATATCAGAATTATTTTAACTTTTTTGATCAATTACAAGATAAACAGCATAAAAATGAGAAAAAATCTGATATTTCAATTCATTTAAGAAAGATAGCTTACTTAAACAGAAATCTATTTACAATTTTTAATTTTTTTGATACTTACAAAACAAATCAGGAGATTTTGGGAGAATATGAGACAATCATAGATCATAATTTTGAGAAACTTAATAACTCAATTATTACAAGCCATGAAAATGAAATTTCTGGAGCATGCTTTTGAAAGTTTACTTTTAATAAGTTTGCTTTGTTTAGGAGGGAAGCCTCTCTTTTAAAAGAAAAATTTGAGGCAAATAAACAAGTATTACAAAAAGCTGTAGCAACTATGGTTGAGGATGGAGAAATTGTAGATGATAATTGAAAAAGTGTAGAGATAAAAAAAATTTCTTCTTTAAAGCTCAAAAAAGAGAATTTAGATTTACAAACAAGACTGGAGAACTTTAATTTTAATAGAAATCTTGATGAAGTGATTTCCGAATTAGATGATATCAATGGGCAATTATTAAATCAATATATTCAAGATTTTGTTAATGGCTATAAGAATAATGAGAATATTTTAGAAGTTAAGTTTTATATTGATAATAAGGGAAATAAAATTTTTGATAAATCAAAAAAATATGATCCATATGAAAATGGGCAAAAAAAAGAGAAATTTTACCCTTCTTTGGTAAAGTTAGATTCAGCACAGTTTGTAGAAGCTCAAAAATGAAATCAAATAAAGATACAGCCTTGACAAACATTGGAGTGATACCAATATATAAATCTATTGGGAAAGGATGAGCTTGCAAATGAGGAAAAAGAACAGAAAAAGCTGCTTAACAAGTTTTTACAGATTCTTTTTAAACAAGAATTTATTAATCCTGATTATAATACTATTAAAAAGTTTAGAGATACGTTTGCAAAACATAGGTGAAAACTAAGGCAGAATGTAAGGACAAGTGAGAGAGAATTTATCCAAGAAGCAATGGTTAGATATTATGCTCAGATACTAGAAAAAGATGGCTGTTATTTTGTAGCTTTATTTGACAAAGATAAGCTTCAAAATGATATAAAAAATATTGTTACAGATTCTCAAACAAAAGATAAATGAATGGAGAGAAATTATTTTAACATTTATAAATATTCTCAACTTTCGTTTTCTGCACTTGAAAAATTGTGTCTATCAAAAGATTGAGATTTATTGGGAAATAGTGATTTACAAAAAGCTTGGGATAAATACAAAAACCAGAAAAAAGATATAGAATGAAGGTGTGATTTTCATAAAAATTGACAAGATAAAATTTGTACATCTTGTAAAAGTAATGAAATGGAGATGAGAAGATCTTTTTTGAACGCCTTTAAAACACATATTTTACAAGCTTTAAAAAAACTAGAGACTGATGGAAAATACAAATGAGAAGATTGGTCCTATTTATATTGAGAGTTGCAACAAAAAAATTCTGTAGAAGATATTGTAAGTTTTATCAATCAAAAATTCTATAAATTAGAGGAAAAGTATATAGAGCAGGAGGAAGTTTTTAAATTAGCAGATACTTGAGTAGTATTACTTTTTCAGGTATATAGTAAAGATTTTAATATTTTTAATAATGATTTTGTATCTAATGAAGAGAATTTAAGAGATCATGAAAAAAATACTTGAGAATCGCAAAAAACAATAGAAGTCTCAAAGAGAGGAGATGGTAAACAAGAAAATCTCTTTACTACTTATTTTAAAAATATCTTCAAAAATGGCTGAGAAGCATTTTTAGGGCAAGAATGAGGGATATTTTTTAGAAAGGCAGATCCTGAGAGCGATAAAAAGAGATTTAGAAATGATAAATTTTTTATTAGTTTAGATGTCCTTTTTAATAAAGGAAAAGAAATTAGTAAATCAAAAATGTGTGAAAAAAAAGAAAAAATATATAATAATAAAAGAGAACAACTTAATAGAATTACAAAAAAATGTATTATGGATGACTCTTGAAAAATAAAGGATAATGTTGTGCTTGTATGACTTGATAGATGAAAGAAGGAACATTTAAGTATCGGATTTTATAATTCAAAGCTTGAATTTGAGTGAATTATAGGTAATACAAACTTTGTTAAAAAAATAAAGGAAAATACGGATCAATTAGAAATTCTATTTACCTCCAATTTAACTTATTTTGAGGGGCATGAGAAAGATATTTATGAACAAATACAACTGAATTCCTTTTATTTCAATGAAAAAGGTGAGGAGGAAGCATGAAAGTATCTAGAAGTTTTGTGATTACAAGATTATCATATCAAGAAAATTTTTCAAAAAGATCAAGAATGAGTCTTTTTCTCAGAGCTCAAAGATTGAGGAAAATTTATACTCAATAAATGAACTTATTGATATACAATTTTAGATGGAAACTGAAAAGAGGTAAAATTAGTTGATAAAGTGGATGCTAAAGAAGTTATTGATTATTATCTTCTATTTGAATCAGAAAGATATAAAAGGGTTCTTGATATCAATACAGAATTGCAATATGCAAATAACATGAGAAATTTAAAAAAAGGATATATTGCAATCATTAAAGATTATTTTAAAAAGCAAATTAAGGAATTCCAAGAACAAGGTAAATGGTTGATCTTTATATTTGAAAATCAAAGCACTAATAAATGAAAAAATATTACTAAAGATTATATGTGAGCATCAATTATTTCTGATATTGAAGATGAGCTATTAAATAGTTTTTCATATCTTTTATATAAAAACAATACAAATCCAACTTTAAATGGAATACAGTTGGGAATTAATGTAAAAAAGTCTGAACTTATATCATTAAACCCAAATAGAAATGTTGAGAATAAAAAATATGAAATGTTTGCTCATTTTCTTTTTGTAAATCCAGCTTATACCTCAGAGGCTTGCCCTATATGCAATTGAAATTTTATTCAAAAGATTGAGAAGAACTGAGAAGTAATAGAACAGGAAAACAAAAATATCAAAAAATTATTTGGACATTGAAGATGAAAAGAATTTGAAAACTCAATGCATCATTATTCAGAAAATAATAAAATTAATTATGGAGGCTACCTTGATGAAGCAAAAAAAACAAGGAATGATAACTGTGATTATTATATTGGAAACGAAAATTATCCAGAATTTGAATTTATAAAATCATGAGACGATCTAGCAACTTTCAATATCGCAAAGAAAGCTAAAGAGTATCTTGAAAAAAACCAGTAGAATTAAAACAACCAGATTCAGAATGATCATGAAAAATCTCAGGGAATATTACATTTACTCAATCTAAATAAATCCTCATGGACCAATATATCCGCATCTCCTCCCTCAATGACTTCATCTTCTGCCCATACTCGATCTATTTCCATAATCTCTACGAAAATTATGAAAAGCAGCTTTACCAAGATACGCCGCAAATCAACGGAACGCTCAATCATAGCCTCATTGATAGTGGAAATTATTCAACTTCTAAAGACATTCTGCAGTGAACTGCGGTTTTCTCTGAAAAGTATGGCTTGATTGGAAAGATAGATTGTTTCCATATTGCTAAAAAGTCGCTCATTGAGAGAAAATCGCACATTTTAGAGGTCTATCTTGGTATGAAATACCAGCTCTATGCTCAATACTTCTGCCTTACAGAAATGGGTTATGAAGTGGAGAGGCTCAAGCTTTATTCCTTGGATAATAATAAGGTTTATGAAATCCCTTTTCCAAACGAGCAAGAAATTCAGACTTTTGAAGCTTTTTTAGAGGAATACAAGCGTTTTGATCCAAGAAGCTCAGACTTCAAGCCTCAATTGGATAAGTGCCAAAACTGCATTTATGCTGAGCTTTGTGATCATTCTTTGGTCTAAAACTTGCAAAAAAACAAATCAGGACTATACTTAAGTGTCTTTAGTTTCTAAAATGAGAAAGATGCTTTCGGCTCCTGATTTTTTAGAAAAGCAAATCGTAGTTATTACCTCGGAACAAGTCAAAGACCTGATGCTGAGAAACGATAATCTTCTGATCAAAGAAAATGACAAAATCACAAATCAGATTTCATGTTTCAAGATTTTCTGTATTTTTATCATTGGGGAGTATACCATCAGTTCAAAACTGATTGATCGCCTGGCGAAATATCAGATTTGCCTTTTTTGTCTTGGCTATAATCTCAAGCCCAAATGCATGATCGGTGATGCTTTGCAGGGGAATTATCTCCTCAGAGAAAAACAATATACTCAGCTTCCAGAGCTAGAAATCGCAAAGAAAATTGTTAAAAATAAGGTCCAAAACCAGCTTTCATTACTTCAAGAAATAAGAGAAAAATCTGATAGCTTCAAGGAAAATATCCTCCGTATCAAGGAACTTCTCTCCAAAATAGAGGAGGTTGAAAGCGATGATTCGCTCAGAGGGCTTGAATGAAACGCTTCAAAGCTGTTTTTTGCATCGTATTTTGAAGAGATGAAGCGGTATAAAAGAATGCCAAGGACGAGAAATGATATCATTAATTTTCTGATGGATATCGGCTATTCTTTCCTCTATAACTTCATAGAGGCGAACTTGTGTCTCTATGGTTTTGATGTCTACAAGGGCGTTTATCATAAGCTTTTTTATGAGAGAAAGTCGCTTGCTTGCGATCTGGTGGAGCCTTTTAGGTGTATTATTGACAAAAAGATCAGGAAAATGCACAATCTCGGGCAAATCAACGAGCAGGATTTTAAGTTCAAAAACGGAGAATACACGATTGATCGGGAAAAACAGAAGAAATATATTCAGAATTTTTTGTCTGCTTTATTGGAGCAGAAAATGCAAGTCTTCTCTTATGTTAAAGAGTATTATAGATATTGCATGGATCCGAATAGCGAATTCCCTCTTTTTACCTTTACAGAACAATAAAAAATATCGCTTTCCATTATTCAATTTTATACATAAAATTAAAAAATGCTGATTGTATCCTACGATATCTCCTCAAACAAGCTCAGATTCAGGTTTTCTAAATTTTTGGAAAAATATGGTCGTAGACTCCAATATTCTGTCCGAGAGCTCAAAAATTCAGATCGTATCTTGGCAATCGTTCTGCTAGAAATTGAGAAAAAATTTGCAAAAAGATTTGAAAATACTGACAGTATTCTTATATTTGAGGTGTGTGAATGATGTAAAAAGAAAATTCACAGGTACGGATATGCCGTGCATGAAGAGGAAGAGCTAGTCTTTATGTAGCAGTTTGATCATTAACAAGTAAAAAAGATAGAAATCTGATTATTCAGAAAGTAAAAATCATGATATAGATTCTAAAAAAATGTAAACCTACCGTCTTCATAAAAATAGAAGATGGTCTCAAGCGGATTTGGAGCTGTTGGGTAAAAAACTCAATAGCTTCAAAATGGCTTAAATAAGCCAGAAGTAGAGTTTAGAACTTATATAAGATTTCTACTTTTGTAGATAACTCGTAAGAATGCCGAAGCGATTCTTGTTTAGAACTTATATAAGATTTCTACTTTTGTAGATCGATAATCGGTTGCACTGATTTCTCTGTTTAGAACTTATATAAGATTTCTACTTTTGTAGATTCAGTACGAAGTTCTCATAATTATGAATGTTTAGAACTTATATAAGATTTCTACTTTTGTAGATGCTTCTTTATTTGAGCCTTTATCTCAGGTTTAGAACTTATATAAGATTTCTACTTTAAAATAGGCTTCTTTTTCTTATAAAGTCTTTTTTACCTTTCTCTCAAAAATGACCAGTTCAGATCTCCTGCTCTCCAGCTATGATTATGATCTTCCGTCTTCACATATTGCTCAGCTTCCAGCTTCTCCAGCTCATAATGCAAAACTTCTCATAGCAACTCCAGACGCCTCACATAAGAGCTACAGTTTTCACCATACAACTTTTTTTGATTTTCCAAATCATCTTAGTCAGCAGTATCTCCTTTTTTTCAATGAAACAAAGGTCTTTAAGGCAAGAATTCCGCTTCAAAATGTAAAAATTATCAGAGCCTCAGGCAAAGAGCTTATTTTAGAGCAAGGAGAGGTTTTTGTCTATCAGCTGCTCTCAGAAAATACTTTTGAGTGTCTTGTTTCAGATAGTAAAAATTTCAAACCTGGCAGCAAAGTTCAGATTTCTGATACTATTTTCTTAGAAAGTCAGGAATTTACTGAGAATGGGATTAAATTTCAGATTCACTGAGACAAGCTTTTGTCTTTTCTAGAAAAATATGCTCAGATGCCGTTGCCTCCTTATATCAAATATGAAAAGGAAAAAGAGCAGTGGTATCAGACTTTTTTTGCACAGGAGATTGGTTCTGCAGCGGCTCCAACCGCTTCACTTCATTTTACACCAGAGCTTATCGAGAAATTAAAAGAAAAAAAAGTCTGAATGCAGTTCCTCTGCTTGCATGTCGGTCTTTGAACATTCAAGCCCGTTTCTGAGGAAATTATCTCAAATCAAAAGCTCCATTTTGAGCCCTTGATCTTGCCAATGAATATCCGAAAAACCCTCGCTGAGGCAAAAAAGCAAGGAAAAATCTTTCTACCCATTGGAACGACAATGATTAGGTTTCTAGAGTCTTTACCATATATTTGGAGATTTTTGAAATCAAAAAATCTGACTCCATCACTGGATCCTGAAACACAAAAGTGGCGAGACCATCTGACAAATGATATTGATTCAAAACTTGTTGAGGAATTTATTCCAGACCAAGAGCCTCTTCTCTCAGAAAATATCCACTGAGTATCACAAATGATTATACAAACAAGATTATTTATCAGGCCAGGAATCCCTTTTTATCTCACAGATGAGCTAATTACTAATTTTCACCTGCCAAAATCATCATTGATGATGTTGATTTCAGCGTTTATGGGAAGAAAAAACCTCTTG
This sequence comes from uncultured bacterium, assembly GCA_963552955.1. Classification (GTDB taxonomy): domain Bacteria; phylum Patescibacteriota; class Gracilibacteria; order Absconditabacterales; family Absconditicoccaceae; genus HOT-345. Next base: position 30,084 of record CAUVLQ010000013.1, read on the forward strand.
AATACATATCAAGAGGCTATGGAAAAATGATATTACTTTTATAGTTTCGGAGATGGTATGCGAGTTAGGAGAAACTAGTTATATTTCTTGTATTGTCTAGAATTTGGAGTTTGAGCTGGATATTCTTCGTTGTATTTTTGCTCTCCTCTAGTATAGTATTCTCTATAGTCTGTGAGCTTTGCCTCTTCAGCATTGATCTCTTGTTCAAGATCCGCAAGCACTCCAGCGAGTTTAGCCAAGCTTTTATTTGTCTGTTTTGCAGCCTGCTTGTCTCCTCTTGAGTTGTCGTCTACCAATTTTTTTTGTAGATCGTTATATTGGTCAAGATAGGCGTTAAATGCTTCTTTTTTTGCATTAACTTGCTGTTCCTGTGATGTGACGGCTCTTTCGCTCGCTCCAGATTCGTAATCTCACTGAGCACCGCTGAAAAAAGAGACGGTCATTGGATGCCAATCGCAGCTAGCTGTTCAGAGTGCAAGTGCGATTGCAGTAGCTGTAGTTTTTGTTGAAGTTTTGATTTTATTCATCGCTTCACTAAATTTTTTCCCAGTTTCTTTCCAATCAATCTTTGTAATTGCCATTTTCATAGTCTATAAAAGTATAAAATCAGATTTTTTTAGTTATTTGGTGCTTCTAATTCCCAGATCTTATTCAGGCGAGCAATAAGAAACTTTCTATTATCACCCTTCTCAATGGTTGGATATTTTCTATCCATAGTTGACCAAAAAGGAATCAAGTCTCCCATTACAACCCTTTGAGTACCTCCAGCCTCTTTAAAGACAATGCTTCAAATTCCGTTCCAAAGCTGGCTTATCCCATCAGAAAGATCGAACGGCCAGCCAAAATCTTCTTTCTTTAATTTATCTGAATGAAGTTCCTGACTAATAATCTTTCATTTTAGAGTTAAGATAAGAAATCCGACTCTGAGTACTTCTTCTGCTGTCTCAAAAGGAATCTCGCTACCAACAGTATTAACTAGTCCCTCTAAGGTTTTATTTTTAATATTGAGTTTTACCTCTCTATTGCCACCTGCTTTTAGTACGATTTCTTCTCCATGAGCTTCTAGCTCAAATCCTTGGATGTTTACGTTAACTGTATTTTCAATCCTATGAAGCTCTTGACGAAGGGCAAGTTTTTCCTCAAAGCTGATCGGAAGCCCGTCAATCTGAGGTCAGAATTTTGTTTGATATTCTTCTTTCAGTTTAAAGAAACCTGATGCTAAAATACTTTCAATATTCCCAGATAAAAAGTCTTTATCAGTTTTTAACCTATTCATAAGCTCATTTTGCTTACTTTCATCTTGTTCAAGCGCTGGATATTTCTCAAGTAGGATCTTAATTTTATTCAAATTCACAGCATTGATATCAGCAAGCGACTCCATTTTCGCATTTGGATCTCCGGTGTATGGATTTCCAGTAATCGCATTAAAATATGCTTGGAGCTGAGGACTTGGATCATTTTTATCTAACTGTTTCAAAATTCTCATTGCTTCTACTCCATTTGGAGAGTTATCTCCAGAGAATTTTCTCTCAAGTGCAAAATATATTTCAGATTTTGGATTTAATTTCAAGAGATTCTGAACCTCAGCAACCGTCATACCACCAAAGAGATAGAGTCCATCAAGTGGTTTCTGTACCGCTTGCTCAATAAATTCTTTATTTCCAAAACCAAGTGTCTGCTTGATATCTTCCCAGTCTTTACCTCCATTCAAGAGTCATCAAAAAACTGACTTCAGATCTTTACCTAAAAATGCCTGTGAAGCAAAACTTCCTCCAACCCCAACAAGCGCTAAAGTTGCCGCCTTTCACCAAAAACCAGATTTCCCATCTTTTTTTCCGAAAAGCCACTTTCCTAGCTGCCAAATAGCAACCCCAGCAATTGCGAGTTCAGCTCCTTGAGCCCACATTTCTCTCTGGCGAGGTGTCATCTTTGGAGTGATTGCCTCGATACCGTCTCTAAGTAGCTTTCTGGCTCCTCAAAGTTGCTGAGCACGAATACTATTTACTACTTCTGGATTCACGAAATAATACATTCCATCAGGTGCAAATTGTTGCTGAATTCCAGCAGGGAGCTTATTCCAATGTCTGCCAAGCTCCTGGCGACTTATACATTGAATATTATAATGTCTACAAACTTTAGATGAAATCTGAGAATTTAGACAGCAAAGGTACAAAATGTCAGCTTTATGTTGTTGATAATACTGAACCATACTTGGATTGTTGATCTGTCCTTCTTCAACAGCGATCAAATAGTTCATCATATCAGCTTGATCTCTAGAATCTAAGGTGCGAACGACATCTTCAAACAGTTTTTTATTGATTTTATTTTGATATTCTTGATGTTTTTTTTGACGAGAAATGTTAGAAACGACCCCAGCATAGGAGTGATCTGCATTTCTGATCATTTCTGAAGCATTCATTCAGCTTGCAGCCTTTCAGGAAACCTCATGAAAAGCCTGAACATCCTTGAGCATTTTTGTTACCTCAATAACGTACGTTTGTGGGATTACCTCATCTACAAGTCCCTGCTTTTTCTCAATTGTAGCTCTATAATTCTCAAGAAGTCTGATACGATCTTTAGCGCCTTTTCTTAGGTTGATAAGTGCATCTTTTGCATCAGGAGTATATCTGACTTTTCAGAAATTTCTTTGCCAAAAATTACTATTTTTTTTGATTTGCTTAAAGTATTTCAAAAGCATATCAGTCACCTGATCAAAATGCTCCTGCTTACTTAAATCAAGATTTAAAAATACAGAGAATTTCAAAGCATCGGTTTGCCCTGTGATTTGACCTGTAGTTTCCACATTCTGCTGCAATGCATGTACATCATTTTTTGTTTCAGATATTGCTTGCTCAGATTTATCTGCGTTCTCAATTGTAGGAGTCTGAGCTTCAGCTTGCTTATTTAGATCTGTTTCTGGCATTTTTTATAGCAGAGGAGATAAAATTCCTTATTCCAAGTATAAATAAAATAAAAAAAAAGTCAAAAAAGTCTGACTTTTTTCCTTTTTCTCCTCCTAATGTCTCCAAGAAACAATGAAATATCCTAAGTAGAAACTACATACTTTTGATAATTTTTTTGACAACTCAAATTACCTTTGTTTCATCGTAAGGACTGATCTCAACTTTATTAAAGAAACGATTGATAGACTCAAGCATAAATTTATTTTCCTGTTTAATGATTTTTTTCAGCTTAGGAAGTTGGTTGTGAACCACGAAAACAAAATCTGACTCATCATAACTAGGCTGCTGGCGGATTAAAACCAGATCCCCGTCTTGAATCTTTGGTTCCATACTATTCCCCTTTGCTCTTACAAAAAAACAATTCTCCAAATCACTAGTTCCAACAAAGGCAACCGTAACTGGCATTTTTTCCTGAGAATATTCATCGATGATTTGCTTTCCCTTATTTCCACACTGTGCAAAACCATAGATTGGAAGCTGAACAATGTCATCAAATTTATTTCAGACTTCCTCTCTTAAGAGTCTATATCCATGCTCATCTTTGATAAAATATCCCTTAAAAACAAGCTGATTGAGCTTGTTTAAAACGGTTTGAGGATGAGAAGCTCAGACCTCATTCGCGATTTCTCTGAGGGTAAGCCCTTCCTGTTCGGTATTTTGTTTAAAAAATGCGATCAATCTTTTTTGTAATTCATCAAGTTTTGCCATCATATCTTTGGATCAAATGAATAAATTCTTTGGTAAAAAAACAAAATTCTGATTGCAATATATAGATTTCTTTGACAATGTCAAATATTTTTTGACAAAATCAATATTTTTTTTGACAAAAGAATAACATCAAATAAAAATTGTAAAAATTCTCTTGATTTTTTATTTTTTTTCATTACATATCACAATTGTCGCTCTGGCAGAAAAAAATTCTGCTGGAGCAGACAACTAAAAAAATTCAGAAAAATCTGAATTTCTCATAATGTTTTATACTCTATATCACATAGTATTATGGCAAACACAAACAATCAAGCACTCAAGGAAGCATTTATGAACATTGAAAAACAGTTCTGAAAAGGAGCAATTATGAAAATGTGAGACAATGCTAATGTTGGATTAGTTAACACTTCTCATAGTGGGTCTTATGTTTTGGATCTGATACTTGGAGGTGGATATCCAGAGGGAAGAGTGATTGAAATTTATGGACCAGAATCATCTGGAAAAACTACTATTGCGCTTCATGCAATTGCAGAAATGCAAAAAAGAGGTGAAACCGCAGCCTTTATTGATGCGGAGCATGCACTAGATCCTCATTATGCAAGAACGCTAGGTGTAAACACTGATGAATTGATTCTATCTCAGCCAGATTATGGAGAGCAAGCACTACAGATCGCTGAGGAACTTGCAAAAACAGGAGCGGTAAAGCTTATCGTTATTGACTCAGTAGCTGCACTTGTGCCAAGAGCAGAGGTTGAGGGAGATATGGGGGATTCGTATATGGGACTTCAAGCTCGTATGATGTCTCAAGGACTCAGAAAGCTTACTTCGGTACTAGCAAAAACAGGTACTATGTGTATCTTTATCAATCAGATTAGAATGAAAATCTGAATTATGTTTGGAAATCCTGAGACAACAACTGGAGGAAATGCTCTTAAGTTCTTTGCTTCTCAAAGAATTGAAATCAGAAAATGAGATAAAATCATGGAAGATAAAGAACAGGTTTGATATTTTGCAAAGATCAAAATCGCAAAAAATAAGATCTTCGCTCCCTTTAAGACCGCAGAACTTCCTATCAAGTGGCAGGTTGGATATGATAAGATTACTGATATTATTGAGGCCGCTTTAATTTTAAAATTGATTTCTAAAGCAGGAGCATTCTATACTGTTGGATCTGAAAAACTCCAGTGAAAGGAAAAGCTTTCAAAATATCTTGAATCTCAAGAAAAAGTAAGACAACAGCTAGAAACTGAGATTCAAAATAAAATTAAAGATATGAGGATGGGTAAAAAGGTACTTGATGATGAAGCATTGAGTAGTATGGAAACTATTATAGATGAGGAAACTCAAGAAATAGAAGAATAGTTTTCATCCCAGAAAAAAGGTTGAAAATTTTAAAAGTATCCTTATACACATAGTATGTGAGATATTTATTTTCACAGATAGAGATATGCTGATATAAGCTTCAGATGTGTTCATTAAAATAGTACATTATAGGATAAAACTATACAAGTAAAAATCATGATATAGATTCTAAAACATGTAAACCTACCGTCTTCATAAAAATGGAAGATGGTCTCAAGCGGATTTTGAGCTGTTGGGTAAAAAACTCAACAGCTTCAAAATGGCTTAGATAAGCCAAAAGTGGAGTTTAGAAGGTATATAAGATTTCTACTTTTGTAGATATTTTACATAATCTAAAAGTTTTTCTCAGTTTAGAAGGTATATAAGATTTCTACTTTTGTAGATATATTAGCAATCTTTCCAGCTCCAGCAGTTTAGAAGGTATATAAGATTTCTACTTTTGTAGATGAAATACTTGATTACTTCTTTCTTGACTTGTTTAGAAGGTATATAAGATTTCTACTTTTGTAGATTTTACCCCAGTCGGTTCCCCAACTATGTTTAGAAGGTATATAAGATTTCTACTTTTGTAGATATGAATGGTCAATATGGAGAATTGTCTACGTTTAGAAGGTATATAAGATTTCTACTTTTGTAGATCTAGCATTTTAACAGCGACTATAAAAATGTTTAGAAGGTATATAAGATTTCTACTTTTGTAGATGGCATTGTGATTGATAAGATTTTCCGCAGTTTAGAAGGTATATAAGATTTCTACTTTTGTAGATATTTTTCTAAAAACATAATAAATAAAAGTTTAGAAGGTATATAAGATTTCTACTTTTGTAGATCAGCTAGGCATTTGTCCTCAGATCATTGTTTAGAAGGTATATAAGATTTCTACTTTTGTAGATTGGTAAAGAGCTACCAATCAGAGGGAGAGGTTTAGAAGGTATATAAGATTTCTACTTTTGTAGATTCAAATCTTTTTTCTTTTTCGTCTCGCTCGTTTAGAAGGTATATAAGATTTCTACTTTTGTAGATTTCGAGCTGAAAGAGTTCTAATGCATTTGTTTAGAAGGTATATAAGATTTCTACTTTTGTAGATAGTATCCCCATTGATGA
>CAUVLQ010000014.1:0-31535 GCA_963552955.1 uncultured bacterium
CCATTGATGATCGCATCAGGTTTAGAAGGTATATAAGATTTCTACTTTTGTAGATTTTATTTGTCTGCAGATTGCCCCGTGGAGTTTAGAAGGTATATAAGATTTCTACTTTTGTAGATTTATGTTGTAAAACTGTTGTTATAAGGGTTTAGAAGTTATATAAGATTTCTACTTTTGTAGATCTTGTCTCAATCCTCAATTTTTGAAGGTTTAGAAGGTATATAAGATTTCTACTTTTGTAGATACATTCCTCACCTCTCTCCTTCACCCTTGTTTAGAAGGTATATAAGATTTCTACTTTTGTAGATCTTTCTTGCTCTCATAGCAAGTTTATTGTTTAGAAGGTATATAAGATTTCTACTTTTGTAGATAGTATCCCCATTGATGATCGCATCAGGTTTAGAAGGTATATAAGATTTCTACTTTTGTAGATGACGGATCTGCAGAGGGAACATTCTAGGTTTAGAAGTTATATAAGATTTCTACTTTTGTAGATATTCAAATCCTCAAACCGCAATTCAAAAGGTTTAGAAGTTATATAAGATTTCTACTTTTGTAGATAAGAAAATAAAAGCTTCTCTAGTCTTTTTGTTTAGAAGTTATATAAGATTTCTACTTTTGTAGATCTTTCTTGCTCTCATTGTGTGTATAAGTAAAGAGTTTAGAAGTTATATAAGATTTCTACTTTTGTAGATTTATGTTGTAAAACTGTTGTTATAAGGGTTTAGAAGTTATATAAGATTTCTACTTTTGTAGATCTGATAACTTGGGTTGTTAATTCTTTTGTTTAGAAGTTATATAAGATTTCTACTTTTGTAGATCAGATATTTGCTGGTGAGTCGAAAAAGTGTTTAGAAGTTATGTAAGATTTCTATTCTTAAAAAGAAAAAAGATGAGAAGAACTTTTCTCATCTAAAAAAATAAAACTATAGATTTAAAAAAAGCAGTATTACTGCTTTTTTTTAGTTATCAAATAACAACAAATTAGGATCCCAATTATCAATCAGGCAAATAAATATTTTATTAGAAGATTTTCAATACTAATCTTAAAAGAAAACTGATTTGCGAGCTCTGAACAATAATATATAAATTCTAAGAGCCGTTGAATCGGATATTTAAGTCGATACCAGTCAGTCAGTTTGATCAAAATAGCACTGATAAATCCTCAGATTGTGATCAAAGGCACGAGTGGAACAATGATAAGATTTATTAATATTCAGCTGAGATTTGTTGTTCCAATGAAAAAGAGTAGAACTGGTAAAGTCCCAATGCTCGCTCAAAGAGTTGGGATTCAGTAATTTTTCAAAAAAGAAGCGAGAAATCTGAAACCAGATTTTTTTTCTTTTTGATTTTTTTCTTCATTATTTTCTCTGCTTAAAACCTCGCTCAAAATTACAATTCCTATCAAAGCTCAGAAACTCAATAAAAATCCAAGATCATAGACGAGGAAATATGGATTATAACAAAGCATTAGTACAAAAGCGTATTTCAAAAGTCTCCGAATCTGGATTTCCCTTCCCCAAAATAGTGCTAGCAACGAAAGAACACTCATAATTAGCGCTCTGATAACGCTTGAATCATTCCCTGCTAAAATTGCAAAGAAAATAACTCCCAAGATGATAAAAGCATTTCTTATATAAAAAGGCATCCAAAAAAGGATTGCTCCTAGAAAAACGACAATCATCACAAGATTTCCTCAGCTTACAGCAATGATATGGACAATTCAGCTATCAATAAAGCCCTGATAGTCTTGCTTAGGAAGCTGAGATTTATCTCAAATCAGCATTGCGAGGAGGAGACCTCAGTTTCTATCTGGAAAAAGAGAAGAAATCAGATTTTTAAGGCTTAACCTCGCATCTTGAATAAGTCTTTCGAAGCCAGAAATCGAGTTATCTTTTTCTAAAATAACCGAAAAATTGGCATAAAGACTCCCATGATAGCCTTTCATAAGGAGCCACTTATCATAGTTAAATTGGTAGTCAAAAAATCACGAGAGAGAAAATCAGGTTTCTGAGTTATGTTTTGAAAATTGACTGTAGGTGTTCGCGAGGTCAAGTGGTTTATATTTGGCTCAGATCTGATAGGTCTTTCAGATTTCTAACAATTGCTCTGATTTGAGGAGATGATTTTTTCAATCCGATGATGCTACGAGGTAGGTATCAGGCTTTGTCTGCTCAGAAATAAGATAGTTTCAGAGGAGCGTTGCCCGTTGCGAAGATTCTGATTGAGCTTGAAAGTGAAAAAAATCTGAACTGATCTCAGGAGCCGTTCTAAACCAGAAAACAAGACAACTTGCATTTGCCAGTAGAAATGCTCAGCTTAAAAGAAGCAGTTGTTTTTTTAGTGAAAAATTTCTTTTTTTCATTATTCGGATTCCCGTTATGAGAACGCCCAAAAGAATAAAAAAAACAAGCCCCCAGAAAAAGAGTTGGAAGCTTGTAAGAATAAGAATAAAAAATGCGAAACAAATAATAAACATTTTCTACTCTAATAGGTCTAAAATCTAGTGACGAACAGTTCAAAAAGTATTTACAACTCCAGTTGGAGTTTCATTAGGAGTTTGTGCTTGTTCTGGTTGAGTGGTAGTTGGCTGAGTTGTAGTTTCAGGATTTACGACAGTTACGCTCTGCAAAAATGCGATTACTTGGCTAAGATTATTTTCCAAGATTACAACTCTATTTTGAAGACTAGCTACTTCAGCTTGTAGTGAAGGAGATTCCTCATCAACAGAAAGGTTCCCCGTTCCTGTGTTTACGCTACTACCAGTAGTTACAAGGTCAGAATTCTGATCCTGTGTGGTTTGTGCAGTGTTTACTTGATCTTCTACAATATCCCCCTTGTGGTACTCACTTACAAAGCTTTCTTTAGTCGCAGCTGGCAAAACTGCATTTAAAAATTGGGCTGCATGATTTGGGTAGAAAAAACTTGCAATCCATAGCCCTAATACAACGAGCATCCAAAATAGGGTAGTGAAGAAAAGTGTTTTAAAGATTTTCATGATATTTTTTTAAGGATAAAAACTAGTTCAGTGCTTCAAAATCTAATGGTTCAGGCGCTTCAAAGCTGAGCATCTTCCCATCTAAATCTTGAAACTGATACTTCCAACAGTGTAACAATTGTCTTTGAATATGCAACTGTTTATTTAAAATTCTATTGATTACTGGCTTCCCATAAATCAGATCTCACAAAACAGGATAATTCTCGCTAGAGAGATGAATTCTGATCTGATGCATTCTACCGCTGTAGAGCTTCACTTTAACAAGTGATATCTCTCATAAAAGAGGATGCTTCTTACTCTTTACTAGCCAACATTCAGTTTGCGAATCAAGACCATCGCTCTCGTTGAGCTGCATCTGCGCCCTTGCAAATTTAGAGTTATATGTTTTTTCGATAGCCTTATCAATCATCAAATGCTTTGGAAATTTTCCAGTCACATAGGTCAAATAGTTTTTACTAATTGCCCTTTCTCTAATGATGCGATTGATATATTGCAGTGCTTCATAATTCTTAGCAGCGATCAAGACTCCAGATGTATCTTTATCAAGTCTATATCCAAAAGAAGGCTTAAAAACCTGATTTTTGTTGGTATATCATTGCTTTTCACAGTATCGCTCAAGATAGTCATTCATACAAAGATCATTCCAGTGCTTATTGCTCGGATGAAGCACAATCCCAGCTGGTTTATTGAATACTAGCCAATTTTCATCCTCATACAAAATCCAAGTGTGAAGCTCATCAATATCGATTTTCTTGAGTTTTCTTTCTTTTTGGCTCAGCATTAGATTTTTATCTTTCTTTCCCAAGAGATCCTCTGAAAATTCCAAAATATCTCAGAGAGAAAGTCTGGTTTCTTCTTTAACTCTTTTCCCATTTAATCTGACTTCTCCTTTACGAATTCGAGAATAGATATCAGAAAGTCTTACTTGTGGATAGGGTTTACAGTATTTTCTCAAAAATCTATCACATCTTTGATTCGCTTGATTTTCGTTGATAGTGATTTGCATTGCCTTTACTCGCGACTAAAACACCTCATAGTCTATGGAAAATCCCCTTTACTTCAAGCGAAAGTAAAAAATATGGTTACTGTAAAATAAAAACTTGATTTGTCAAGAGATAATCATATAAAAGACAAAAAAAATCTGACTTTTATCTTTTTTTAACTATACTTATTCTAAAGACTTTTTATCTTGTTGTAGTGTTTCAAAATGGCAAAAAAAAATGGAAACGGAACACCTCGTTCTCCACACGAATCTGCATATAAATCTCCAGAGAATAGAGCTCTACTTTGAGCGAATCTTTTGCCAATAGTTCAAGATCTCTTTAATACCCTTAGATCTCCAGATCCAACACAAAATATTGATGCGTTTACTAGTGATCTAGAAAATAAAATTGATGTGAATGCTGATAGAGGAATTCTTACGCAGATTTCTGCTACAAATTCTATTAATTTTTCATTCCTTTCTACAGAAGTGATCCACCTAGATGAAATTAAAACGAGTGATCTTACAAATATCTCTGGTCTTCAGGATCCAAATCTACTTCGTACTTTTGAAACAGCATTAGTCAAGCTGATCAAAAATAAGCTCTGATCTGCTGTGCCAGGAGCGGTAAAAAGACCTTTTAACCAGTCGATAAGTTACCATACTACATTGATCCCACTGATCAATGCTATTGAGCAGTTTGCAGATACCTTCAATAAAGAATCAGAGAGAAATGACTATAAAAAGCTGATTTCAGATTTTAAGTTTACCTACGAAGATATCAGGCAATCGCTAGCATCAGAGGGATTTGATACCTCAGCTTTACAAACTGGAGATTTTCAGTCACGAACTCCAGATCAAAAGAAACTTTTTGATACAATGTTGAGTAGAACTGTAGTCAAAAGGCTCCAAAATCGTGTGAACCTCATGGATAGACTTATTACTGATACAAAAGATGTTTTCAATAATGTTTTGCCTCCATTTCATGTGATTTTTAATCAATATCCTTTTGATAGAGAGCAGTTAAAAGCGAAATATCCAACAGAATTTCAGGATATTGAGCAGATGGAAACTCAGCTCTCTACAGAAGAATCAGAAGAAGCTCGCAAGCTCTTGAGTGCACAAATTGAGCAAAAATTTCGAGAAATATACCTTCATGACTTGCAGATCTCGAAACCAATATTAGCTAATACTTTACAGAAACTTTATACTCATCAGTTTGATTTTTCTACACTAACTCCAACTGAATCTTCAGAACTCTTTTCTGAACTCGCAAAAATGAGACTTGAGCAAATGCTTTCTGAGACTCAAATCAGAGAGATATTTGACCTTAATGTTGTAAATTTTGAACACTTTTTTATGAATCTTTTTGATTTGAATAGTTCAAATTTGCAGATTGGAAGATATAACTTCCCTATTCAAAAGACTGTTCTTGGAGGGACAAGATGAACACTCACTTCTCCATGGGATATGCTCAACGAGAAAGATCTCCCTCTTGAATTCAAAATTTCAGGTCTGAATAGTGATCAAATCAGTCTAGAAAACCGTCAAATGATTCAAAAACTTTTTAAAAACCAGATTTCTGATGACTTAGATTCTGTAGTGTTAAAGGGGAAAGAAATTTGAAAACTGATATATCTCTATTTGATGGGAAAGTGAGATATTTTAGATATTTATAATCCGAGAAATGCCAAGCCACTCCTTGATACATTCACTGGAAAAACAGATGTAGACCCAAATAAACCAGCAATTGATAAGCCAAATAGGGAAGGACCTCAAAATCCAGAGAATCCAGAAAAGCCAGAAGGAACTCCTCTAGAGGAAATCTTCTCAGCTCGAGATGCTATGGCAGGAGAAAAAACGGAAGATCCAGATCATGGGCTTAGACCTTGAGCTATTATTTATTTCTCAAAAGATGAGAGTATTTTACCGCCATATGGGGATCCAAGTAAGGAGTGGATGAGAGGTGAGATCACAAAAGTTGATCGAGATGAGAAAGATCCTAAAATTACAGTAAAGTTTTATGGAACAGAAATGTCGCTTTGAGCAGAAGAGGCAAAAGAACTAACATTTGATAGTGTGAATTTTAAAAATCTCATCTCAAAATCCGAAAATTCAAATCTTTCTACCGATTCTATCAGACTTCTTGGTGCAAAAAAAACTTTTAAAGAGGCACAAGAAGCTTTATCCAAAGCAGGTATCAAACCACCGATTCTTGAACAGATGCAGTTTGAAAACGGAAAATTTGTTATGGATGTAATTGATGAAAACTGAAAAGCGAGTAAGCAAGAGGTAAACTATTTCACAACTACTGATGAAGTTCCAGATCCAAACAGCTCTGCGATGAAAAAGAACTCCGTAATCTATAAAGTCAAGCCGAATGCTGATGGAACAGTGTCAGTTGAGTCAGATTTGCTGGATATGGAGTGAGAAAAGAAAAGATATGAGAGAAAGATGTCGTATTCAGATTTTCTCCTTTTCCTCAATGAAAAAAATCTCGCACCAAAAACTGAAAAACAGGTTGAAGCTGATTTAAAAGCGTTTGAGGATATTCCATCCACAACCAAGAGAAACTGGAAGCGAGTTAGTGTGCAGTCTATGATTTATAGTATCAAAAATGTCTGGAAAAATCTGACCTCAAAGATTGATGAATATTATAAGGAACAGGACGAAGCTTGTCTTGATTGGTTAGTATCAAGTGTTGGAATTTATAAAATGGTAGGTAATAGCCTCTCTTGGATTCCATCGGTAAAATCTGCTGCAGATAAACTCCATTATGACCAACTTTCAAAAGCTGAAAAAAATACTCGAAAGTCTATTGAAGATTGGATTTGAAAGTTTAAGGGTATGCAGGATTTCTCTGCTTTATTTGAGACTGGAGTTGATCATCCAAGTGGAATGACCATTGATAGTGCTATTGGGAAAGGTAATACACTCAAAAAAATCCTTCTCAGTGGGAAAAGTGTGGTTGAGGATGGAAATTTGAGACCAATTATGGCTGCAGCAATGATAGCTAATATTAGACAAGGAAAGGGGCTTTATCGCTGACTTTCAAATTATGATAATCAGGGACTTTGGGTAAAATGTCTTCTTGGAGATCAGCATCATCAAAGATATATGAAGATGAGGCAAGATGTGCTTGATAGGATTAAAAAACCAGGGACTCCAGACGCTGATCAGCTTCAAGATAGACTCAAAAAATCTGAAATTGACTATATTGTAAATAATATCAATAATGCTAATGGAGGTCAGGATTTTGGATCTGTAAATGATGGGAATAAGCAAGTTCTCAAACAGCTGTATTCATCAAATTTTGCATGAGAACTTAATAATGCAGCAGAAGAAGTCTTTTGAAGGAAGTCAATTGATAGCGCATATAGCAAAATTACACATAATAATTTTAATCTTGCTGCGTGAGATTTTAAAAGATTTATTAAATCTAGTAGAATTGAATCAGCCCTTGCAAACCTCAAAAAAATGGGGGATCTTGCTAGGAGTGAGCAACATAAAAATCAACTCAAAATGGCGCTTTCCTATATCACTTTGAGTGGAATTATGAATAGGTATGGGGATAAAGATGTGAGAAAGTGGTTCGATGCACTAGCGAGAGCTTATATGGTTCCAACCGCATTTTTTGCAAAAAAACGAGAAAATCAGCATAATGCACGGAACCTCTTAGATAAGGTAGATGCTGTACCGCCCTTTAGGGAAGCGATGAAATCTAAGGAAGCGATAACTGAAAATTGACCAGCTCAAAAGAGTCTTCAAGAATCAGATTTTTCAATGAATGCTCAATCAGTTGAATACTGAGCTCTTCTCGATAAACTTCGAGCTTGGCGATGACAAAATACCAAAAAAATCGATGACTATTTCGTCGGACTTAAAAGTAAAGATACTTCTCTAGATCCTATTGAGAGGAAGGTGCAAGATCAATATCGAGAATCAAGTGGGGATCGTGTGGATGACGATCGAGCCAAGAATCCATCAATTACTGGAAATTATGCACTCTTAGCTGCTCCAGATGTTATTGAACAAAATAAAGACTATAACAGAGAAGGTTTTGCCTGAAAGACTATTGATGAAAGGAATGACAAGGCAGACTTCCGAAAGAAAATTTTGAGTTCTCTTAACGATGCCAAGAGTAAAAATATTAAGCCAGAATTCTTTCTCAGGCAGTTCCTTGTGTGGTTTAATAAAGATTATTTTTCGCCTACTAATTATCCAGAAATTGTATCTTGGATATATACAGCAAAAAAAGTAAGGCAGAGATGAGAGTGATGAACGATGTCTTTTACAGTTCCGGGAAACAATTTGACTATAACAATCCCATCTGGATATCGTAAAAGAGATGCAAAAGACTTGCTTTACTATCTTTTTAAGGGAAATGTATTAAATGCTAGAGGATATCCTCCTCCAGTAGAATTTGAAAAAGTATTAGATTTTTTTGTGAATTACTTTGATGAAAAACTCGAGAACATTAATGATGATGCTTTAAGTTATGCCTTCTGAGCAGATGATGTAAAACAAGGGAAAAATATGAAGCTCTGACTTATTCCACGAGATGAGTATAATGCAAAAGTTGATAGAAATTCTCTTGAAAACTTTTGAATTCCACAGAAAAATCAATCTGAAGAAGATAAACGAAAATCAAAGTATTACAGAGAATGAGATCTTTTCCTTAATAAAAAACTCCTTGATCTTGAAAGACGCCTGAACTCAAAAGGAATTAATGCTCCTGTACTCTCTGGAGTTGCTCAAGGTACATCTAATACGATCTTCGATAATATGTATGGTGGGAATAGATAAAAACAAAAAAACTGAAAAAAGAATCTTCTCTTTCCTTTGAAGGTTCTTTTTCTTTATTTATTTAATCAGACTTCTCTAACCTTTCACTTGCATTCTGCTAGCAAATAACTATACTCAAAATCAGCTTATTTTTTTATTGCTTATATGTTAAGAAATGCTAGATTTTATCTATGATAGTCTTGATACTGTCAAAAAATTAAAGTTCCCTACATTCAAGCAAATTACGAGATTGACTCTTGGGATTTTTGCACTTGTGATCATCGCTGGGCTTTATCTTATCTTAGTGGATACGATTTTCTCTGATGGGTACAAGGGTTTTTATGCTTTGATGACAAATCAATCTCTAGACTCTCAGCAAACTAATGGAGGACTTATCTCAGGAGATACGAATTCTTTCTCTGGAATTGATCTTTCGAATATCCAAGCAGAAGTCATATCATGAACTGTAGAAACTGGAGCTCAGGAAGCTTGAGTCGCTCAAGTAGCTGAGTCTACTGAATCTGTTCAAACTACAGGAACTCAAAACTAGTACTATTAACGCTAAATAAAATCAGTTTTATCTATTCTTTTTATGCTTATGCAAAAAGAGGTAAATACCAATGAAATAAAAAAACAAATTGAGGACAATACCTATAGATGGTATGTGCTTAGTGTAACTTCTGGTCAAGAAGCACTTGTAATTGAAAATCTTCAGGAAAGAGTAAATAAGCAAGGGCTATCAGAGGATGTTGTTGATTATCTGAGTCCACTTGTGAGTGAGGTTGTGATGAAAAAATGAGAAAAGGTAGTCAGACAAAAAAAACTCTACCCTGGATATGTCTTCTTTAAGTCAAAGATGAATGATAAAATCTGGTATGTTGTAAGAAATACACCAGGTGTGAGACTTATTGTTGGGGCTGAGACAAAGCCGATCCCTTTGACAGATGAAGAATTTGCTCAAATGCAAAGTCAAATCCAGCAAGCTCAGGAAAGATCAGAGTTGACAATCCCTTATAAGGTTGGTGATGTAGTACTTTTGAAACATTGAGATTTTAAAGGTATGAAATGAAATATTAAAGAAATTGATGCAGAAAAGTGAGTAATTGTCGTGAATGTTGAAATGCTTGGTAGACTCACTCCTGTGGCAATTGATGCCGATAAGGTAGAGCTCACCAACTAGTTATTTATCTCCTTGATAACCTATGGAGAGAGAAAAAAAACTTGTATCACTTTGTTTGTGTATCTTGTTTGTAGCGTTTATCGTGGTATATTCATTGCTGTATCAGGTAAAGGGGCAAGAACTCTTGGCTAAAATGCAGGCAGATTTGGAAAAAAAGACAATACAAACCTGAACAACACAAATATCTACAGGAGAAACTCAGATTTTCTCTTTGGAACTTGACAAAGTGAATACTGGCAGTAGCACTGCCGAATTAACTTCGTGAGTGAATAACTCAAATATTGTGACTACTGGAGTTGATGCAAAGCCAGTAGTTCAGGAGCAAAATCAGAATGCTTCAACTGATGATGCTTCAAATCCTCAGGAACAAGAATTCCTTATGCTTTCAGGGACTGACCTTTACTTTTGAGTAGTGGATAGCTTTGAAAAGTTGGGACTTAATCCTGAATATATTCTGAAAGATCGTAGAGAAATCTATTATGCTTTCTTTGATAAAGAGCCTACAGATCTCAAAAAAACAGTCCAAAAGCTGGGTGGAAATATCTATGTGATGGCTACTGAATCTGAGATCCTAAAAAATGAGCTCTTTTGAAATAAGATTAGCTATATCAATCTTCCAGAATATAAAACAAAGCTTGTTGTGCTGCTTTTGGAAGTGGATCAGAAGTATCGATTGCTTCAGATACCATATTCAAAGTATCATACAAGCAAATCGTACTTAAAAACTTTATTTATCTAATGTAAACAACATTATGGCAAAAGTACAGAAAATTCTTAATATCGAAGTTCCAGCTGGAAAGGCTACTCCAACTCCACCGCTTGGACCTATGCTTGGAGCAAACGGAGTAAATATCGGACAATTTACAAAGGAATTTAACGAAAAGACTGCTGATTTGATGAAACAATTTGGTGGAATTGAAGTTAAGATCAAGGTAAAGTTGACGGTATTCGTAGATAGAACTTTTACGATGGAAATTGGTGCGCCAATTACCTCAGGTCTTATTAAATGGAGAATAAGCCAAAACCTTGGTTCAGGAGAGCCAAACAAGAAAAAGGTTGGAAAGCTGACTCTAGCTGATCTAGAAGCTATCTATGAACTTAAAAAATCAGATCTTAATGCTAATGACAAAGAAGCAGCATTCAAGATTATCGCTGGAACAGCAAGAAACATGGGAGTTGATGTTGAAATGTAATCAGCATTTTATGCCTTTTGACTAATTACTATTTACTATGAAGACACTTAAAAAGTATCTTCCCTACATTATCTCAATACTGATGATAGTGGTTGCGGGGATTGTGAAATGGCAATATAAACAGTCAAAACATGACTCATTTCGAGAGCAAAGAGATCAGAGTATGAACAATCTCAAGGAATCATTAAGAAACCTTGGGTCTTGAAATACTACCGCGAGAGCAAAGTAGCACTCGCTAACCGGGAGATACCTCGTATCGTTTGAACCGATTTTATTCTTATTCAATTACAATCATGAAACACGGAAAAAAGTATGTAGAAGTGAAAAAGCTTGTAGAAAAGACAAAAATGTATCCTTTGACTGAGGCTGTTGAGCTTCTTAAAAAGGTGAATTATGCTAAGTTTGATGCAGGAATCGAAATTGCTGTAAAAACTAACGCTAATCCAAAGTACAACGATCAAATGCTTAGAGCTACTACAATCCTTCCTCACGGAACTGGAAAAACTAAGAAGGTAGCTGTATTCATTACAGAAGACAAGGTTGATGAAGCGAAAAAAGCAGGTGCTGATATCGCTGGGCATGATGCTCTTCTTAAGGATATTAAAGAAGGGAAGACTGACTTTGATGTTTTGATTACAACTCCAGAATTGATCAGAGATTTAGCTCCAGTAGCTAAACAACTCGGACCAAAGTGACTTATGCCATCTCCAAAGGCTGGTACTGTAACAATGAATATTGCTCAGGCAGTTGAGGAAACTAAGAAAGGTAAGATTGAATTCAGACTTGATAAGACTGGAAACATTCATGCTCTTGTTGGAAAACTTTCATTTGATAATGCAAAACTTATCGAAAATATTGAATCTTTGATGAAAGCTATCGAAGAAAATAAGCCAACTGGAGTTAAAGGAAAGCTTGTAAAGAAAGTAGTTATTGCTACTACAATGAGTCCAGGTGTACAGGTTGAATACTAATAATTGATAACATAAAAAGAGGAGAAATCAGATTTCTCTTCTTTTTTGTTTGCTTATCGTAAGTTCTTCTAAAAGATTCTCATCGCGAACTCACTTTATAAACTTAGCCTCCTTAATATGCATGCTCCCGCAATGATGGTCCATTTTTCAACCACGATTTTTTTGACAAATAAAAGAATCTGGCTATACTTAAGCAACCTTTTATTCATTCAAAAAATAATGAAACAAAAAACAGCATTAAAATCAACAAAGCCAATTAAAACAACAAAAAAACAAACAAAAAAATCAGATTTTTCTTCTCTTTCTCAAAATAGAGAGAGTTTCTTTCAAGCGAAAGCCAATATTCTTGATATTAGAGATGGAGAGAGACTTATCGTTCTCCTAAATCTAGAACAAGCAACAGCTTTTGGGATTAATCTTCATGATAAAGTAACACTCAAAAGACAAAATGGAGAGAGTATTGTAGCAGATGTAGCCATTTCAGATACTGTTCCAGCTGGAGAAATTGGGATCTATCTTGATATTCTTGATAAGGTAAAATTTACCTCAAATGAGGTGATCTCTGTAGCATTGGCTGAAAGTTCAACTGCTTCTTATGATGCTATTAGAAAGAAGATGAGAGGAGAAAAAATCTCATATGAAGAAATGTATTCAATTATTAAAGATATTTCAGAAAATAAGCTTGATGATACAATGATGACCTATTATGTTGCATCAAGTTTCTTCTATCCAACCACTGATGAAGAGATGTATCTGACAGCAAAGGCGATGGCTGAATGTGGGGTAACCTTTAAATATCCAAAAGGAGAGATTATCGCTGATAAGCACTGTATTGGTGGAGTACCAGGAAATGAAACAACAATGATTCTGATTCCACTTATTGCGAGTCTTGGAATCAAAATTCCAAAAAACTTCTCTAAATCAATCACCTCTCCTGCTGCGACTGGTGAATGTGTAAATGTGCTGATGGATATCAACTTTGATAAGAAAGGAATTGAGAAGCTAGTGAAGGAAGAAGATTGTTGTTTAGTATGGGGAGGATCATTAGATCTTGCACCTGCTGATGACAGGTTGATTAAGGTGCAGTATCCGCTTTCTATGCAATCTAGAGCAAAGGTAGTAAGCTCAATTATGGCAAAAAAATATGCAATGGGAATTACTCATTCGCTTATTGATATTCCAGTTGGGCCAACTGCAAAAGTTACAACAATGGAGGAGGCAAAAGACTGGAAAAAGAAGTTTGAATATGTAGGTAAAAAACTCTGAATGAAGATGTCGGTTGCAATTACCAAGGCTGATGAGGTGATTGGAAATGGGGTAGGAGCTGTTCTTCAGGTAAGAGAAGTACTTAGAATTCTCCAGCAACATCCAGAAAGAGCAAAAGATCTTGAAGATAAGGTGCTTCATCTTGCTTCAAAAATTATTCAAGATGTAGGCCTCGCAAAAGGTAAAAAGGCTCTTGAGTTAGCAAAAACTCAGCTTACTTCTGGAAAAGCTTGGCAAAAGATGCAATCTATTATCAAAGCTCAGCACGGAGACCCAAAAATTACCTCTGAAACATTGAAACTCGGAACTCATACTTACGATATTCTCGCAACCAAGGACGGTCAGATGAAGGTGATTAACCTTCATGATGTCAATGCAATCTGTAGAAAGCTTGGATGTCCAGTAATCAATGAAGCCGGAATGTATCTTTACAAAAAGCTCGGTGATAAGGTGAAAAAATGAGAAAAGATCGCAACGCTTTATGCGCTTGATGATACGAAACTTGATCTTGGAATCGAAAGATTTAAGGAGAGAAGTCCATTTGAGTATTAAGATAAGAGTAATAATAAAAAAAGAAAGCCTGAATTAGTTCAGGTTTTTTCTCTTTACTTTCTTAGTCAACAAAAAAAGAGCAAACTGCTCCCTTTTTTTATGCTCATCATATTAGAGTCAGAATTTTTTTGGATTCTTGAGTTTAAATTCCCTTGGTGAGAGGAATCTCTCAATAATTGCGTCAAGGACCCTATCTACATTGTCTCCTGTTTTTCCAGATACGCAGATTACTTCCTCTTTTGAGAGTCCAATCATATTTTCAATTTCCCCAGCAACTCTATCAGGATTCGCTGCAGGGAGATCAATTTTGTTTAAAACTGGGATAATATCCAGTCCCTGATCAATTGCTTGATAGAGTGTTGAAAGCGTTTGAGCCTGAATTCCCTGAGAGGCATCAACCAGCAAAATCGCCCCTTCAACCGCAGCTAGTGAACGAGATACTTCGTACTGAAAATCAACGTGTCCCGGAGTATCAATAAGATTAAGTTCATAGCCCTTCCATTGCATTCTAGCCGGCGTAAGCTTGATCGTAATTCCTCTCTCCTGTTCGATATCCATACGATCCAAAACCTGAGAATGATTCAGCTTTCTCACTGTTCCAGTGATCTCGAGCATTCTATCCGCTAGTGTAGATTTACCATGATCAATATGTGCGATAATACAAAAATTCCTAATCTTGTCCATCTTTTCCCTCAGGTGCAAAAAAATTAAAAATCTGATTTCCCTTCCCCTTTTATCTCTATAATCTATCGTTTTCCTAGATAAAAACAAGTGTTTTTACTCCACGCAAAAGAGGCTTGAGTCTTTCTCTTCTTCGTTAAAATTAATCTTATGCTTCGCTTTTGCCCTTCATCCCTTCAAAAAGCTCCTGTATCAGCTTGATTGCCTCTTTCTGATCCAAAAAAAACGGAGAAGTGGCGATCGTTACCATTTTTGCTCAATAAATCAGCTTTCTTGTCTGCTCAAAGGTTCACTCCTTATCTTCAATTCCCATCAACTTCTCCCAAAAATCCATATCAATATCCAAAATATAGTCTCCATCAGGCTTATGATAGTGGAGGAGTCAGTATTCACTCCTGAGCTGGTCTACAGATTCGAGTAATCCACTTCCTAATGCTGGAACAATAAAGTTCCCAACATTACACTGTTCTTGGACAAATCAAAAGACTGAATCCAGATTTTTTTCATCTATTTTCTCCTCGTTAGGTTTCATATCCGAGTGCTGATCTATATGAATCAGTTTTACTCCCTTTGCAAAGCGATTTTGAAAATATTCCTTATACCAAAAATATAAAGCATGATTGTGATTGTCAAAAATATAGATCGGCACTCCTCAAACCTCAAAGGTCAAAAATTCCTTTAATCCATAAAAATACTCTAAAGTCCCAGTTGTTCATCTTTCACAAAAAACTGGCTCTTCTCAGAGTTCTAGCTCAGAGATTCCCTTTTTTACAAGTGGTGCAACCCAAAGTTTCACGGATTTTCACTCTTCTTGTGATCAAAAAAAACAGTTCCCGTTTACTCATTCAAGCCAAAATCCTCTATAATTCTCCATCTCTCGATCAAAAATAAAAAAATCAGATTTTTTCTTATTTGTTCTACTTAACTTAAGCGCTATTTCAACCTCTTTTCGATTTGTATCTTCTTAATCACAAAAACTGGAACAAGCCGTCGCTGAAAGCAGAGATTTTTTCTCTTTATATTGCCAAGCAAAAAACTATACTAAAAAACAGTTTAGTTTTGAGAAACGAATGTCCGGACATAAACTCGTGATAAAAGATGCTCTCTGGCAGTTGGCAGGGAGAGTGATCAGCGCATTATTTTGATTTGTAATCACCAAAATTATTGCCTCATATCTTTGACCGTTGAGATACGGAGATTATGGGACGATTTTCAGATTTTTCGCCTGGTGGACTGCGCTTGTAGACTTCTGAATCTATGTCCTTGCAATCAAGCAGCTCTGAACTCTAAAAAAACAAATACACTGAGATAAAGAAATAGAATCTGACTTAAATCCAGCTTCTCCTTTGGCACAAGACTACTGAAAATTCGTTGGAACCAGAGTCTTTCTCATAGGAATTGTCTATAGCTTGGCAATCGCTATTGCCTACTTGATCCCTGCTTATACAGAAAATCCTTATATCATCCGAGGACTCCCTCTGGCAATGTGTTATTCTGCAAGTAATATGTATGCAGGTATTCAGCAGATACCACTTCAACTCTTTCGAAAGATGAAAAGACTGACGTGGTCTTTGATTATTGCAAGACTTTCGCAACTACTAGTGCTTTTGCCGGTAGTGTATCTATTCTTTACTAATGTTGATTTCCAGTCTGCTCAAACACCAAACCTTGTACTGATTTCAGCTTTTTGTCTAGTGATCTTCTCGGTAGTTGCGAGTTCCCTTGGGCAAAATGTGGAAATGCATCTCAGAACCAAAGATATTCTCCCTCTCAAGATCAGATTTGACTTCTCTTTTATCAAAAAGATTTTAAGTCAGAATTGGAGATTTGGTTTCTCTTACTTTTTTAGTAGCTTTCATACCTTACTGGTACTGATTTTCCTAGGATGGTTTTTCCCAACAGCTCAGAACTTTGATCATGCGGGGAAGCGAGCTCTAGCATTGTCTTTGATAGAGATCTTACTAATCATCCCATCCTCACTAGGAAATTCACTTCTTCACAAGATCCCAAACTACAGCAAAACACAAAAACAAAAATCTCTCTGAAATCTGATGACAATGGTTGTCCGAATTGGAGCCTTGATTGCGCTTAACTTCTGGATTTTCGCAGATGATATTATTCTACTCGTCTCCTCAAGTAAATTCCTCTGAAGCCGAACCAATACCATTGACCGATGAGCCAATCAAGTGCTTCCTTTCTTAGGACTTGTACTTGTGCTCAGCTTCATCAAGCAGGTCTATAACTATGTCTTCGTAGCTATGGAACAACAAAATAGGCTTTTCTTGATCAATTTGATCGGGGTAGTGCTCGGTGCAGTCGTTGGGATCTATCTTATTCCAAGCTATGGACTTCTTGGATGAGTATTAACGCAGCTTTTGATTGAGTGACTTTTCACTGGAGGAGCAATCTGGGTTGCTGCTAGAAATCATCTTACCCCGCACTTTGATACAAAAAAAGTTATAATTCTGATTTCTTTATTGGTTGGAGTTGGACTCCTAGGTGCTGGACTTCATTATCAAACAGGAGGAACCTCGCTTTGACTCTGGAAATTCTTCCTCATCGCTGCACTAATAAATATCCCGGTTCTACTCCTAGCTATCAAACCAATGAAAACCGTTGCAAAAGGACTTACACAAGAATAATTTTTTTATCTCTCTAAGGGAGCATGTTTAGACAAATTCTATCAGATTCAGTCACTGTCCTCTTTCAAAATCCTAAACTCATTAGGCTCTCTTTTTTGACGCTTGTGTTTTATTCAATAGTTCGTATCTACTTTATCGTTTATTATTTCAATACTTTCCTTCTCTATAAATATGAAAGCTGAGTTCAGCTCTCTGATGCCTTTATCTATGTTCTTGATAAGCTCAATAATCAGTGAATTCTCCGAGCAGTGATCTGAGTTATTATCGTATTGATCTGATATCTTTGGTTCCATCCGATAGGAGAGGCATCAGTTGTTTCAGCGTTGGATAATCCTCAGCAGTCAGCTTTCAGATCTTTTGTCAGAGGAAGTGGAAAGTTCTTTCCAATGCTCGAGTATAGCTGACTTTCGATCCCTTTCTGAGTGTTTACCTTCTGTACGGTAATGCTGAGACTCTATCTGATGGATATTTTTGATAATATATTTATTACAATTATCGCCGGGATTTGGTGATTCCTCGTGCTCTTTGCCAGTGTTTGTTGGTCGTATGCTAGGATTATTATTGCTCTAGAGGGCTGTCAGGTTTTTGATGCGATCAAAAAGAGTACAAGCCTCGCGATGAATAATCTCGGTCTCTCAGTTAAACTGATGTTTGTAGAGCTTCTCTTGATGCTGAGATTTATTGTTATTGGTCTTCTTATCGTTGGAATCCCTGTGCTCTTGATCTATATTGCAGTGTGGCTGGATGTGATCCAAAATTCCTTTGTAGAGACTACGATCCGAGTAGTTGCAGCAAGCTTGCTTCTAGTAATCGCGTATCTTAACTGCATTGTTGAAGCATTCTTCCTCACCTATTGGTATCAAGCTTATAGAAAAATCTCACCAAAAACATAGAAAAGCCTGAAGTATTTCAGGTTTTTCTTCTTTGTGAACTATCATTTTTTTACTGTTACTCGTAATAATGAGTTCCACAAATTCTCCATCGCGAGGCTCACTTTGTGATTCGTGGTGACCTAGATGAGAGTCTAAAAGAGGAATAATAAAAAACATTTGCTATCAAAAAGCAAATCATTACACTCACAGCCGCTAAACAAAAAAATAAATAATAAAACATGTACAAAACCGAGGACGATCACCTTAATTGGTGCTTATTCTCCAAAGTTCAGGTAGAGGAGCTTTGTCGCCAAATAGAAACAACTCTTTTCTGACTCTACAAAAAGATGAGGGAACGGTCTCATCTACACGCGTACTGAAATATGATACTTTCCGTTCAAGGTATCAAGTCATAAAATAAAAATCAGAAATATGACAAAAGTAGTTAAATCAATCATTGGATTGATACTCACAATGTTTGCGGTCGTAGTCTTAGACTCCTGCAACAAACAAGAAAATGAAGAAGCAGAATTTACTGCTTCAGAACAGCAGACTCTTGGAGATTTCCAAGCAGTGATGCCAACTGATCGAACTGGTAGCACAGTCTATTACTCAACTCCAAGTGTTGGAGGTTATACTCCGAATAGCTCTTCCAATAACCCAATAGATGGTTTTTGTGGAACAGCAGAGGGGGGTGTAATTAGAGCAGAAGTTGCAAGACAAACGACCGTTGGAGGTACAAACAAAGGGTTTATAATCTTGATTACTAAACAGGATGGAAGTACCTTTAAGGGGTCTGGAACTGCTTATATCAAGTCTGGATCACCTTGTGGTAGTATTATATCAAAAAGATCCTACAGAGGAGGGACTCGAAATGAAATTGCTATACCTCTCATTGCTGATTTTGAAATAGGATATGCATATTATTATCCTGTAGTTATCAATGAGCAGACAGGTACTCGCTACTATGCAGAGCCTATCCTAGTTTATACTGATCCGATATTTAAAGCAGGACCATATAAACAAGGAGATAATATAGGAACTGCAAATGGAGTGATTGTACAAGCTGCAGGTCCTAAATTAGGCGGAAGTGCAAAATCTGTACAATGTACAGAATTTTGTTCTCGATATTACTCCCAAGTTTACAGAAAAAATATTGTAAATACAGGACAAAATGGAGGTAATGCTGATACCTGGTTTGATAAAGCTAAAGACAAAGGACTTGTTGCTTTCACAAATGGTACTACAAAACCACAGATTGGTGACATTGTTTGTTTTGAAAACGATCCAGTATCTGATACGCTCAATGGACATGTAGCTATTATTATGGAAGTTGGTTGGAACTATATTAAGATTGCTCATCAAAATAGTAGAAGTACAAAAGGTTGGTTGCAACCTATTGGTGGACGACTAGATTACGATAGTTCAACTAAAATTATTTCCTCACCTGCGAACTTTACAGTACAAGGAGTACTGAGGAATCCTTAATATTAGGGAGAAAAAAGGCCTCTAAGTTTTCTTAGAGGCTTTTTCCTATTCTTTTACATCTTTTATATCAAAGATTTTTAGAGTCTCAAAGATATCTTTATCAAAGTCTCAGTATCATACTCATATTGTATAAGCGAAAGGTGACCCATCACTATTTTTTTCTCCTAAAAAGTAATAATTCTTACTCTTGCCTAAAATTGACTTATAAATTTTTGAACTACTATCATCATAAAGTCAATTTTCTTTGAGTTCCATTACTGTCTGTTTATAAAGTTTATGTGATTGGATGCTAATAGTGTTTATTGTGATAGAATTTAAATCCATCCCTCTTGGAATGCTAGCATTCAAGCTTCCCCCTCTTCGATCATAGGGAAGAGTAAAAACAATATCAGCTTCCTTTAATTCGTTATCATCAGGGTATTGGTATACTTGTACACCAATTTGTCCTCCTTTCCATTCTTTCCCAAGCTTTACCTGAAATCCATAGACCTCATTTCTATAGATGAGAGAATCTCCCGTCTGTGTCACAATCGCTCCGCTATTCGCTTCCGTAATTACAACAATCGGAGTAGTATCTCCTGTCTGTGCCTGCACTTCTGCAAGGGTAAGCTTCGCTTCTTTTCAGCTTAAAGCTTCTGCTGGTGAGAGTTCTGTTTCGTTTCCTGTTTGTGAAATATCTCCACTCAATACCTTCTCCTCCTGTGGCAAGATTCCACAGCCACTCAAAACTACTACTCCAGTGATCAAAGACCAAAGTCAGATTTTGTTCATCTTTTCTTGTATATTAAATAAAACACTACAGTTGATAGCTATTTTCGTTAGGAAATCAAGAGGTTAACCTTAGCAAGATGCTTGCTTTTGATCAATAGAAATAGTGTGTTTTCTTCGGAGTAAATCTTTCCTACTCAAAATCTCCCACGGAGCGACCTCCTTAGAGTCAGGAGATTTTCCCTTTGAGCTAGTGTTCTACTGCTACTCAAAACAATTGTACCAGCTCTCCAAAGTCCCAAATGAGTGTCTCCTATATAGTCTCCCTTCTCGAAAGTTAAGAACCACCTCCAGTATATCACTTCTTCCCTAAAATCAGTCTAAGCTTTAGTTGTTTTCTGCTCAGAATTCCATATACTATCCTCAGAAAATCCAACAAAAACCTGAAATCAGATTTTTATCTCTCTTTCCCTTTCTGATGGACAGACAAGCCATCTATGAATATTTGACTAAAATACCTTACGGCAAGGTCACAACCTACAAGCATATCGCTCAAAAATTCTGAATTCATCCAAGGGTAGTCGGAATGATTATGAGAAGCAACGATCATCCTGATAAATATCCCTGCTGCAAGGTGGTCTGAGTAGATGGAAAGTTGACGGGCTATGCTCTCGGACTTGAAGAAAAGATCCGTAGGCTTGCTACTGAGGGAATTCCAGTTCAAAATAATAGAGTTCCTCTTGAATATCTTTGGACTTGAGTAGAGGAAAAGAAGATCAGATTTTAAACTTTGTGATATGCGGTATGAACCTAGAGAATCTTACTCCAGCAATGAAACAATATCTTCAGATGAAACAACAGAATCCTGATTGTATTCTGCTTTTTAGAATTGGTGATTTCTATGAAGTATTTTTTGAGGATGCAAAGATTTGTGCTAGCGTGCTTGACCTCATCATTACTTCAAAAAATAAAAACTCAGAAAATCCTATCCCTATGGCGGGTATTCCTCATCATAGTATAGAAAAATATATTCCGAGGCTGATTGCGAAGGGCTATAAAGTCGCAATTGCTGAGCAGATGACAGATCCTGTCCCTTGAAAGATTGTTGAGAGAAGTATCAAATCAATTATTACTCCAGGAACGTACATCCAGGAAAATCAGCGTGAACTGAGTACTCTCTTAGCTATTACAAGGTCTTCTGAGAAGAGTGGAACAAACTATCATCTCGCATGGTGAGATTTTACGATCGGAAACTATCAAACCAAAACACTTTCAAACTTAGAACAGGCTCAAAAGCTGATTCTATCCTTGCGTCCGACAGAGATTATTCTCGACTCAGACCTAACCAACAAAGAGGAAATCATCGGTCCTATTCAGAGTTATCTAAACTGTCTAGTCTCTGTATATGGAGTCCCCTTTGATCCTGAGCATACGATTTTGACTGTTTGTAAGGTGCAGCAGTTAGCTAGTTTTGGAAAGGCTTTGACAGAATGAAGAGCTTCTGCTTTAGCTCTGCTTTTTGCTTATATTCAGCATACGCAACAGCAAGTCCTCAAAAATGTTAATACAATCAGCTACCATGCTGCTGATGGACTCGTTCTCATGGATGAAACTACAGTCAAAAACCTAGAAATATTCAGTTCAAGCTATGAAAATTCTAGTAAATATACCTTGTTTGAAATTCTTAATACTACGAAAACTGCGTGAGGAGCTAGACTTTTGAGGGATATTCTCTCAAATCCAACAAACAATAAAACTGAACTCAACTGGAGACTTTCTCATCTTGAGAGACTCTTTGATAATACAAACACCAGTGCCATTCATCAGTTTTTTTCTGCTTTTTTTGATATCCCAAAGCTTTTAAGTCTTATCCTCTATAGAAAGCTCAATTATATTCCGTTTATAAAGTTGAGAACTACACTTTGACTCGCTTTAGAGGGATTAGATGGAGAAATACTAACTCAGCTGAAGACTATCGGACTTGATCAATCAGAAGCAGAGGAGTTAAGAGAGATTTACAACTATTTGCTCGCGTTACTCAAGTCAGATGATCAGCTTATCGGTGATAGCGACTATATTGCTGACTGAAGAGATCCACAAATTGATGAACTCAGAAAGCTTGCTTATCATAGTGATGATCTGCTGATGAGCTATCAGCAAAAGCTCGTTGCAAGCTCTGGAATCACCAATATTAAACTCAAGTTTATCACTAATCAGTGATATTTCTTAGAGTTGACGAGTAAAGATAGTGAACTGTTCGATCAGTGGATTAGCGAAAAACTAGCATCAAACCTATCAGAACAGGAAAAGAATGAATTCTGAATTCTCCGTAGGCAGACCTTAAAGTGAAATCAGAGATATTCTAGTCCGTTCCTAGAAAATCTCCAGTGAGAGATTATCTCATCAAGGGAACAGCTTAGAGCTAAGGAACAAGCTCTCCTCCAAGAGGCAAAGTCTTTCCTTGAAAAAAAAGTTCATGTCCTTGCTGTTATTGCTGAGAAAATTGCTTGGGTTGATTTATTGACGTCTTATGCTTTACTTGCAAAGGAGCAACACTATACTAGGCCACAGCTTTTAGACCAGGAGATAATTGTTATCCAATGAGGTCGTCATCCAGTGATTGAGGCTTTCCTTCCAAAAGATCAGCCTTTTATTCCTAATGACCTCAAGATCGGAAAACAGCCAAATCTTCCAAGTGATGATGGTATAATTCATATCATTACCTGACCAAATATGGGAGGAAAATCAACCTATCTGAGGCAGTCTGCTTTGATTGTGCTTTTAGCACATTGTGGACTCTTTGTCTCTGCTCAAAAGGCTGAAATCTGACTTGTTGATGGAATTTTTGCTAGAGTTGGAAGCTGAGATATTATCGCTAAAAACCAATCTACCTTTATGACTGAGATGATCGAGGTTGCGAATATTCTCAATAATGCAACAAAAAAGAGCTTTATCATCTTTGACGAACTTGGTCGTGGAACCTCTACTTATGATGGATTAGCACTTACCAAGGCAATTTTGCACTATATTCTTCAGGCATTACAAGCGAAAACACTTATTGCTACGCATTATCATGAATTGATCGCTCTAGAGCAGGAATCTCCACTGATCAAGAATTTCTCAGTTAGTGTGTATGAAACAGACAAACAGGTGATTTTTATGAAAAAAATTACTCATGGCTGAGCAAATAAAAGCTATGGAATCGATGTAGCTAAATTGGCAGGGATACCTTCCTCAATTTTGGCTGAGGCGCGTGAGAATTTAGCTGCTCTTGAAAAAGATCAAAAAGATCAAAAAAATCAGACTTCTTCTTTTGCTTCTTCAGTACAGGGACTATTCTCTCTTCCTAAGGAGGAGTTTCTTGATAAAGCTCAATACGAAAAAATAAAATCAATGCTCAATGGCATTGATCTTAATAATATTACTCCGCTTCAGGCACTCCAGCTC
Source organism: uncultured bacterium (assembly GCA_963552955.1). Taxonomy (GTDB): domain Bacteria; phylum Patescibacteriota; class Gracilibacteria; order Absconditabacterales; family Absconditicoccaceae; genus HOT-345. The sequence continues at coordinate 23,766 of CAUVLQ010000014.1, forward strand.
CTCATGAAAATCAAAGAGGAACTCTAGTTACTGTGCTGCATACATACGATCAAAACTGCTTGATCTATTCGTAAGATAATCGTTCGCAGTTTTTCAAAAACTAAAGCTTTTCTCATTTTTCTCATCAAGATAGGTGATTACTCCCTTTGATTTATCATACACAATTGGCTTTTGTGCCATTTCATGATCAATCAAAATAGGACTTTCTGAGGCATTAATCATTCCAATAGAGAGACTTCCATTTGGAGTCTTTTCTAGGATTTGCGAAAATTGTTCGTAAGTGTCAATATCTAGGATACCATTAACTTCTGGGCGTTCAGTGGCATTCGGGGTTGAGAGAATATGTTTTTGATCATACTGAATACGACCAGTTTTTAGATCTTTCGACATAAACTTTCCAGCGATAGAGGTAGCAGACAATGAAGGAAGTCAGATATTAAACTTCTTATCTGTCGTCTTCATGAAATCTGAAATCATTGCAAGGTTGTCTTTATCATTACGAGAGGTAATTGATGGGAAAACGAGTAGTGGTCATTGTGAGGGATCCTTTGAATATTTTGAGATTCCCTGTAAAAGTTTGATGGTATCTTCTGGCTTCATATCATGGAAGTGAAGCTCTGTCCCATCTTTTTTCATCGCATTATAAATTTTTGGAAGGTTTTCAGACAAATCAACAGCATTGATATTGGCTCACCAAGCTCTACTTGCGCTTTCTGTGTATCCATAGCACTCCTTGAGAATATCCTTAGGATTTGTCCCAGTTCTCAATTTCTCAACAACGACACTATTTCTACGGCTAGGATCATTGTAGGGATGTTCTTTAGCAAGATTGAGATTCTTTTTTGAAGTATCCACTCCTTTTTCAGTATTGTTTACCTGTTTTACGTTGCTTTCTTTCCCCTTAGCAAGAGGTTTAACTTCTTTCACTTCATCTCTGTTTCCCATATTTTCCATACTCATGTTGCTAGAATATAAAGATTATACTTAAGTATACTACTTTTTTTCAAAAAGTCAAAAAAGCCTGATTTTTTTCCTATTCCCATATGAGATAAAAAATCGCTTGTATTAGTATACCAAAACACTATAGTAGCAATTGTAAATATCAAGAGTAGATGAAGAGACGAGGCTCGCTTGTACATCTCAGCAACCTGTTTTCACAACATCCGCAATGCGGTTATAAAGTTTAAATAAGGTGCTCCTTCCTCCCCGCAAGGGAAAGATATGATCCACCTTCAAAATGCATCAGGTCTTTTCTGCTTGGGAAAGATTTTTTTCTTTTTGAGAAACTTCTCAAAGGAGAGAAAAATCAATCTTTTAACTTTTTATAGATATAAACAATGAACACGAGTAATGAAAAAATCCTTTTTACCTCAGAATCAGTGACTGAGGGGCATCCAGACAAAATCTGCGATCAGATTTCTGATGCGATTCTTGATGCCTGCCTAGAGCAAGACCCTTTCTCAAGAGTGGCTTGTGAATGCTTGATTACAACTAATAAGCTGATTATTGCTGGTGAAATTACTACTCAAGCACAGGTTAATTATGAGGCGATCGCTAGAAAGGTGATCTGCGATATTGGGTATGATAGTGAGGAGAAATTTTTTGATGGGAAAAGTTGTGAGGTAGAAGTTCTAATTCATACGCAGTCGCCTGATATTGCAATGGGGGTAGATACCTGAGGGGCTGGAGATCAGGGGATTATGTTTGGTTATGCAACCAATGAAACAGACTCTTTTCTTCCAATGCCGATTGACCTCGCCCATAAGCTTGCTTTCCAATTATCCAAAGTTAGAAAAAACTGAATTCTTCCATTCCTTCGTCCTGATGGGAAAACGCAAGTGAGTGTAGAATATGAAAATGGAAAAGCTAAAAGAATAGCAACTATCGTTATTTCTACACAGCATAGCAAAGATATTACTCAAGAAGAGCTTCACAATGCTATAAAAAAGGCGGTGATCGTACCAATTGTCGGGAATCTTATGGATGAGCAAACAGTTGTTCACATTAATCCAACTTGAAACTTCTATATTGGAGGACCAGTCGGAGATTGTGGATTGACTGGGAGAAAAATTATTGTAGATAGTTATGGTGGTATGGGAAGACACGGTGGAGGAGCTTTCTCTGGAAAGGATCCAACCAAGGTTGATAGGAGTGCTGCCTATATGGCAAGATATCTTGCTAAAAATATCGTAGCGAGTGGACTCTGTGAGAAATGTGAGCTGCAAATTAGCTATGCAATTGGAGTAAAACAGCCAGTCAGCCTCTTCCTGGAGGATTTTTGCACTGCAAAAATAGAAAAAAAACTGATCCTTGAGACTATTCAAACACATTTTGATCTCAGTCCTCAGTGAATTATTGATTTCCTTCAGCTTAGAAAACCAATCTACAAAACTACTGCAAGTTATTGACATTTTTGAAGAGAAATCTTCCCATGGGAACAGCTTGGAAGTCTCGAGCTTTTCAGAAAATTGTATTAAGAGTAGGTTTTCATCTTTTTCTAAAAAAGTCAAAAAAGCCAGATTTTTCTATAAGTTCAAAAAAAGCTCTTCCCTGTAAATCAGGGAAAAGCTTTTTAATTAGACGTAGGTCTAGATAATAGTTTCTGCCTCGTAATTGAGAATCTTGTCCTTAAGTTTTAATTCTCTAAGGATCTCTCGAGAGTGATTCGTAGCCTCTTCCAAGGCCTCATATGCTCTTTGTAGTTCTGTCAATTCTTTACCAACAAAACCTTTATCATTTATCGCTTCTAGATACCTTTTTCGAAGTTCTTTTGCTTTATCAAAAGAGCTTTTAAATTCCTTATCTAAGCGCGCGAGCTGTTCTCTCAAGAAAAGAAAATATCTTTCTCGATAGGTTTCATCAGAAACTTTCTGATAGTTAGGGGATGTTTTCATGATATTTATTTTTTTTGTATTAGACAAGCAGTATATACATTTTTGGTTTAAAAGTCAATACTTTTTTGAAAAAATACAATAAAAAAACTGACTCCATTGTGCTGAAGTCAGATTTTTATTATTTGTAGTCTTAAAGAGCAGAAGTCCTAGGAGTGAGATCCTTATAGTACAAATCTCCATTATATTGATTCTGAACCTGAGAATCTTTAATGAAATTCCCAAGTTTTCAAAGATGTCCAAGAATTTTTCCCATATAAGTAAAAATCTGTCTTGGAGTATAGTTTTCTGCTCCCTGAAGATGCATAAATTTCAATAGTGATGGAGAAACAAAGATCAACATTACTGTCAAAAACATACCCAAAATCATGTATCTGATGCTATCCCAGGCAGCTTTGATCTGCTTTTCATCCCCTTTTGAAAAGATAAAAAAGAAGATTGCTCTAAAAAACGCATAAATACATCCTCAACAAATCACCAAAACAAGTCCTCCTAATCCATAGAGCACTACTTCCTGAAATCCTCAAACATTATCTAATCCGATCATTGATCATCAAATCAAAAATTAAAGGTAAAGAAAAAACCCTCAAGGGATTTTTCAGTACTATAGCAGAATTACTTGTCTGCATTCTTTGGAAGGCTCTTTCTTTCTCTCATTTCAAAGAATTTTTGGAAAAGAGCATCATTTGTTTCTTTATAAAGAAGTTTTGCAACTCTCTCAGACATTTGAGATCCTTTAGCTACCCAAGCCTTGATAGTTTCAACATCAGCTTGAAGGATATGATGAAGAGGATCATAAGAACCTAAAACTTCCTTGTATCCAAACTTTGCTGGCTTAGTATGTTCAGTCAATACGATTCTATAAAAAGGTCTTTTGGTTCTACCGTGTCTAGATAATCTAATAGTCAACATTCTAGAATGTACAATAAAAATCTAAAAAAATCTGAATTCTTACTTAAGTTTTTCCTTTGAAGTGTGTTCAGTATGCTTTCTACAGTGCTTGCAGTATTTGTTTTGAGCAAGCTTTGGAGTAACAGCCTTGTTGATATTTGTAAAATAATTTGTAGCTTTACATTCACTACATACCATTGCAACCTTTACAACTCCTCCTTTCTTTTTTGCGGCCATAATACCTTAAAACAAACAAAATAAAATATGAATGACTTTTGAGATGATCTTTAGATAATTGGCACTAGGTAGACTCGAACCACCGACCTCGCCCTTATGAGAGGCGCGCTCTAACCTGCTGAGCTATAGTGCCATAACAGTCCATAAATTTCTCAAATGAGGTATGCAAAATCGGTGAGGGAGGGATTCGAACCCTCGAGACGATTTCTCGTCTGACTCGTTAGCAGTGAGTTGATTTCAGCCTCTCATCCACCTCACCAAAATTACAATAGTCATTGTATAGTGAATTGGGTTTGAATTTCAAGGCAAAAACAATAAATTAAAGTCTGAATTTTTATCTTTTTTCACCAAAATGGCAGAAATAATAGGCGGAATAGATGATTTTTGAACCCCGAGAAGCAATGTTGATCAGGTGAGTGAGGAAGCCGTCCAAAAAGCCCAGGAGGAAAATAGGCAGGCCAAACAAGTGGCTCAGCAAATCCAAGCTGACAAAAATCTCAATCAGCATTTTGCAGCCTTTCTTTCAATGCTCCTAAAAAAAATCAGCCATGAGGAACTGATAAAAGCGATTTATGATACTTTTTTCAAAACTATCAATCCTCAAAATAATATCACCTATCTGAGAAAAGATGGAAATACTAAGGTAATTGCCTGATTTTTCGTACCTTTTTTTATCAAAGAGGCTCAAGAGTACAAGATTTTCCCTTTCTATGAAAAGCTTAATCCTGAAGAATCTTGATATTCTATTAGGAGGTATGTCAATTATCTAGAGCAGCTTTCAGCAACCTATCATGATAATATCCCGATCAATCAGCCAGCATTTGTTGAGCTTGTGGTGCTGATTATCCAGTATTTTATCCTCAATGAAAAGGGAAAGCCTACTGAAAAATATACTCCAGAAGAACTTAAGGCAACCGTTCTCAACTATCTCTATTACTCAAAATAAAGTATTTTACTTTACAAAATCACTATACATGAAAATAAAAAATCTGATTTTAGTCTTTTTTGCTCTCTTAATTATCACTGGATGTGCAAAATCAAGGCCAGAACTCACTGCTCAGGAATATAATAATAAAATCATCTCATTTCAGATTCAGGCAGTAGACGCAGTAAATGAATATTTCACAACTTTAGAAAAAAAATATGACGGACAAAATCTAGCAGAACTCTATATCTGACTCAGAGATCAGCTGAGATCCCTGCAGGATAAAGCTAGCCTGCAAGAGGGACGGCGCCGTGAAACAATGCTCAAAGATGCCGTTGTTGACTATATTTCTGGACTTCAGGTGGCTCTAGATAACTATGAAAGACCAGTAGTTGAATTGATTGGAGCGTATTCAGGATCTGCTAGTGAGTTTTATCGTAGAGATACTCAGATTTTTTCAAACTATACCACTCAGTTTTCTCAGTCTCTCGCGAAGCTCGACGCTCAGATGGAAACTGCACAATCTCAATTCTCCAAAAAATACAAGTTTGAAGTAGAAAGAAAATAAAAAGCTGATTGCTGTGATTGTATCACTCGGAAAATCAGTAGAAATTGATTAGAAATCAGATAGATTTGCTTTTCTTTCTCTTGAAAAGGGGAAAAGAATAGCTAGAGTACATTCAGTATTTACCTTAAAAATCGTGATATGCAAAAAATAAATTGAGGACTCAGCAAGAAAAAACCTCTTGGTGGTTTCACTCTGATAGAAGTTCTTGTTGTAGTATTTGTACTCTCAATGGGAGTGCTCGTAATCATGCAGGGAATAAATAAGACTACGACCTATATTTCACAGACAGCTCAAAAAACAGTAGCTCTTAATCTCGCAAAAGAGGGACTCGAAGCAATGTATAATATCAGAAATACTAACTGGAGGAGGCGATCAGATAGTAGAGATAAGTGTTGGCTCAAGGCAAATCCAATGGTAGATGAGGGAAATGATGGCTGTGCAAATGATAGGTGGTTTTGATGGTTTGATAGGCATTATATAGAAAAAGATGAACAACATCAGAATTATTATGTAGTTCCTATTAATTGAGATACTAGGACAAGCCCAGTAGGTCCACGATGACCTAATGGATTAGCTTATGAAGCAGAATTTGTTAATAGTTCTACTCGTCTTAATGGACAGCTTAATACTCTTACCCAAGTTGCACAAATAAAAAATTACAATGATTTGCATCGAAAATATGCTGTTCACTTTCTTGATGGAGAACGAATTTCTCATGAAGAATTCCTCAGAGCTATAGCTAGAGATCCAGCTGCGGCTCAGAGAGAGGAAAAACAATATTGAACTTATTGGAGATTTGTGACAGTTGGAGGACTTTATGATAAAAATAATCTAGATTATCAAAATGCAGGACTAATCTGTAAAAATTGATTAGATGATTCAGGAAAATGTTGAGATTCAAGTCCAAAGGAGCTTCGTTTCTGTTCAATCGTGCTTTATACTGCTCCTTATCGTGGTATGGTGCATATTTGTTCAATCATGACTAACTTCCTAAAATAAAAAAATCTGAATCTTTTCTGCTCTTGTAGTCCAGAGGAAAATCATTACAATCCTTATCAGAATTTTACCCTTTTTTTCAATCAATCACATGACAAAAGTAACTCTAGAAATCAGCCAAGAAAATCATGATGCTTTCGTAAAACTTAAAACTATGATCGAACAAATGTCAGGTCAAAGCGTATCTGATGATGAAGTGTTAGACTTTGTACTTAGAGCCGTAACTGGATCTCTTGAAATGCCAGAGGAGGAGTGTGAAGGCGGATGTTGCTGCTGTGGGCATGATCACGGAGATGATCAGCATGAGGGCTATGAAAATTATGAAAATACTTTTCATCAGCACGAACACCATCACCATGGGCATCATCATGAACATCATCACGGACATAGTTGTTCTTGCCATGACGATGATTCTCAATGCCAGTGCAAGCATGATTAATGATATCAAACTTTTTTTTGACAAAAGAGTATTAGCTTATTTTAACTTGATTTTTGTGGGAAGAAAAATATGGTAAATCTGATTTATCATATTTTTTTCTAATGACAACGCATATCAAAACATTTACTACCATTGGACTTTTGGGCTATGAGATTCTCGTAGAGGCTGATAGTAATAGAGCTTTGCCAAATATTGAGATTATTGGGCTACCTGATGCGAGTATCAAGGAGGCAAAAGAGAGGATTAGAGGATGTTTTAGAAATGTAGGGATAGATCTTCCAAAGAGGAAATTTGTGCTGAATCTTTCTCCTAGTCATCTCAAAAAAGTCTGAACAAGTTTTGATCTCCCAATGGCCGTTGCCTTGCTCGGACTGATCTATGATGGGAAGCTCAATCATTATGAGAGGATGAGTGAGTTCCTGTTTTTTTGAGAGCTTGGACTCGATGGAAGGATCAAGAGGGTAAATGGGCTTTTGCCTAGTGTGATCTCTGCAAAACAGCAGGGGTATCAAACTTTTTTTGTGCCGAGAGAAAATCTGTATGAGCTAGAGTATATTTCAGATATTACGATTATTCCGCTGTCACATTTCTCTGAGCTTTTAGATTTTTTCCTCAAAGGAGAAAAACTTGCTTATGCTCGCAATACCAAAGCACTCGGAGAATTAAAAGATGAAAATACTGATGATAGCTATGATTTTAAGTATATCAAAGGTCATCTATTTGCAAAAAGAGCCCTGAGTATTGCGGCAGCTGGACTGCACAATGTGCTGATGGTTTGAGCTCCCGGTAGCGGGAAAACCATGCTGAGCAAAGCTTTGACAAC
>CAUVLQ010000015.1:0-20805 GCA_963552955.1 uncultured bacterium
ATTCTGAGTAAATAGTAAGGAATACAATGTAAGACTTACAGAATCTGGGAATAAAATGCTTTTCAATAATTTGCTTGTTTTTGATGTGAAAGGTGCAACCCCAATAGAAGAAAGAATTAAGTCAGTGGAAGTTAACTATGATAGAAATGCGACAAAAGAAAGACTTGAATCAGAAATTTCAAAGCTTCCTTTCAAACTTAATCTTGATAGAAAAGTATTAAAGGATATGCCAAGTTATATGGATCATATTGATCTTGCAAGACTTTTGCAAACAAGTATCAAGTGGAGTTCTCAGACAAAGCTTGAAAATGCAACTAATGAAAAAAATGATCTAGAAAACTGGTCTAGAGCCTTGGTTGTAAATGGTGCAACTACAAAGGAACTTACAGATGTTGCAGTAAAATTTAACGATGATAAAGTTGCTATTGAAATCCAAAAACCAAAGGATTTTAAGGCGAAATTATTCGGATTTGACCTAGAATTTCAGTGTAAAGTTGTGAATGGAGGACTTGAAGTTGAGATTCCAACAGAGGGAAAGAATGGTCTTAAGAAATTCAAGGAGCATTTTGTAAAATCATTTACAGAAATCTGGGAAAAGACAAACAAGACTCACCTTGGAGATCAAAATGTTTTCCAAAATCTTAATAAAGTTCCATACAAGGTTGGAAACATTATGAAAACTGCAGTTTCTCCAAGAATCATTACCGCAGATCCATCAACAGGATTTGAAACAAATGTAACTAGTAGAGTCGCACCAGTAATTATTCGTAATGTAATTGAAAATAGTGAAGAAGGTAAAAAATCAGATATGAAACTTGTTGATCAACTAGGTAGAACTTTAGCAGGAAATCGTATTCAACATGGAAAAACTTCTTCAATTTCTCTCGGAGATAAAGAAGGAGGATATAAGCTTGAAGAATTTATCGGTGCAGATCAGCCTTACACTCAGGTTGCATTTGAGGGAAGTGAAGCTAAGACTCTTGAAAATACTGTAAAATCATTTAATGCAGAGAAAGGAGAGGTAGCCCTCCGAAATCCTAACAACAATAAGGAGGTTGCAAGAATTCCAGTAAAAGTAGAGGATCAAGATGCTGCTCCAAAGTCAAAGAAGCTTACAGGATATTTCTACGATACAGAGAGAAATTCAGTACAAGTAACTGCTGATAATTTCTCATACTTACTCTCTCAAGCATCAAATAAAGATCAATCACTTATCCTAAAAGGAATTAATCTAGGGCTATCAGATGCTGAGGTGTATGATAAGTTTAAGGAGCTCTTTGATAAGACATTCCAAGGAAAAAATCAACTAAATGGTATTGTAGTAAACGGAAGATATGCAACCGTAGATGTAAGAAATGAAGGAAAACTGATCACTGTAAACGATAATACTCCAGAGAAGGTTCAGAAAATTCTTGCAGCAATGAGAACCTATCTAAATGGACTTGAAAGATTGAATACTATGAGTGTTCAGGTTTCACCTGATGGAAGAGGAAGGAACGGAAAAAAGAATAGAAATCTTTATGAATCTATCGGAGGTGAACATGGAGTAGGAAGGACTCCTGTATCTGGATGGAAGGAATTCGATATTGAGAATTCAAGTAATCCAGCGAAGTATACTGTAATTGATGGAAAAGGAAATAGAGTGCCTTTGGAGTTCAATCTTTCTGGAGATAGACTTTCTCTCGAGAAGAACGAAATCCAGGTAGATGGTGTAACCTATAATCTCAGCTATGATAGAAGTGATAATACCCTTTACCTTCTTCCTCAGAAAGTGAAGTAGTTTATATCTTAATACTTGAGAAGATCTCAGCAGGAATGCTGAGATTTTCTTTTAAATAAATCATGTAAAGTGATTAGATAGTCGGCTTTACTTACCTTTGAGTAGATGTTTTTGGGAGAATGGAGGCAATGTCAAGGGATAGTGAGTATCTAGAATCTTAAATCACTTGAATTCAAAAAAAAAATTCATACTCTGAAACCAAATTCTGCTTATAAAAAAAGAAAAAATCAGAATTTTGTTTCTTTATCTTTGTATTATTACAAATTATGGTTAAAAACGAAAAGACAATTGGAGAATCATGTGGTAAGTCAAACTGCTGCGGAAAGGCTCTTTCAGTTGCTACTCTTGTGCTTTTGGTGCCAACACTTATTCTTTCTGTGATGGCTTATCTAAAGATCAATTCAGTTTATAAAGCTGCTGTTGAACTACAGTTTGGAAATGAAGCTAATCTTAGTAAGGTAAGTGAAGTTATGCAAACTCCAGCATATCAAAAGAGAGTTGCTGAGGGAATTGAACAGCAGATTACTCAGATTAAGACTGCTTTGTCTGATACTTCCGCTAATGCTGCTACTGATACAGCTACTGATACAATTTCAGAAACAACTGGAGATACTGCTTCAGATAGTAAGGCTTTGGATACTGCTGCTGCATACAATGATAAACTCTGGGATGAAAACTCAACAGAAGCTCTACAAAATTTTGGACTCCAAGGAACTCCTGGTAATGCAGTGATTGATGTAAAGACAGGAAAATACAAGGCGATCGGAGGAGCGTATCCTCAGTCAGCTTTTGAGGAGGTAATTGCTAAACTTCAGGCTGGTGAGACTCTTACAACAGATGATATGGGACAAGCTGGAACACTTACAAAAGATGTTCTTCAAAAGATTCTTGCTGGTGCTCACTATTATGGAGCAGAAAAAGCTGATATCGTTGTTGTAGAATACTCAGATATTCTTTGTCCTTTCTGTCAAAGACATTTCAATGCGAAAACTATTGAAAATATCGTAGATGCAAGCAATGGAAAGGTGGCTTTGGTATTCAAAAATATGCCAATTGCTGGTCTTCACCCAACTGCACCACTTGGAGCTAAAGGAGCTGAATGTGCAGGACAGATCGGAGGGACAAAAGCATATTATGACTACTTAACTCAGGCATTTACTTACAAGGTATTTAATGGAAGTAATGTAGTTGATATTGCAAAGAAGGTTGGTCTTGATGAAGCAAAATTTGCTGCATGTTTCACTAAATAGTTAATTGCTAAATAAAAATCTCATAAATAAAAGAAAAGTCTGGCTCTTGTAGTCAGATTTTTTCTGTTTATTTCGATAAAGATAGAACTATAGCATTCTGCCAATGATGATAAAATATGTAAAAAATATAAAGTAAAAACTGTCAATAGAGTATAAAATAAATTAGCAGCTAACATTTGCAAAAATTAAGAAACAAGTGTATACTTGAGATAAGTCTTTTATACCTCAGATTGTGCTATGAATAGTATCTCAAAAAAAACTCTTCTTCTGCCTAAAAAAATCCTCTTTGTACTTGGATTCTTGATTTTTTGAATCTCGGCGGTGACTTCAGCTACAAGCTCTAGTAGTGTTAAGGTACCAACTGAGTATTTTGCCAATTATCAAATCCAAAAGGATCGAAATAGATTGCAAGAGCTTTTTGTTGATATTGATGCTGATAGTAGAATAGGAAAAATCTGATGAACTACCATCTATAATGAACTCAATGCTATTATGACCAGAATTTTCCCTTATTTCCCACAAGATTATAATTTTCAAGTGGTATATAAACAATGTCTAAAAACTACCAGAGAAATGCAATGAAATACTAATAGAGAAAATTATAATAGTTTTATTGAAAACTGTAAAAATCCTCTCAGCAATGTAAACGCAACAATCCAAAATAAATACACAGTCAAAGCAACCGCTTCAACGAATCCATCTAGTGGTCCTGCGCCTTTGACGGTTACTTTTGATGCAAGAGGAAGTAGTGATCCATCAAATGAGACTATTCCTTCAAGGAACTATTTTTGGTATTACAGAGATATTGATGGAATTGATAAGCCTATCTGATATTGACCAGTAGTGAACTATAGATTCAATGAATCTGGTATTTATCTTGTGCATCTTACCGTTAGGAGTTCAAATGCTGGAATTTTCGACTGAGAAACTACTGTTTCTGTAAATGTAAGCCCGAAATCAGCAAATGTTATCGTCTATGCAAATGGGAAGAAGATGGATAAGAACAAGTATGTAAAAGTCGGAATTCAAGAAGCAAAAAAAGGAATCGTTTTTGATGGAAGTGCGACTTTGCCTATGTGAGGGAGAGAAATTATGTCTCATCGCTGGGAAATTACTTCAAGAGATGGGTTCAGTTGGGCAAGAGAATGAGATTGAAAACCTGGATATATCAATCTTCCACTTCCAAGTCAGTGAGAGTTTAATATCTCCCTCACCGTAAATGATAACGAGAGTAATACAGTTTCTGAGAGATATTCTCTTTCTGTTTCTGACCCTGTAGCCTCTATTCAGCAGACTCCAGACAAGGGAATGACTTCTACAACCTATAGCTTTTCAGCTGCAGCTTCTTATTCATTAACCTCTAGGATAAAATTATTTACTTGGGAAATTTATGATTCTGAAGGTGTAAAGCTGGATACTTTGCAGGGGAAGGAAATTAAAAAACAATTTAAAAAGCCTGGAAACTATACTGTAAAACTTACTGTAGAAGATGAAATTGGAAATAAAAATCTGGATACAGTGAATGTGTATGTTGAATCTACGCCTCCAGTTCCTCAGTTTACTATTACACCTACAAGTCTCCGAGAACATCCTTCAGAATTTACCTTTAATGCAGATAGTTCAAGTGATGTTGATGTAGGAAATGGGTATGATAAACTTACCTATGATTGGCAGTTCTCAAATCCTAATGCTGTGCATATCACTAAAACAGAAAAAGAAAATAAACTGATTACTGTGCTCTTTAATGAAGTATGAACTCATAGGGTAACACTAGTAGTTTCTGATAAATTCGGTAAAATCTCAGAAATTGAAAAAGCAGTAGAGGTAAAATCAACTCTGAGACCAGTCTTAAAGATTCGTCCAAGAGCTGCTGTTTGGAAGACGTATGTGACTTTTGCAGCACAGGCAAATCATCAAGTCCTTAGTTATGAGCGAGATTTTTGAGATTGAACAGTCCCAAGAGTCAATCAGACTAATGTTATGAAGCATGAATATCAAAGAGTTGGGACTTACAGAATTACGCTCAAGGCAACAGATGAACAGGGAAATAGTAATACCGTCTATGATACCGTATATATTGGGGAAAAAGATAGCCCAATTATCAGTTATGATATTAATAATGACTACGGTATCAAAGTAGCTCAAAACGATAAATGTACTGATGAAAAAGGAAATGAGCACTCAGCATTTATGATTGACAGACAGGCTCGTTTTAATATTGATACTTCTTCATCCGTAAATGCTCAATGAAATGCTACAAATCTTCGTACCTACTTTCAGGTTCAGAATGATGAAATCATCAATATAAATAATCATACTTTCTCTCACAAGTTTAATTCGCTTTGATGTCAATATATTGATTATATTCTAGAGGATACATCACTTGGTAAGAATGTAAAAGAGAGAATTTGGTTTAAGGTAGTTAATGCGCTTCCAAGACTTGATAATCTTATGATCAGTTTCCCTCAATATGGAAATGAGATTGGAATCTGATTTCAGCAATGAAATAAGACACAAGATATCTTTAATTCAGGAATTGATCCTATTATAGTTAAGGTTACCGCTGAAAATCCAATGGATCCAGACGGAGCAATCTCTTATTTTAAGTGGTATTACTATCCAAAAGATAATCCAAATAAAATTATAGAAACCAGGATCACTCAGGGAAGTATCCCCTATACTTTTTTCGCTGTACCAAAAATCCCTTGAGAATATGTATTCTGAGTAAAAATGTTTGATAATGATGATGGGAATCAAACAAGTGAAGAAATTATTGGAAATTGACCGTTAATCATGTTCCCACCAGATGGTAAACAGCCAGATATTCCGATTGTTACCTTGAGATCAGATAAGATTAACGCAGAAGTCTGAGATGAAATCACATTTGATATTATATCAAAGGTGCTCTCTGATAGGTCAGATTTTGTAAAAGATAGGACTATTCAGCTAGATTTCGATGGCGATGGAATTATCGATATGACAACCAAAAATGATCGTGTAAAGCGAGTTTACAATAAGCCAAGTCCAAAAGATAGACCATATAAACCAGTTGCTTATGTGACCTATAGAGATCATAAAGGTATGTGAGAATGAGCTCAGATTGTAGTAAAAAACTGAATTAAACCAGCTCTGATTTATGCAACTATGGGGACAACTGTCCTTTTCAAGGATGTGAGTATTGGAAATCTCATCAGTAGAGAAATATGTTGGGATACTAGAGAGTGTGAAAAGTGAAATAAAAAATACCTTGATACAACCTTGGATAAAAAAACATTTAAAGTCCAGTATCCAAAACCAGGAACCTATCCTGTAACAATCAAGGCAAAGGATAGTAATGCCAATGAGGCTACTGCACAACTCGAGGTAAAAGTAGATTCAGGTTCAGATTTTACTTCTTTGACAACTGGACTCCAAATCATTTCATTACCAAATATAGAAAAATCAGATAAAGGACATCTTGAGATTTTCGTTGGTAGACAATTAAATAATGAGGTTGTTTTCTATCTGAAAACTGCTTCAAGAAATGATCAGTGTTGGGTCGATACCAATATTTTGATTGATACTAATTTAGATGGGACGCCTGATAATGATCGCGATTTAAGCTGTAATAAAATCCTGACACAATCATATATTCCAAAGTCAGAATCTGTTATTTGAAGAATTGTTTATCAAGCAGAGGGAAGTGCTCAACTTTTTAAGAAAGACTTTACCGTAACTTTTGCTGATTATGAGAATGGGTTGAGCCCAGAGCTTCAAGCACAATATTCTGCACTCAGCGAACTTATTGCAAATATTGATGATCGTTCGAGTATTGCTAATGCTGATTTGAGAAATCTTCTTATCTCTCTGAGAAATGATCTTGGAGATATCAATAAAACCAGATCCAGTGTGATTCAAATCGAGGACTTCTTAAAGAAAAATACTACAAAGCTCACTAAAAAACAGCAAGAAAAACTTGATGATATTTTGATTGCTTTAAGTGATCATGCAACACTTTCAGCAAAAGGAGTTGGAGTTTATGAGGTAGCAAAATCTGAAATTCTCGCATTACTTCCTCTAAGCCTAAAAAAGGAATCAAGTCAGATTTTTGATGAATTTGAGAGAGCAGAAAGTTTAGTAGAAAGTGGCTCTGATACCAAATCAGTTAGAGCTGAGAAACTTATAAAACTCTACACCTTCTTGCAGAAAAATGCTGTTGATCCAAATAATATCTGAGAAAATCAGATTTGAACTGATGATTTCAAAAATGTGATTGAGAAAAATATCTGTGAAAATATCGCAAAACAATATGAACTATCAACTATTGAAGTATGCCAGGATGTTAATAAAAAATCTTGAGAGACTAAGACAATTCCCACAGTGGAAACGACAAAAACAACTGGAACATCAGGATTCCCATCTTGGTTAAAAGTTATTCTATGGGTATTATGAATTGTTGTAGTTGGATTTATCTGAGTCATTGCTGCTTTTGCTATCAAGGCAAAACTCAGAGAAACCCATGATGAAGAAGAATAAAAATCTATCTTTTATCCAAAAACTAAATAAAATGAAAAAACTGATTTTAGCATGCTGAGTATTCCTATCACTTTTCGTAATGCCACTAATGAATATGACTTTTGCGAGTTCTTCTCTAAATTCTAAGCGAGTAAGTGCTGATTGAAGTCCTAAGCAATTGGTAGAAAGTGTTCATACAATCGCCAATAAAGATTTCCAGATCCAGCAAACAAAGCTAGATGGAATAGAATCTCGTTGAAAATATAAAATCACCAGTACGCTTGAATATATTAGAAAAAATATTTTCCCTTATATTCAGTGGATAGTGTTTATTGGTCTCTCAATTGGTGCAATAATGCTTATCTGGAATGGATTCAAGCTTGTAACACAAAGTGTTTCTGGCGATAAAGTCGCTGAAATTAAAAAAGATATTCAGAGTGTGCTCATTGGTGTAGTTATTTTGACAAGTTTCTTAATAATTATAAGGTTGACGCTAGGAGTACTCAATATCTTCTTTAGTTAAAAGAAAGAAATCAGAATTTTTATCTTTTCTTTATATAAAATGGCTTCTTGGATTAAAATAGTTTTAATTAGTGGACTCCTTGCTCTTGGTTTGACGCTTCCATTTACTGATACCTTCGCAACGAATCAAGCTCCAAGCTTTGAAACACACTATGCAAAACCAATGGTAAATGGGACTCCAGATCAAAAAGGACGTTCTGAAAAAGTGTTTGATATCGCCTGTGTATCAAAAACAAATACCTTTAAAGAAAATGTTGAGTGTCTCTTCTTCCCAAAAGCAACTGCAGCGAAAGGGGCGGTAGCTGGGGGATATTTACGAAGCATTATCAAGTATGTAGGCTATATATTAGTGTTTATTTATTTGGTAATGAGCGCAATTAGGCTTGTAATATCTGGTAAAAAATCAGAAAATCTTAAAACTGAACTCAATAACTTCCTCTATATTATGATTGGGGCAGCGCTCTTCTTTTGAGCAGTATGGCTTTTCTCTCAGGTAATCAATCTCTCAGCAATTGATCAAACTACAGGTCTAAAAGATAACCTCGTTTCAAATACAGGAATCCTCTTTTTTGTATTGACGTTCCTCAAGTGAGCAGCATTCTTCTTCGCAATTGTGATGATTGTGATTACAGGATTCCAAATGATGAATCCCTCTTCTGGAGAAGAAGGCTGAGGAAAAAAGCTCTTCAAGAATCTTGCGGCAGTGATTGCAGCTCTTGTTGGAATGAAGGTGGTCGACTTTCTTTACTATATTGCTAGTCAGCAAGATTTTACAAAGAGAGCAGGGGAGTTTATTATCCAAATAGCAAAGATGCTAGGATATCTCAGTGGATCTGTGATTGTGATTATGATTATTTACTCTGGGTATCTTCTTGTTGTTGATGGAGGGAAAGGAGAAAACTTCAAAAAGGCAAAAAATACGCTGATTAATATCGTATTGGCAGTTGGTAGTTTATTTCTATTCCTGTTTGTTATTTACCAAATATTCTCAGAATTCTGAGCTTAGAACCTTTAATATCTAAAAAAAGGGAAGTTTGACTTCTCTTTTTTTATACTTTTGAAGCTCGACTTTTAGCTAGAGTAATCCTTATCAATAAAAGCTCACTGGAAAGCTAAAATCAGATTTGTTTTTGACTTGATTTCCCTTTGCCTTTTTAGTACAATCAGCCCTAATATTTACCTTCAATAGTGCTATGGAACACAAACTCTTTTGATGTAAAGTTAATAAGTTCTATCTCAATAAACGAATCGCTCATCTGCAGACTACCAAGCAGGATGCCGATGATATTTTTCTTGTTGCGACATGTGTAGTGACTGATAGAGCAAAATCCAAGTGGGTAAAAGAAATTTTGGATCATCTCCATCAAGACAAGAGGGTCTATATCGCTGGATGTGGAAGTATGAACAGAGGAGAGGCGATGGATAGATCAGTTTTTTTTGGATTATATCCAGAGCTCTTTCCTTATGAGGAAAGGATTGTCTTATTAGCAGAGGATCCAGATCAGGATCCTAGAAATTTTTCTAGCGGACTTAAAACGCCAGGTCAAAAACTCCGAACAAAAAATTATATTATTATTCAGAACTGATGTGATAATTACTGTAGTTTTTGTCTAACAATTTTTAAGAGAGGAGGGCATAGAAATAGACCGCTTGAGGAAATTATCGCTGAGATCAATCAAGTAGAAGCAGAAGGTGGAAAAGAAGTAGTGATCACCGGAATTAATCTCGCAGCTTGGTGAGCAAGTGATACAAGAAAATCAAAGGAAAGCAGATTCTCATATCTTTTAGAGGAAATCCTTAGGCAAACGACTATCCCAAGAATTAGAATCTCAAGTATCGATCCGCAGTATCTTACTGACCATTTTTTTCAGGTGGTGAGTAATCCAAGGTTTGTCCCTCACTTCCATTTTTCTATTCAGAGCTTTTCTGATCCAATTCTCAAGGCAATGAATAGAGGATATTTAAGTGATAAGCTTGATGAAGTGCTGACAAAGATTAGAAGATTGGATCGTCCTGATCAAGATCAGATTTCTATTTGAGCTGATATTATCTCTGGTTTCCCATGAGAAACCGAGCAGGATTTTCAAATCACCTGTGATGCAGTGAAAAAATATTGAATTACTAAGCTTCATGCTTTCCCTTTTTCTGATCATCATAAGGCCGAGAAAATCCCAGCTTCACTACTGCCTGATCAGATCCCACAGGAAATCAGGAAAGAAAGAAATAGAAGGCTGATTGAAATCGGGGAGGAAGTCCGTGATCGTTTTGTTGAGTCTCATTATGGGAAAACGATGCAGGTCCTTATTGAAGAAGTTAAAAATGGGAAATCAAAAGGGCGAACTCAAAACTATATTCAGGTTCAAATCCCTTGAGAGTACGAAAAATGAAGTATTGTTGATGTCATATTAGATGAGAAAAATTGTATTTATTAGGAGGATCTCCTTTCTGTAAAATTTGACTCAAGTCTTTTCCTCTTGAAAAAAGTAAGCCATCCACTATGATAAAGCTGATTATCAATTATAAAAATCAGCTTTTTTTTTATTCTCTCCTCAAGTTATGAAACTCCTCATTACCTGCCCTTTCTGACTTGGAAGCTTGCTTGCTCAAGAGCTCAAGAGGCTTAAACTCGTTCCTTTTGATACTTTCTCAAGAGGATGCTGGGTTGAGACTGATCTAAAGGGAATGTATCAGATTAACCTTTGGTCGAGACTCGCAAATAAGGTTTATATTCAGCTTGTCTCAGGAGAAGCGAGGACTTTTGATCAGCTTTTTGACCTGATAAAAAAGTCTGATTACCCTCAGCGAACCAACAATACCAATATAACCCTCAAAGTAAATATTCAATCTTCTCAGCTCTCATCTCAGAGAACTGTGCAGTCTGTTGCGCATAAAGCTCTTCTAGAGAGCATCGCAAGAATTGGAAAACAGCAGGAAAATACTGATGAATTGATGCTTTTTCTAGAGAAAAATCAGTGCTGACTTTATCTCAATAGCTCTTGAAAAGCGCTTTATCAGAGAGGATATAGGATTCAAGCAGGATCTGCTCCACTCAAGGAGAATCTTGCTGCTGCAATGGTTTTGCTTTCTGGTTGGAAGTTTAAATCGCCATTAGTGGATTACTTTGCAGGGGCTGGGACGATATTGATGGAAGCGCTTTTGATCGCTAAAAATATTGCACCTGGATCGCATAGGCAGTTTGCATTCCAACACTTTGAAAATAAAAACCTTCCGCTTCGAGAAAATCTACTTCAAGAGGCAAAAAATCATATTTTTTCTGGTCAGTATCAGCTTACTTGATATGATATTGATCCGAAAATGACACAAATTGCAATCCAAAATGCAAAAAATCGAAACCTAGAAAAGGAAATCACGTTTGAGAACTGAGATTTTCTTCAGAAAAAAATAGATTTCTCCTCTTCAGCTCGAATCCTCTCAAATCCTCCTTATGGTAAAAGGATTACCTCATCAGAGCTACAAAAACTCTATCAAAAACTCAATAAGAGCTTCTCTGATCAAGTATTTGGATGATATATTACAAACTTAGCTATCGAACCAGAAAATACTCAGCAACGAAGCTCAAAACAGCTCTTTAACTGAGATGAAAAGTGTAAATTTCGATACAAAAAATTAAGTTAATAAAAATAAAAAGTTAAAACAAATCAACAATCAGACTTTTTATTTTTTTCTTATCTAAATAATGAAAGATAAACAGCAAATTTGAATTGAAAAATGACATATTACCCGTCTAAAGTCGGTTTTCCCTTGGACGCAATCGCGCGAGCTTTTGACAGCGGAGCTTTATAAGAATTTACAAAGAGCGGTTTCTCCTTCTGAGAAATACTTTCTTGGAAATAAAAATCTTTTTGAGAGAAATAATCCAAGTCATAATAGGGAAATCTATGATCTTTTCTTGTCTTATGTTGAAGTAGATCCTGAGCAGTTGCCTGAGAGATTTATTGAGCTTTTTGAACTGAAAGGAGATAAAGAAGAGATCAAAAAACAGACCTTAAGCCTTTTTAAGCAAGCGAGACTTCTAGACAAAAAATCTTCAAGGATTAGCTTTATTGATGATAAGATTATTATCTTCAGAACTGAGGAAAAACTTACCCATAAAAACTCAGAGAGAAAACTGACTAGAGCCGAGAAAAACCGCACCGAATACCAGACAACTTTCAATACCTACTCAAATATTTATGATGCGGTCAGGAGCCAGTATCATACGCTTGATTCTAGTGAAAAGAAAAAGGATGAATATAAAATCTTACAGCAGGAATGTCTGAAACTTGCTCAAGAAATTCAGGTACTAGGCTATGAAACAAAGGATACTACTTTCCAGAGAAGAATCTGAGATATGATTGAGGAAATCTCAAATGCAACCAATGCTAAGGTTCTTGCCTCAAATCTTCAAAACCTCCAGGAAATGACGTATTCAAATAGGAGTATTGATGCTAATCATCTCCAGTGAGCAAAAAATAAATTTGAGAAAAGATTTGCTGATTTACAAGCTCAAATTGGAGTTATCCAGCTTCATCTCAATAGTATGGAGCAGCTTTTGACGCAGCATGAAACAGCTCTCAAAATGTTCCTCCTTCAGATCAGAATGGGCAAAGGGTCAGCTTTAGCATTAGAAAACTACTTTAAAGCATTTAAAACAATCCCTTATGCTTATCAAAATATTGCTCCTTTCTCAACTTTCCATGCTTGGATTCAAAAATATCATAAAAACCAGAAACTCTTTCCTCTTTTTGTAGATAAAATAGAGACAATCTATGCTCAGTATCAAGAAGAACACACACAAAAACTCGCAGGATCAACATCAGATTTTGAAGGTTTTAAACTTGTAAAAGATAATCTAAAAGATATCGAGGAACTCATTATTTCTCAAGATGAGAACTAAAAAAATACTTATAAAACAAAAAAAACTCTGGAGGAATACCTTCAGAGCTTCTAGTTTCTAGAAGCCTTGAGCCCGATTTCATACAATCGGTAGGAATACTTTACTAGTGCAAACTATTCGTACAGATCATAAGAAGAATCTCAAGACTTCTAGTAAGTGCTGTCCGACCGTATTGGGTAGTGGGTCTGGAGAGCAGTTTTAGGTGGAATACCACCAACATAGTCACCTATTTTGCAAGGGTGTGTAGTAGACCTTGTCCTAAGTGATTATGTTACCTCAAGTATATTCCAAAAATAGAAAAAATCAAAAAAAACTGATATCCCTTTTTCTTTTAGATTGACAATATTTATATTTGTGATATAGTATGTTTTTAGATATTGTTTTTTCTCGTAGAGAGCTGATGTTCTAAAAGGGGGCATTCTACAATATTCTCTTGAAAACAGCTATATTTTTCGTATTTTTAAGTTCGATACTGAGAAAAGATCAGATTTTTTATATTACTCTTCTAAAGATGGATAAGAAATTTTTTATTACGACAGCAATTGCTTATATGAACTGAGCTCCTCATGCTGGACATGCTTTGGAGATTATTCAGGCGGATGCTTTAGCGAGAATGTATAGATTTCTCTGATATGATGTAGTATTTCAGACGGGAAGTGATGACCACGGAATGAAAAACCGAAATACAGCAAAGGAAAAAGGGCTAGAAGTCAGAGATTTTATCGCTCAAAATCTTCAGCTTTTTAAGTCGTTATATGAAAATTTAGAAGTTTCTTATGATATTTTTCTTAGTACTTCAGATGAGCATATGCACTATCCTGGAGCAAAACTTATGCGAGAGAGACTCGTTGCAGCAGGGGATATCTACAAAAAATCTTATGAAGGTCTCTACTGTGAGTGATGTGAGTCTATGAAGCTTGAGAAAGATCTCATCGACGGAAAATGTCCAGACCATCCTACCAAAGAACTTCAGCATATTCAAGAGGAGAACTACTTTTTTAGACTTTCAAAATATAGAGAAAAAATCGCTGAGCTCATTCGTGAAAATGCCTACCAAATTGAGCCAGAAATTAGAAAAAATGAGATCCTTGCATTTTTAGAAAAAGCTGAAGATGTAAGCTTTTCTCGTCAGACCTCTAAAATGCCGTGGGGGGTTCCAGTTCCTAATGACGATGAGCATGTAATGTATGTTTGGTGTGATGCGCTTACCAATTACCTTACGGGAATTGGATTTTGACGCAATGAGCAACGGAAAAACTATTGGCCTGCGGATATCCATATTATTGGAAAGGATATTTTAAGGTTTCATGCAGCATTTTGGCCAGCAATGCTTCTTTCAGCAGATTTGGAGTTGCCAAAAACACTCTTAGCACACGGGCATCTCACACTCAACGGTGCTAAAATGTCAAAATCGACCTGAAATGTAATTGATCCAGCGGAAATTATTCAGCAGTGGGACAGAGATCCTTTTGTTTTCAATCTCTTGTACGATGTTTCACTCAATGCTGATTGAGATTTCTCTCTTCAGAGGCTTGAAAATGTATATAATAGTATGCTGATCTGAGCTTGGGGAAATCTGGTAAATAGAGTAGTGAACCTTTGCCAAAAATATGGAATTACACAAGGAGTTGCTCATCAGCAGCTTTTAGAAGAGATGAAAAAAGCT
Source organism: uncultured bacterium (assembly GCA_963552955.1). Lineage (GTDB taxonomy): Bacteria > Patescibacteriota > Gracilibacteria > Absconditabacterales > Absconditicoccaceae > HOT-345. The sequence continues at coordinate 14,610 of CAUVLQ010000015.1, forward strand.
GACACAATTCAGGATTTTGATGCTTTTTTGTGAACTATTGAGGAAAAATATCTTAAAACCTTTAATATCCAAGGATATCTACAAGAGCGATATAAAACGGTTCAGTTTGCAAATGAGTTTATTACGCACTCTGAGCCATGGAAAAAATATAAGGAAGAGGAAACAAGAGATCTCGCAATTAGAGATTTGGAGTTCCTTCTCTATATTATCAAGAATTTAGCATTACTTTCAGCTCCGATTCTGACTCAAGGATTTAGAAAATTGCAATCAATCCTCGGAATCCCAGAACTTACGGCTATCGATACCGCTCACAATCTTGATTTTGAAAAGGTCAAAACTGCCTTATCTCTCAAAAAGTTTTCAGTGCAGCTCGCACCAGAAATTTTGTATCAAAGAAAGGAAACAGAAAACTAAAAATACCAAAAAAACCTGAAAGCATATTCCTCTTACTTTTTGTGAGAGGTTTCTTTCGTTAGTTGAGAACTGGGAAAATAGATAACTAAAAAAAGTGATCAAAAATTTGCAAAATCTGAAAAAACGAATATACTTATATCGTCATCAAGGCAAGCAAGATTACTTCTCAAAAAGAAGTCTTCAACTTCCTGATGTACGACGCATTCCTTTCCCTCATAAGGGGAGAGTAGTGCTGAGAATGAGTTCTTTACCAGCCTTTATTCACAAAAATTTTGAACTTGCTGTTTTTCTTTTCTGTGCTGTAAATGAAAGGTTTGATGCTGATCCTCGTTGATCCGCGTATGCTTTGATTTACTTTACGATAGCGATTGAATCCAACATTCGCTACCAATGATGAGTTATGCTCTCTTTTGAAGAGATGTGTTATTCATCAGCCAAAAAGGAAAAGTCTGCTTTCTTGTCTCTTCTTTCTTATAAGATGAAAGGGAGCTGTCTTGAGTACTAAAGGTGCTTGAGATACCAAGGAATCAGGTTTTGCTAAATCCCTTAAAAACGATACTCACCTCTAGGGATAATCAAGGAATTCTAAATATAAGGTACAACCGACCTTGTTAACTTAGATATTTCCGCTATTCATAGAGTGGTTATTGAGGGCGAGTTAGAAAATCAGTCGAGAATTCACTATTTTGATAGCATATCGTTGGAAAGTCAGGAAAAGTTTGAAATCAGGTTTTTCAAGAGGATTTCCCTTTCCCACTCTTAAGATCAAGTATGATCTAGTATTGCTAGTTACTATCCTAGAAATACTTCTTCAGCTCCTTAAGATAAAAGATACTGTTTATTTGCTGTCTAATGGTTCTTACTCTCTGGGATTGCCTAGAGCATTAGACGACGAAGGATTTAAGAGATCCTTTGGCTCTCCGGGGCATGTGATAAAGGCTTACTCATTTCTTTAATGAGAAGTAGTTTAGTATCCTACTTCTTTTTTTTATTATTCCCACCATAAATAGCAGAGCTATCTTAGTATAAAAAAAAGAGAAGAATTCAGACTTCTCTTTTTTATTTCTTTCAATGTTAACTTCAAACAATCACTTTACTAGGAATAAGAACTAAAGTTTCTTCTCCATCTTTAAACACAAAACCCTGCTCAAATTCCTGAATAATCTTCCCTTTTAGTGTTTCATCTTCAGTGGCCTGCATGCTCACTGGTTCATGAAACTGAGGATCTGGAGCCAGACCAATCGCAGGAATCGCCTCAATCTTGAGTGATTCAAGGTTTTTCAAGAACCCATCATACATCATTTTGATTCCTTTTCCCATAGAGGTCTCCTGCTGCTCAGGAGAGAGATTAAGCAGAGATTTTCTCAGATTCTCAACCAAAGGCAAAAACTTCTTTGCTACAGTAATAATTGCATCACGGTTTGCATTCTGAATTTTTTGCTCTGTTTGCCTTTGCAAAATATCAAAATCCGACTTAAGATGTAGATAGGCAATTTGAGAGTTTTTTGCGATTTCTTCTTTCTCCTTGATTTGATTGGTAAGGTCCTTGATCTGAGAAAGTAAGTCGCTATGAGCCGATTCTTCCTCGTCTTTTTGTTTAATTTCCTCAAGCATTTCCTCTAGTTCTGGAGCCTCTTGAGTTTCAACTTCAGGAGCTAGATTTTCTGTATTTTGAATATTTTGATTAGTGATATCAGTCATAAAGCATTACAATACAAATAAAAAAACTGAACATGCTAAGTATAAAATTCCAGTCTTGTATTTCAAGCTATTTTTGCTGGTAGTACCATTCGGCAAAGCTCATTTTCTTCTCATACAGCTCTGTTGCAAGCTTTACCCCCAAGTATCTCCAGTGCCAAGGCTCAACCATTTTCCCATCAATCTCAACTCCTTTTTGGTAGGTATTATGAAACCCTCGTTTGTGTGCATTATTTCTCATCCATTCAAAACTTGCACTATCAAGTCTTCTCCCATTTACTCCCAGATCAATAGCTAATCCTGCTTGGTGTTCACTACTTCCAGCTTCAGCACAATGATGAGCGTGGCAGTTTCCATTCATTTTCTTTTGAAAATCATAACTTCTAAAAGTACTTGTAATACTGATTTTTTTCTTCTTATTGAATGCAGACCAGAAGTGTCGAGCCATATCAGCAAATTGCTCTCAGGCTTCTTTCCTAAGTTTGAATTTCCTTGCGTTATTAAAGGTAAAGTCTGACTGTATCGACTCTAAATCACTAGGAGTATAGCTTCTATCGTTAAAAAAATGTGTAGTATCCAGAAATTTCTGATAGGAACTATCACTATTTAGATCATAAGAAGAAAAAGCTGATTCAAGCTTTGTTTTTAACTCAGATGAAAGTTGCTGTTCAAGAACAATCGGATCTAATTGTTCAATTGAAATGCCACTCATAGCCTCTCCACTTAGTATCCCACTTCCGAGCAATAATGTTAACATTGTTACGGTCTCCATAATTCTTATTTTTCTCAACTAAAATAGTATTATTTTCCCATTGCCTTTGCACAGCAAAATGCACTTGTCCAGCACCACTGAAGATTATATCATCCAGTTTTACCAGTGATATTCAATGCTTCTCAGAGAAGATATACTCAAGGCAGCTTTTTAAGCTCAAAGTTCTCATTTACTTCTTCCATTAGAAGTCCTCAGCTCATAACTTTTGCTTCATCCCAGCTTCTAAGTGCTATTGGAGTGAGCGTCATTGTGTAATTTCTTAGTCCCTTAGGGGCTCTTAGATATGCTAAAAGCCTTTTTGTAATCTGATCTTTAGTGATCAAAAGTCTGATTTTTGCCTTCTTTTTGAGCTCTGGATCAAGATATCCTAGCCAAAGTGAAGCATTAAAGATTCCGGGTCCTGATACCCCCCAGTGAGTAAAAAGAACCGTATGCTCTTCTTGATAAACAGTCTTATCTCCTAAGGTGAGCTTGATCTCTGCGGAGACTGAACTTCATGAGAGAGAGGAAAGGTCTTCCTTGGTCTCGAGTCAGCAAAGAGCTGGAGCTGGCGTATGAATAGCGATATCCTGCTCTTTTCAGAAAACAGAAATAAAATCTGATCCTCACACTTTCGGAAAGGATTGACCTCCCGTTGCAATAATCACCTTTTTTGCCTCAAAAGTTCCTTGATTAGTCCTGATAAGATAGTAATCAAGCTGTTTTTGAATTGAGATAACTCCATGATTATACTCAATTTCAGTCAGATTTTTCTTGTTTTTTTCTAATAGAAAGTCCAATAGCTCTCTAGCTTTATTGCTTTTGAGGAGCATTCTTCAAAAATCCTCTTGCTGGGTCTGAATTCAATGATCCTCTAAAAACTTGATCATATCCTTGGGTCAAAACTGAGAAAAATAATTCTTTAATCTCTTGGTCTGATCTCATACATAGGCTTTATCAGATACATTGATATTGGTAAAATTACACCTTCATTTTCCAGAGAGTAGAATTTTTACCCCAGCTGAACTGTTCTTTTCCAAGATACATTTCTTCCATCCCCTTGGCAAGAGCATTCCACAAAAGAGTCCACTTGCCCCAGCTCCAATAATACAGCAGTCTAGCATAGGATTCTAGAGAGTAAAAAACACCTTTTCTATTGCCTGAATCACAGCATCGCCAAAATGCACAAATAACAGATAAGAAAAGATAAAGCATCCACATCCAAGCAATGCTCAGATGATGATGTCAGTTACCCAATGCACTTTGATATACCATCTGCTCCATCATACTATGATTCATCAGGTCAGAGCTAGAGTATAAAGTATCCAAGCAAAGTGATTCTCTAAAACCCAAGATCATGCCATAGTTAAGGAAAGGAAAAAAACGAAACCAGCGGTTGTATGCCCACTTGGAAAGCTATAATCTTTAAATTTGAGTAATGCATCTTGAGGTCTGGGTCTTTGTGTGATTCTTTTTACAGCTCGAAATCCAATAGAAGCAGAAATCATACTGCAGAATACAATTCCTAAAATATGTCTCTGCCCTGCTAAAGCAAGTATTACACCGATGATAGCATAGAAAATACTGACAGTAAGTGGACTAATTGCATGATTAATTCGGAGTGCAAATCTCTCTTTTCATAGGGTTCTAGGTTTTTTGAGTTGAAGACGCTCATCGATTTTTAGAAAGAGTTTCGGAAAAATAATCATCAGAATTGTTACACTGAGGACTATAGTTCAGATGATGATACTGAGATAGGCTAAAATCTTTGGAGTCATCTTTGTTTGGTATTTGAAGATTCAAAAGTTCAAAAATCTGAAATTTATGCTTCTGCAACAGCTTTTGCAACGAGCTCAGCAACATCTTTATCTAGTGCAGATGGAATAATCTCATCTTCATTTGGATTTTGTACATATTTTGCCAACGCCTCAGCGGCTGCGATCATGTGTTTCTGTTCAACCTGAGCGATCCTTGCCGCAAGTAGTCCTTTGAATAATCCAGGGAAAACAAGCACATTATTGATCTGATTTGGATAGTCTGATCTTCCTGTTGCGATGATACTGGCACCTCATTTTCTCGCTTCTTCTGGAAGGATTTCTGGTTCTGGATTTGACAGTGCAAAGATGATTGGATCAGAATTCATTGTTTTTATTTCTTCAGCAGAGATGAGATTTGGCTTGCTCACTCCCACAAATACATCAGCTCAACGGAGAGCATCAGCGAGATTACCTGTTGTCCCCTCAAGATTTGTTTCAGCCCACAGTGCCTTATATTTATTCAAATCAGTTCTTCAAGCATGGATAACTCATTTACTGTCTGTCATTACAATATGCTTTGCTCCGTAGCTATGCAAAAGCTTTGCAATACTGATTCCAGCAGCACCAGCACCAGCAACAACGATTTTGATATTTCAAATTTCCTTTTTTGTGAGTTGTAATGCATTGATGAGTCCAGCAAGTACGACAATTGCAGTTCCGTGTTGATCATCATGAAAAACTGGAATATTAAGTCTCTTTTTGAGCTCCTCCTCAATATAAAAACAGTTTGGAGCTGAGATATCTTCTAGATTAATCCCTCCAAAGCTTGGAGAAACGTTTTCAACGAATTTGATAATCTCCTCAGGATCTTGCGTCTTAAGAACAAGAGGAACCGCGTCAACTCCTCCAAAAGCTTTAAAGAGAACAGCTTTCCCCTCCATTACAGGAAGCCCAGCAAGTCCTCAAATATTTCCTAGTCCGAGAACTGCACTTCCATCAGAGACAACAGCGATAGTTCTCCCTTTCCAAGTATAGTCATAGGCGAGTTCAGGATTTTTTTCTATTTCTAGGCATGGTTGAGCTACTCCAGGAGAGTAGTAGGTTGACATGTCTTCTCTAGTATTGAGCGGAACTCTAGAAATCATCTCAACTTTCCCCTCATATTTTTTGTGTTCTTCTAAAGAACGAGTATAATAATTTGTCATATTCATAGTGTGTAGAGTAAAATATCTTTGTATGGTAGTTTTTTTTCTTGTTATTGCAAGGCTAAATCTTTTTAGAAAAAGCTTTCTCAAAGATATGTGAGAAAGCTGTGAAATAATGTTAACTATCCTGAGCTGATTTTAGTTTTTTCTCCTCCCTCAAGATAAAGAGAAAAAAGAGTATTCCAAAGATGATGCTGCAGGGAAGTGCATAAATAGGGAGATTAAATGATTCCATCATGATATAGTAGACCAAACTCCCAAGAGCAATAGCTACTAGTGCATACACAAAAACATCACAAATCCGATTTAGTAAAATACCTAATTTCATACTACTTTAAATTTTTATATTATGAATCGTCAGTATACGGATT
>CAUVLQ010000016.1:0-7911 GCA_963552955.1 uncultured bacterium
GCAAACTAGAACAAGGAATCTCAAGCTGCGAGAGAAAGCTTAATGACCAAGTTTTTATGGGGAAAGCTCCTGATCATATTATCCAAAGAGAAAGAGACAACCTAGCTGAATACCAGCAGAAAGTTGCGAAACTTCAAGAAAACATCAAACTCCTTGGATAAAGAAAAAAGGAAAACCTGAACTTCAATTCAGGTTTTTTATATATTAATAGATTTGCATATTTAGACCTCCCATCTTGTTAACACCCATATTGATCGCTGTATATACAGGTCATGACTGCTGAGCTGTCAGCTTAATCTCAACTTCTCAGTCCTTAACAAAGCTAATCGCTACTGGATCAATAGAAAGATTTGTACTACTAGCTACCAATACAATCGGCTGCTTTAAGACACCATTATACGCACTTCCATTAGCCTTATTTTTAATTTGAAGTTTAAATGTAGTAGTTTCTCACTTCTTGAGCTGACTTTGAAGATTACCAGTAAAACTAATATCCCACTCACTAAAGAACTTCTTACCTACAGCATCAAGTCTACTCTCATCGAGCTTCACCAAACTATTTAATAATCCAGAATTCTGATTTTCAGTTGGTTTTTGCTCAGGAGCTTTCTGCTCTGGACTCGGTACTGAAGGTTGTGCAGGTTGCGGTGTAGGTGCAGCAGGCTGAGTTGGCTTCTGTTCTGGAACTTTCTGTTCTGGAGATGGGGTTGGAACCGGAGCCGATGGATGCTCAGGTTGAGTTGGAGTCTCTTTACCAATATTTGAAAGTTTTTGATAACTAGATTCAGCTTTTTGTTTATTGTATGCAAGAGCAAACTGTGAGAATGAACCTACTCCCTTGAAATGTTCTTTCCAGTATTGATCAAATGGAGTAATTTTCACCTTATCAGCACTCGCATGAATCAACATATTTTCACCAGCATAAATCGAAACATGAGTAATTTCTCTATTGTCTGGTGTCGCATAAGTATTCTTAAAGAATATTAAATCACCAACCTTCGCCTTTGATATATCTTCATACCAATATCCACCTCAAGAAAACTGAGAAGCCTGATCAGCAGCCATCTTTTCGAGAGTAATCCCTACCTGTCCAAAGATTGTTTTTGTATATTGACTACAATCTGTCGGTTCACCAGGAAGAGTACCAGTAGCCCCCAAAATATATGGACTATTTACATACAGCTGTGCAATCTTTAAAAGATGCTTACGATCCTGCATCTCTGTCAATGAAAGTTGAGGAGCTGCATTATGTTCTTGAGCATCTGCTGATGCACTATGTGGCAGTTGAGCCTTTGCATTTTCGAGAAATGGGATAGGATCTAGATTATGTTCAAACATTTCCGCTCTACAAAGTCCTTGATTAATAACTTCAATACCTCACTTTTTCAAATCAGCACAATTCTGAAATGCATACACCGGTTTTCCTGTAGTTCCCTTATTAATCTCAAAATGCACATGATTTCCACCAAGTCAACCAATAGTTGTTCCACTATTTCATATCGTTCAGATTTTTTGACCTATTGAAACTGGCTGCCCCTTTTGTACCGAGATAGTATCCATGTGCCCATAAGTAGCAAAATAGAGTACCCCATTATAGATAAATTGAATCTTCACAACATTTCCATATCCAGCTTGAGGACCAGCATAATAGACCTTTCCATTTGCAATAGAGTACAGTGGGGTTCCCTTAGCAGAGGCGATATCTACTCCATAATGACTTCCCTGATCAATCGCCCATCCACTCAAATAATTTCCACCAAAAAGCACCGTATAAATATCAGTATAGAGCTTATTCCCAGCATATTTTTGATAATCAGCATTTTGAATCAATGGTAAATTGATTTTACAAGAATCATCAAGTTTAGACCACTCTTCTGACCTACATTCGAGTTTGGCTACTTCTTGGAGCGGATAAACCAGTTTCATATTATTTGGGGTCGAATCGCCATTCCCAAAGATCCAAGTACAAAAACTGAAAACTGCAACGATCATAATTTCTCCAAGATAGATCATCTTTTGACTCACTTTATTAGAGAAATTAAAGGTTTTATCAATTCTTCTCCCCTTATTGTGTTTTTTGAGCATTCTAAGCCCAAACTTTTTATGAAGAGTACTACGAAAGTTCTCATACTTGGTCCATTTTGTTTGCATTGTTTTTGTGCTAGTATTTAAAACTACAAAACTAATTTTAATCACAAAAACAAAAAATGTCAACTTTTTACAAACTTTTTTAATATTTTAGCAATATATAAGTTATTAAGTAAAGAAATAAAGAATATAAAAAAAATCTGAATAAAAAAAGGCAAGTTTTACTCAAAAACTGCCTTATATTGTATAGCAACAATCAGTCCTTACCTCTTCTCTGCTACTAAGAGATGGCCAGTTACTACCTTAGAATCACAGACATCACGAAGTGGCATTATCCCTGTAAAGAATCAGATTTCTTTCGCTTCTTTTTCTATTTCCTCAATAGTATGTGGATATTGAACGATTTTAAATCTTTTTGCATTAATATTCCAAAGGAAAAGCCTTCTTTGTAAAAAATGCCCAATCAAAATCTGACCATTTGGTCTTAAAACACGATAAGCTTCAGCAAAAAAATGCTCTAAATCCTCAATATGCTCAAGCAAAAAAAATGCACATAAGAAATCAAACGATTCATCTTCAAACATAGTCCAGTCCTGTTGCAAATCACAGATCACTTTTACTCCCTTAGAAGGATGCTTTGCTAAAAGCTTCTCAGCACAATCGCAAGCTACGTATTCATCTGGAGAGATTTTCATAAGTTGCTCATACATTCTTCCATCTCATGCCCCCAAGTCCAAAACACGATACCCCTTTCTCTCTCTCGAAACAAATCTATTGAAATCCAAACTATAGAAAGAATTCAAATGCGGCCAATATTTTTTGTACTCAGTCTCAGTAAGATTATATCCCTCTTTAGAGTCTAAAAGCAATGTATGCTTACTATCATATGCCATCAAAAAGCAAAAAAATCTAAAAATCTGACTTCAGATCAGTATAGAGAACTCAACAAAAGAATCAAGGAAACTTACATTTTCACAAAAAAGAAACTATCTAAAGAGATAATTTCACTAGTCTTAAGCAATATTTCTAATACTCAAACTAAGAAAAAAAATCTGATTTTTTTGCTTTTTTACTCCCCTATCTGTATAATAGAAAAGAATATTTTATCTCAAGAATAATAATGCAAATCTCAGATACCTCTCCAAAACTCTGATTGCAATATTCTAGCAACAATGATTTCTTTCCAGAAAGCATTGAGTTTTTGCAGAAAATCTGATTTGTAAATATTCTCTGTATTGATATGTATGTCAAATATTCTTTTCAAAAGATGAGCCGAGCAACACTCGTTCAAGGAGCAGAGATCGATACTTATGACAATGATCATATGATCAATGATACCTTTTTTGTTCACAAGATTACTATCCCTAGAGAAACAAGTATCACACGCGCCTTAGTCTACATAAAACTCAACCAAAAGAAATCAATGTCTGCACAAGATATTATTTCGTTTATAAAGTCAATACCTATGGTTTCGCTCTTATTATTCTGATTTTTATCTTTTTTGATCCCATGAACGGTTGGAAAAGTTCTCCAATTTGTAAATCTGATCGCATTTTTGATTTTCCTTTTATACTTTGCATATAAATTTATCAGGCACCTCCTAACACTTACTAGAAACAAAAATACTGCTGTGCAAGATCACAGTGTCACCTATATCAATCCCTATGATCTGAAAATCTTTACTAAAGAAGTTAAACAAAAAATCGAAGAGCTCAAAGACTCAGGCGTAACTGATATCGCAATTGATAGAAACAACCTCTACTTCAAGCAAGACTTGATCGATACCACAGACCGCACAGTAGTATGAGAATTACTGGGTCAGATCAAGCCTTTTGATGAAGAGAAAAAAAGAAAAACAATGGAGAAAATGATCGAGATCTTCTGAAATCCAGACTTTTTAGCCCTTTTTAAAGAAGAAAATGCAAGTTAAAAAGTGGCGAGATTCATTCAGCAATTACTTTACACAAACCAAAGAAAAAATCTGAAATCAAACTCAGAACTTTTTCTGAAACACCTCTCATCAAGCAGAACTCTGAGCAATTGAAAACGAGATAAAAAATCTGACTCCAAGCTGACAAGCAACCGTTGCCACCCTAATGCAAAATAGCCAACTCAAAAAGAATATTGAACTTCCTCCTCAGGACGAACTTTTAGCAAAAATTACCTGATATTCCTATCTCCCACCAGAAAAAAGACCATATCAAATCTGAGATTTTTATCTCGAACCAATGTATAATTCAATATTTCACTGTATTTATCTAAATCACAAAGAAAAAATCTGTATCATCGCCTATAGAGGAACAGACTTTAAAAATACTTCTGACCTTATCTCTGATGCTCAAATCATACTCTGAGTAAATGCCATCGATCCAAGAGTAACCGGAAGTATTGAACTGTTTGACCAAGTAAGAAAATCACATCAAGAGTATAAAAAACGAATCTGCGGACATTCACTGGGATGAACACTCTGCTATATCGTTGCGAAACATAGGCATGTAGACTATTGCTGTACCTTTAATCCTGGCTCTGCTCCCAATAAAATCTTCATCCTCATGCTCAAAGATACTCTAATAAAAAAAGAACGAACCACAAAAATTCATACCTACAAGATTCTCTGAGATATTGTATCACTCTGTAGTTATGTTGGGCAAACCGTGAGCTTCTTTGTCCCAAGCTTCAATCCAGGGAAGCTCCATACTATGGATAACTTCTTTAAGCCTGAAATTACTGAAGAAAGGACGGAAAATTAATCTACCACTATCAAAAAACAAAAAAACCTGAGTTTAATTCAGGTTTTTTGATTTTAAGAACTAAGAATTTTAATTTTTGATCACGTATCCTACTTCTTTAAGTTCATAGTCATTATTTCTATAGAGATCATAAATCACCTCTGCAACTATTCATCTAATATCATTCTTTAAAGCAGATTTTGATGCTATAGAACCGATATAATTCCTATAATTCCTTGCTCGATCTTCCGCAGGTTCTTCCATAGTTTGATTCTTCACAAGTCTGGTTATAATAGCAGAGAGTTCATCTACGGTTATCAAATCATACGGTCTAAAAGTTGTTTTCGCTTTGTCTCCGTTTGGATTCGCATCTCCATTAAAGATCAGATAGTCATACGATTTATAGATATAGGGAAGCAGCGTTGGATCTGCATCTCCTAAATCTGTAAACTGATCTGCATAGCTTCTACTTGGTTTTCTACAAAGGACATTTGTAGCAAACTCAGTCATAAATCTTGCTGCTTCTTGTCTCGTCAAACTTCTCTCTGGAGCAAAGTCTTTAGTTCCTTGCCATCTTGTGAGCTGATAACTATAGAGCATCTGATGCGCTTGCCTGAGGAGTTCTGTCATTGCATTCCCTTGATCTACTGTTTTCTGATCAAGTGGATTAAAACAACTTGTCTTAATCGTTGGATTAAAGAGCTGTTTTTCTACTTCTTTTGTCTCTACTGGTTTTCAGTCGTTTCCACAGCTACCGTCATAGTAACTTGCTGAGAAATCTCCATTAGGACAATGGTCCATAATCAATCTCGCTCATCCACCTCATCTAGAACTTGAACTACTAGTAGGAGTAGCAGGAGCAATCACGGTTAGCGTAAACTGAACTGTAGTTTGATTTCCTGCTTGATCAATCGCAACCACTTGGATAGGATAATTTCCTGGAGTAGCTGGAGTCGTTCAAATAATTTGAGATCCTGCAATATCAAAGGTTAAACCTGCTGGTAATCCGTTTACCTGAAGCGTTACTGCTCCACCATTATCAGTTGATACTAATGGGATAGGAATGATAGGCGTAGAATGTTGATAACTCACATTCGCAATAGGACTAATTACTGGTGAAATCTCATCGATATCATTCAAAGTAATCGTAACTTTTGCTTCTCCTGTTAATCAGAGCTGATCTTTGACTTGAATTGTTAGAAGATAAGAACTCAAGGTTTCATAGTCAAGTGCTCCATTTACCTGAAGTTTATCTCCAGCGATTGAGAACGCATTCCCAGCATTCCCACCGATAATCTGATAACTCAATGTATCCCCAGCATTTTGATCCTGCCCATCTAAGGTAAGGATTTGAGTAGTGATCGGAGTATTTTCATCAAGCGTAAGTGTTTTATCGATAAGGGTAGGAGCAAGATTTAAGTTGATAGCTGATGCAAGGACTCCTGTCTGAGTATTTCAGACTTTATCTTTTACTACTACACAAAGATACTTCCCATTCTGATTCGCATCATCAATTTCAAAGTTCAACGTAAATGGTTCTGTAGCTCAGGGAGCTAAAATAGTCTGCCCTTCAACACTTGAACAATCATCCTGACTAGAAAAGAAATAGCTAAGAGCATTTCGATCAAATCCTGCAACATTATTATCATAATCCGTTTGAGTTCGAAGACCAACCCCTCCGTAATTATCTTCTACACTAAACGAAACTTTTGCAATAGTTCCACTTGCAAGATAGACCAAACTTATCGGATTACTAATAAGTGGTGCATCCACATCAATAGTAAAAGCTCAGCTTTTTTTGGTATTTTCATTCCCAGCACTATCCTGAGCTACAACAGTAATTTCCTTATCTTTTACCGGACCTATGATCGTATACGAACAAACTAACTTACTTGCAGACTTCTCAGTACATGTGCTAAGATCAAGCTCCTCCCCATCAATAGTAGTCCCATCTGGATTAAGCTTGAAATTGTCAGTAATTGTGATAGTAACATTAATATTCCCAGATGAAATCTGTTGTTCTGGAGATATGGCAATACTTGGCTTATCATCATCTATTGTTATAGATTGACTATTCTTCCCCTGAGCACCATGTTCATCTAGAACCTGGACTTTTAATTCTCAACTCAAATCTCATATTCATTGATAACTACACTCAATTTTGTAGTCCTTGTCATTTCCCCCACCCATAGAGCTCGCTTGCCAATTTCCTGGTGTAAATATCCAAGATTGGCTAGCATCCTTAGAACCTTTACATTCAACCTTTTGTATACCAAGCCCAATTGAGTTAATAATTTCCATTTTTTCAATAAGAGCTCAACTCGGCGAATAAAGAGTAAAAGTTCCAGTAAACGCATGATTTTTTTTGATAATTGTTTTATTTCTCAGTGAGAATTCAATAATTGGAGGGAACTTAATCTCGTTAATATCCCCCAAATTGTCCAACATATCTTTACATTGAACCTTGATAGTATGGACTTTATGAGTCACAGATAGGGGGGATAAATTTAAAAGCTGAACCTGTTCCCCTAATCCAATAGGAAGCGTCTTAGTAGCACCATCAGCGCCTATATAAGAAAGAGAACAGTCCTTGACTCCTGCCCCTCCTCTGTCTAATGGGAATTGCGGGAGAGTAATTAGAGGATTATTAATATTTGTTGCAGTATCCACATAAACTTGTGGCAATTCAGGACCTTGGTTATCAATAAGATACTCGATTATCTCTGATTCAGTTTTTACTCCATCAGTAATTTCTAGTTGGATATTACGACCATTTTCTGTTGAAAGTATATCAAATACACATTCTATTAGTCATGGGGATTGTATATTCCTTATTCTACAATTTCGACCAGCATAAGAAGCCGTACTTCCTGCTGACAAAATCTGTGCTTTAATCTGATCCGCTGGAAGAAGGCTCCTAACCGTAAGAATACTCCTTATTGGATGTTTTGCTACCGTTTGAGTAGCTAATCCAACTTCCAATTTACAGTCTCTTTTATCCCCTTGTATCTTATAGCCTTTTTGGGTTAACGACTTTCTTGCATCTTGCTGAAAACAATAAGAAGCCTGAATCGTAAGAGGGAAATCAGGTTTA
>CAUVLQ010000017.1:0-6338 GCA_963552955.1 uncultured bacterium
CTTAATATTTTGACTTTAGAAAAATTTGTGGAGTAGCATTTATTTTTTGATAACTAAGAATTATGGAAGGAGCAAGACTTGTGAGTGAATTGATTGAGCAGTATCATCCAAAAACTATTTTGGATCTTGGAGCTGGTAAGGGGTATTTTAGTATTTTGGCAGCGAGCTATGGAGCTCAGGTTGATGCCGTAGAAGATACTTCAGTTAGAAATCTGTATCCTGATTATCTAAAAGTGCATCCAAGTGTGACTTTTTATGAAAGTAAAATCAGTGAGTTCAAGATTACAAAAAACTATGACTTCATCATAGCGAAGCATATTGTGATGTACATGGATAAAGAGTATGTTTTAGGAGCTTTCATCTCCTCAATTTATGATCATTTGAATAGAGGAGGGCTTGTCTTCCTAACTTATCATCATAGTGACTCAGAACTCATGAATGAAAAAGATTGAGTTGTAAAGTATACGCTTGAGGATTTTAAATATTTGGGAAAAAACTTTACTGTAAAGGATTTTTGAAATTATACCAATCCGGCCTCTGGTATCAATAAAGAATACAAAATCTGATATGTGATACTCCAGAAAAATTAATTTTATCTAACAAAAAAGATATGCTTATTGATACTCTCTCAGAACATGATGCTGCTAAAAAGCAATATCTTCGTGAGCTCCGAGAAAAAATAATCTTAGCGATAGCTGGGCAATTTGATCATAAGAAAATGCTGACTTTTCTCTGAAATATTGGGATTACGGATATTGATGAAGTAAAAAAGGAAGTTGTAATCTGAGTTCCTAATGATTTTATTCTGATTCAGATTAAAAAGCTATTTAATAAGGCGCTTAAGGAAGCTATTCAGAGTGTGTATAATCCTCAATTTTCCCTTAGATATGCGGTATATACTCCATTTTCTAGTGGGAAACATGAACTGCTTTTGGATCTCAAAAAATTTCTAAATATTGCAGATGAGCAAAAAGTTCCTCAGGAACAGAGTTTTGCTTTAGAAAAGACAGTAAAAGCTGAACTAAGTCAGTATTTTTGAATTTTGTTTGATCCGACCTATACATTTGATACTTTTGTGGCTGGAGCAAATAATCAATTTGCTTTCTCTGCTGCGAAGGCGGTCGCGGAAAATCCAGGTATTGTCTATAATCCTCTTTTTTTGTATGGAAATGTTGGTCTTGGGAAGACGCACCTTATGCAGGCGGTTGGAAATGAAATTATGCAGAAAAATCCTGATAAAGTAGTGATTTATTTACCGAGTTCAAATCTGATTCAGGAAATCGTAAATGCGCTTAGAAATAATACTATTCCTAAATTGCTAAAAAAGTTTGAGAATGTAGATGTTTTGCTTGTTGATGATATTCAATTTTTGGCGTGAAAGGATAGAACTCAAGAAGTATTCCACAATCTCTTTAACGATTTTAATATGAAGAAAAAGCAGATTATTATTTCTTCTGATCGTCCTCCAAAGGAATTGACTCTTTTGGAAGAGAGGATTACTTCAAGGTTTCAAAAGGGATTGGTAGCGGATATTCAGGCTCCGGATTTTGAAACAAGGATCGCAATCTTGGAGGAAAAATTACAGAGAAAGGGGCTTCAGATTGATTTTGAATATCTTTCACTGATGGCGCAATATATCAAGAGTAATGTTAGAGAACTTGAGGGAGCTTTGAATATTTTGATTACTAGACAACAGCTTTCTGGCCTTGAGATTTCTGAAGATGATGTGTATAATTGTCTTAAGACGCTTGGTTACTATTCAGATGAGAGGCATAAGACAATGGAAAATGTCCTTCAGCAGAATAAGAAAAGCACGAAAAATTTTGAGACATTAGTTGAAATGGTCGCACAGTATTATTCGCTTTCTATTGAGGATTTGAAATCTGATAGTAGAAAAAAGGAAATTAGTACAGCACGTCAGCTTTTGATGCTTTTGGCAAAGAAATATTTTTGATGGACACTCGAAAAAATAGGTGAATATTTCTGAGGTAAGAACCATGCTACAGCGATTTATGCGATCAATAATATGGAAAAAAAGCTGAAATCAGATACAGAACTTCAGCATGATTATAGAGTATTCACAGATTGGATTGAATAATTTATTTGGAGAATGTTAATAGAGAAAAAAACCTACTGATACAGTAGGTTTTTTTTTGTCAAAGCTATGCTTTAGATGCTTCTCTATCAAAGAATCTCATTGGTTTTAAAGTTTTATAACTTTCAACTTTCGCCTTAATCTTTGCAATTTCGATTTCTCTTTGTTTTCTTTCTTCCTCAGTTTCCTGTTTTTTTGTAATATTATTGTCTCTAAAATTTTGCTTTGGTAGAGGATACTTTGGGGAATCTTGTTGAGAAAGTAAGGTTGATCGAATAAATTTCCCTACTTTGGAAACTGCTTGAGGGTGAAGCAATATTTCTCTTTTCAGATTTTCCGCATAATTTTTGAGTGTTCTATTACTGATTAAGAGTCTAACTCTTCGTTCAGTAATCTTGAGTTTTTGAACTGCTTCTTTGACTGTCATAAAGGTTTGTGGTAGTTCTGTTATTTCAAGCGCTTCTTCTAATTTTTCTCTACTAACTACAGCATAGAAGTCACAAAAATTAAGTTCTAAATCTAGGTTCTTTGTTCCTTCAATATTGAGAAGCAGTCTCATAACATTGGTCCTTATGCTTTTTTCAATGCGAAATAGGCGAGCAACATCTGAAATAGTCAGATATTCTGATTTGTTTACCGTGTCTAACATAGTAATTTATTTTTTATGATTTTATTTACGATGAAAACTATAAATATTTTCTACTAAAAGTCAAGATAGAAAAGTAGAGAAGGCATAAAATCTGAAAATCTTCGTAGATTTAAATGATAAAGTTAAAAAAATTCTTGAAACCTCGCCGCATTTCCCTATTATGAGACAAATTGGCTTTATATTTGATGAGATAATGGCAAAAAGAATTCTTACCTGACTTAAACCAACAGGGCAGCAACTTCACCTGGGAAATTATTTTTGAGCGGTAAGACCGTTCATTGAACTGCAAAAAACAGAACAAGATTCAGAATTTTTTCTTTTTTTGGCGAATATGCATGGTTTTACTCAAACTCATAATCCTGATGAACTGAGGGCAAATACTATGACTATTGCAAAGCTCTATATGGCTTGTGGAGTAGACTTGCAGCGTACATTGATCTATAATCCAGCTTTGATCCCTGCACATGCGCAGCTTAGTTGGGTGCTTACTTGTTTGACGATTATGGGGACGATGGAGAGAATGCATAGCTATAAGGACGCTCTAGCGAAGGGAAAGGCTGGAGAAATCTGAGTTTGAACCTTTTGCTATCCAATACTTATGGCGGCGGATATTCTCCTGTATGATGCGGATATTATTCCAGTTGGGAAGGATCAGAAACAACATGTTGAATATGCGAGAGATATTGCACAAAAGTTTAATGCTGCATATGGAGAAACTTTTAAGCTTCCAGAACCGTTTATTCAGCCACAAGTTGCAACAATTATTGGTATTGACTGAAGAAAAATGTCAAAGTCGTATAATAACTATATTGGGCTCTTGGATAACGCAGATGTTTTGCTCAAGAAAGTCAAACAGATTCCGACTGATACAAAGACTGTTGAGGAGCCGAAGAATCCTGATGAATGTAATGTTTATCAAATTGTGAAGCATTTGATCGATGCTGAAGAAGATCAGATTTTGAGAGAGAAGTATTTGGCAGGTGGGCTTTCGTATAAGTATGCAAAAGAATATTTATATGAAAAACTTTCGGCGTTTCTTTTGCCATTACAGGAGAGATTTGCTGAGATTTCAGATGATGAGGTAAGGAAACTTCTTCAAGAGCATAGTGAAAAGGTGAACGCTATTGCGACTAGAAAGATTGAAGAGATTTACCAAAAAACCTGATTCTATCTCTAGATAAAAACTGGGGAAAACTCAGTTTTTTCTTTTTTTATCTTTCTGCTATATAAAATATATCTTGAAAAATAAGTCAATATCTTTATAGTATATTCTCTAATTTGTGTTTTATTTTGTTTGCTGGTAGTAATGAGAGAAAAATATATAAAAGGGTATGCTTTTGATATTGATGATAATTTATTGCATACGGATTTGAAGGTTTTTGTTGAGAGAGAGGTTATCAAGCAGACTGAAAAAGGAACTGAAAGTGTTTGGGTAGAGGAGGAAATTTCTGATAAAGATTTGAAACCTATGATCCAAAAACCTGGATATAGACTACCAAATGGTGATCGAGAACAAGCATATCGTGGTCTCAGAGCTCCAGGTGCTATGAAACAGGATTTGCTTAATGCTTTGAATGCTGAGAAGATAGGGCCAAGCTGGGAAAATTTTAAAAAAGCGAATATTAATGCTAGACCGCTCTGACTGATTACTGCACGTGGAAATCAGGTTTATGATCTTATTGAATCACATCAGGCTTTGCTTTATGAGGGACTGACTGCTGAAGAACATGATCAATTTAAGGAAAATATGAATAAGCGTGTAGGAACAAAGACAAAAAACCTGGATAAGTTGATTGCAAAATACTTAGAGATGTCCTACTATGCTCCATGTTCCAATCGTGAGTTTGCTGAAAAGAGCAATATCCCCCATACTTTGTCTGTTCCAGCTAGAAAGGTCTTAGCTTTTGATAATTTTGTAGCTTCACTACCCGAGCATCCTATATATAGGAAGTATATTGTTTCTCAGATGGGATTTAGTGATGATTCTTTGGAGAATATCGATGCGATGCAGGACGCAATGCAGACAAACTTTGTGCAGAAGTATCCTGATATTATGTTTAGTATCTATGATACTAATAATCCTTTGGTAGTTAAGAGAACGAGTTATGTAAATCCGAATTCTAAACTTCACTCTGATATTTAGAAGAAAGGGGAAATCTGAATGTAAATTCAGGTTTTTTTGATTTATATTTTATTCGATTATTGGGGTATATTCTCTTTTATGATTAAGAATTTTGTTTTGCATTCTATTGGAAGATACATATAATTCAGCCGTTATTTTATAAAATAGAAGATAAAAAAATGAAAAAAATCTGAAAGATGCTTGTTTTAGTATTTCTGAGTTTTGTTTTTTTCGGAGGAGGAAAGACATTACTTAGTTCTGCTGCGGTAAGTGTTCCTAGTCAGACTTTTGATCTGTGAACGAATGTTGATGGAGTTTGGGATCAAGGAACTCAAATCTTGACTGTTCAACCTCGTTGAGTAGGGACAGGACAAATTGTGACTGCTAAATGGAATACCATGGTGAATGCTCTTAGTCTGAAAACAGAGGAGATTACCAAGGTCGAATTTAAGCAGGATGTTTGGTTTCCAAATGTAGCAAATAGTTTATTTAATGACTTTAAAAGTCAGATTATTTTTCCATCAAATCAGTATACGAGTAATGTGACTGCAATGGCAAGTATGTTTTTTTGAGCTGTAAAATTTAACTCTGATATTTCAAACTGGGATGTAAGTAATGTAACCAATATGGGGTGAATGTTTAATAGGGCAGAAAGCTTTAATATTGATATTTCTCATTGGAATACGAGTAAGGTAAATCAAATGGGGGCGATGTTTTACTGAGCAAAAAACTTTAATCAACCCATAGGGGGTTGGGATACGAGTAATGTAACGAATATGCTCTATATGTTTGGATGAGCTACGAACTTCAATCAACCAATAGGAAATTGGAATACGAGCAATGTAAAAGAAATGGGACAGATGTTCTTCAATGCAAAGACTTTTGATCAAGATCTTTCTGCTTGGGATGTCTCAAATGTTAAGAATATGTATGGAATGTTTCATTGAGCTGAAAAGTTTAATGGGAATATTTCTACTTGGAATACCAGTAAGGTTGTTACTATGAATACTATGTTTCAATATGCTTCAAATTTCAATCAGCCGATAGGAAATTGGAATACAGAGAAGGTGACAAATATGTATGGAATGTTTTATTGAGCGACAGGTTTTAATCAGCCAATAGGAAATTGGAATACGAGTAGTGTGACAACTATGAAGTATATGTTTGCTTGAGCAAGAAGTTTCAATCAGCCAATAGGAAATTGGAATACAGAGAAGGTGACAAATATGTATGGAATGTTCCACTGAGCGCGAAAATTCAATCAACCAATAGGAAGTTGGAATGTTGAAAAGGTAACTACTATGGCTGCAATGTTTTTGAATGCATTCTCTTTTGATCAGGATATTTCGGGATGGGATCCTAAATCCTTAAATGAGGGGGCGAATTTTATTGCTAGTAATGATTCTGCTAAATCATTAAGCTTTTCTAGAGAAAATTATGAGGAACTTTTGAAAAAATGGAATACAAAATTA
>CAUVLQ010000018.1:0-3270 GCA_963552955.1 uncultured bacterium
CTTTCTCAATAAGAAGTTCTGCGATTTTTTTATGGTCAAGTCCCTCAAACTTCTCTAAATTGTCTGCGAGAGCAGATCAATCTTCTTTCTTAATAAGAAGTTCTGCGATTTTTTTATGGTCAAGTCCCTCAAACTTCTCTAAATTTACTACGACATCATATCCAAAACCTTTCTCAATAAGAGATTCTGCGATTTTTTGATGACTAACTCCTTTGGATTTTCCTAAGATCCTATCAATTTCCAAATCCTCTGGCTCCTCTGAAAAATCCTCTGGCTCCTCTGAATGTGATATATATTCTAATATATCTTTTGCCAAATCTTCAGGAATATTTTCCTTTGCAGACATATATTCTGCACTCTCGCTCTCATTTTCAAGTACCATTCTAGCAGCACGGCTACCCATGTCTCCCAGTTGACGATTGGCTTTCAGAACTTGAGCGAGATCGTCTCTATACTTTTGCTGGTCTGGAGTACGATTTTTGATACGAGGATGTTCTTTATTGATCTCTGGTTTAATGTATGATTGATTGTTCATTTTTTTACTAACTATAGATTAAAATAAAAACATTATATGTATTTTATTGTAAATGTCAATAGAATCTTATTCTATTTGTTCGGAATAAGGTAAAATCCGAGGAAAAGGCTTTTAATACTTTCGAATTTCTATTCTTCTCTCTGATATTTTATTTTCTAGGTTGGAAAGAATATTTCAGAAAAATCTGATTTTTTCTGCTTGTATTTTATGGAGAAAATAGTATCTTTAAAGTATAGTTCTTTAGTTTTATGAAAATATGGTATGAAACTTGATTCTACACAGCTCCAGCACCTAGCTAAGCTTTCAAAGTTGCATCTTACTCCGGATGAGGAGAAGACTTTCCTAGGAAATATGGATGAGATTTTGGATTTTCTCTCTCGTTTGCCAGCAGAGGAGGCTTCAGAATCAGATATAAGTAGTGAAGCAGGAGTTCGCCTTTTTGAGGAGCAGGTGGAGTATCCAGAGCCGGAGAGCTTATTTCACAATGTGAAGCATGAAATGGTAAATGATGCAATTAGTATCAGGACTTCTCTGAGTGCATAAATGGAGAAGAAGTCAGATTTTTTTTCTGCTTTAGATTGATTGTATTAGTTTTTTATTCTATTACCAAATATAAAGATGCGATGGATTGTATTAGCGGTAATTGTTGTTCTTTTGCTTATGATGGTAAGAATCGTAAATCAGTACGAGAGAAAAGTTGTCCTTACTTTCGGAAAGTATACGAGAGTTTTAACTCCGGGTCTTAATTTGATTATCCCTGTGATGGAGCAGACTATTGGAGTGGATATCAGAGAAAAGGCAGTTGATGTGCCATCTCAGGAAGCAATGACTAAGGATAACATCTCATGTACAATTAATGCTGTTATCTACTATAGGATTAAAGAAGATCAGGTGGAAAGAGCAGTTTTGAATGTGAGAAACCTTGATTATGCGATGACACAGTTCGCTTTGACGACTATGAGAAATATTGTTGGACAGTTTGAGCTTGATGAGCTTTTGGCGAAAAGAGAGCAGGCTGCTATGAAAATTAAGGCGATTGTTGATGAAAAATCTGATAGTTGGGGAGTTGATGTGCTTTCTGTAGAGCTAAAGGATATCAATATTCCAGATGACCTTAAGAGAACAATTGGTAAGCAGGCTGAGGCAGAAAGAGAAAAGAGAGCAAAGATTATTACTTCAGAGGGGGAACTTGCGAGTGCTGAGAATCTTACTAAGGCTGCAACTATGCTTTCTGAGGCTCCAGGTGCGCTTCATTTGAGAACTTTACAATCAATCAATGATATTAGTTCTGATCAGTCAAATACTACTATTTGGATGATCCCAGTTGAGGTGCTCGAGGCAATGAAGGGACTTGCTTCGTTGGCAAAAAAATAGTATCTTCATAATGTATGAAAAAAAGAAAAACCTGACTTTTGATCAGGTTTTTTTTGAATTTTCGTTCGAAAAAGAATTTTCTTTTAGTTATTTGGAAACCAAAGTTTGATTTCAAGTTCAGCTTCTTCCTCGTTTGCAGAGGCATGGATTACATTGTGGATTGGTCCATTAGGGTCTTTTGCTCAGAAATCGCCTCTGATAGTTCCAGGAGCTGCTTCTCGAGGGCGAGTTTTTCCAGCCATAGCTCTCACAGCTTCTATCACATTCTCTCCTTCCAAAAGTAATGGAATAATCGTATCAGAAGCCATATATTCTACAACTTCATTAAAAATTTCAGTATTTGTCCTAGTGAGGAGCTTCCCAATAGTTTCATAGTGGCTTTCTAGGATTTCTTTAGACGCTTTGAGGGCATAGAGGTTTTTAACTTTGAATCCCGCCTGTTCAAAACGAGAGATCACTGCTCCAATAAGGTTTTTTTGTACGGCATCTGGCTTTAGAATAATGAGTGTTTGTTGCATGTTTTTTTAAGTAGAAATAAAAAGATATTTATTTCTATATGTAGAAATCTTGGTTTGAAAAGCAAGTGGAAATAGCTACTAAATTTGACAAAAAATAAAAAACAGATATAATAAAGTTAATTATTTTATTTCTTTTGAAGAAGAAAATGAATATCAACGAATTTCCTGAGCTAAAGGAGAGTATATTAGAACTCAAAGAGAAAGAGTATAAGGAGCAGGACTCAGTGATAAAAGATGCTCTTCAAGATTTAACAAATACATTGGATCTCTCTGATGATGAGATCCTCAAGAGAGCTAAAGTATTGAAAGATGCAATCGAAAAGAAGACTTTCAAGGTGCTTAAGGAGCTGGAAGATGAATGCATGAAGCATCCTCGTTATTATTCCAAAAAAGATCCCCTTCCAAGTGAGGTAACTGAGCTGAGGTTTTGACATATTCCAGAAACGGTTAAAATGTGAGAAACGACTTCTTACCTAAATGATAAAATTTTACAGGAAACAATACATACAAAAAAGACTTTCTGGGAAATTCTTGATCTTGTCTTAAACAAAAAAAAGAGTGAGCTAAATGAGATACTCACTACTTTAGTTCCAGACAATCAAACAGCTCTTTGAGAAGAATGATTTGATATTAAAAGTATAAATAGTGCGGTGCTTCCGACAGAGAAGAAAACTGATGATAGCTGAGATGCTCAGAGCGCTTGGAAGTCCCCAACGACCGAGGATTTTGATAAGGATTTGTTAGATTTCTTTGCCCCAAAAAATTCTACTGACGGAGGAGATTCATTTCCATCGGTTGGGCCTGATGCTATATCAAGAGAGGAAGGTGCTACTAACGAGTGAG